>NZ_JAAKSD010000014.1:0-148106 GCF_049173735.1 Aeromonas sp. 602396 | reverse complement strand
GAAAATCAAAAATTGTTTTTGATGTTCGATGCTGTGAGTGCCCACACAGATTGCTTGATTCAAATTGTTAAAGAGCGATGCAACAGAGTGTTGCTGCGGGAGTGGAATTCTACTCAACCGCCTTCTCGAGTCAAGCCTTATTTTCAAAGGCTTTTCGAGGTTATCGACTCGGCTGTTTGCGTTGCCGCTTGCCCTGTCGATGTGGCGCATTATAGAGATCCAGCTCACATTGACAAGGCTTTACCGCAATAAAATTGCAAAAAAGTGCAATTTCTTGGTTATTCATATTAACACACAGCCTTTATACAGACTTATCCACAACCAAGGGTGAAGTGAGGACGTTTTACACCGGATAAATGGCTTACAAGGGTACTGGCCTGGCACTCATCCACCATTGCCGCACTGTCGCGTCTAACGCGCAGCGCCCTCGACATCTTCTATATAAGAAGGCCTATGAGGAATATATAGAAGCGCTTATCCCAATCCAGCCTCTTTGACCCAGCACGCCATCAGCTCACCAGCGGGAAGATCCCGGCAGCCCGATACATCCTGCCCAGCCCAGAGCGGAGAGAAGCCACTATCCCCCGCCTTCTCGGCGGCGACGCGCAGCGGGGCCAGTGCGCCACTGGCATAGGGGAAGTGAGGGGCAAGATCCGAGAGCGGGCCCAGCTCTTTCATAAGACGGTTGACGATCCCCCGCGCCGGACGTCCACTGAACAGATTGGTCAGTGCCGTCTGCTGGCCCTCTGGTGAATGGATGGCGGCGCGATGCAACGCCGAGGTGGTCGCTTCATGGCAGCAGAGAAAAGCAGTGCCCATCTGCACGGCGCTCGCCCCCATTGCCAACGCGTTGGCGATCCCCTTGTCATCGACGATACCGCCAGCGGCAATCACCGGCAGATCGGTCACCGCGAGGATCTGCGCCAGCAGGGTCAAGGTGCTCTGCTGCAAGGCGAGATCATCGGAGAGGAAATGACCGCGATGGCCGCCCGCCTCCAATCCCTGAGCGATGATGGCGTCGGCACCGTGCTGGGCAAGCCATACGGCCTCCGCCACCGTGGTGGCGCTGGCCAAGACCTTGGCCCCCGCCGCCTTCACTTGGACAAGCAACTCGGGCGCGGGCAGGCCGAAGTGAAAGCTGACCACCGCCGGTCTGAACTCAGCCACCATGGCGGCATGTTCCCCATTGAAAGGTGCACGGCTTGGCGCCGTCGTAACAGCTGGGGGCTGTACGCCGAACTCGGCATAGTAGGGAGCAAGGCACTGCTGCCAGCGGGCCAGTACAACGGGATCCGGTTCCCGTTGCCGATGGCAGAAGAAGTTGATGTTAAATGGCCCAAGACCACTTTGGGCAAGACGCTCCAGTTCGCTGCGCAGCTCCGCTGGCGTGAGCATGGCGGCAGGCAAGGAGCCCAAGCCGCCCGCACGGGTCACGGCCAGCGCCAGCTCGCAGCCCTGCACACCGGCCATCGGTGCCTGAATGATGGGATAACGCATCCCCAGTTCGCTAAAGAAGCTCATCCATTCATCCCACTTGTCGTATCGGCGACCAGATGTGCACGGGCCAGCGCAATGGCGCCGTCGATGGCACTGCGCGCCTGCGGGCTGTTCTGCCAACAGGTCGAGCCCAGCATGCTGGCTACCCGCTGGACAATATGGGTGGTGTCGGCCTCGGCCAATCCGGCCAGGGTATGGTAGCCAAGCTGTTCGATCCGCTCGATAACCGTCGGCCCCACTCCTTTCACCCCGAGCAGCATTGCCCGCTCTTGCGGGCCAAACCGGTTGTTGCCATCCATCTTTCAGACTCCTTTCCGATAGCTGTGGTTAAACATCAGGCCCGCAAGGGGCCTGATGGAGAGAGTGAAGGCTTAACGCACGCTGCGCAGCAGGAAGTCCGGCTGACCACAGGAGCGACGCTCACGCTTTTGCATTTCGGCGGAGCAGGTGACCGCATCCGTCCCCTCTTTATTGACGCAGATGTAGATCTCCCGCAGGAAGCGGCCACCATCGGCGCAAGCCACCGTGATGTTGTCGGGCGCCAGCCACTGGTTGGCGCTCGCCAGATCGGCCTTGAGCTGGAAGGTGCTCTTGCGCAGCGGCGCTTCCGGGGATTGATAGGCCACCGGGATCTTCACCTTCTGGCGCAGATCGCTAGCCAGCTGATGGAAGGCCTGCTGGCTCAGACCGGAGCAGGTACCGTGCTTCTCCCACTCATGGCGATAGAGGAAACGGCTGGGGTAAAGGTCGGCAAACTCGCTCTCCATATCGGGATCGAGCCGTTCGCGGGTGCAACTGCTGGGATAACCGCGATCGTACTGAGGCCAGAGACCGTGCAGCACGAACCCCAGCTTGCGGGAACACTGGTCCCGATCCGCCGGTTTGACGGCGCAGTGCTCGGGCGACCAGGAGAGCGCCATGGCGTAATAATCAAACTCCCCCGCCTCCCCTTTGGCCTGTGCGGCCGAGGAGAGCAACAAACCACCCGCCAGCAGGGCAATCATCTTCTTCATCTATATATATCCATTTCAACCAACTCGGGAATGGCTGCAATGCTCCCATATTCCAGCGCGCGGAAACAGTGCTCCCGCCAAGGCTTGCGACAAGGGTCAGACCACTTCGGGGTTTCACCGGATAATAACGAGGCGTAAGCTGGCATCCTGGCGCCGGGTGCGCCACCGCATCATTTCAAGCAACCACAGGATGTAACATGATCCGCAAGAATCCCTCCGGCCATCTGCCTGTCATCGACGAATCCGCCTATATCGACAAGACCGCCATCATCTGCGGCAAGGTGATCATCAAAGAGAATGTCTTTGTCGGCCCCTATGCGGTGATCCGTGCCGACGAGGTGGATGAGAGTGGAGATATGGAACCCATCGTCATCGGCGCCAACTCCAATATCCAGGACGGGGTGGTGATCCACTCCAAATCCGGCGCCGCCGTCACCATCGGCGAGTACACCTCCATCGCCCACCGCAGCATAGTCCACGGGCCGTGCGAAGTGGGGAACCGGGTCTTTATCGGCTTCAACAGCGTGCTGTTCAACTGCCATATCGGTGACGGTGCCGTGGTGCGTCACAACTCGGTGATCGATGGCTGCGATCTGCCGCCGGAGTTCTACGTCCCCTCCACCACCCGTATCAACCAGCAGAGCGATCTGACCCATATCCCGCGGGTTTCGGTAGATGCCGCCGAGTTCTCCGAAGACGTGGCCCACACCAATATCGATCTGGTCAAAGGGTACAAGGCGCTCTCCAACGAGTTCTGATCCCTTTCTTTATGACCAGAGAACAAAACGGGCGCCGAGGCGCCCGTTGCTGTTTCTATCTCTACTTATATATGTGCGGGTCAGGAGCACTTCTTCAGGCTGATATGCCAGTTGGCACCGGATTGCACCTGATGCTTGGCAGCGAAGCTGTCCATGTTCAGCGCCACCGACACCTGCAGCAGACTGTTGAGGTAGACCAGCGGCTGACCTTCCGGCACATCACCGAAGCTGCTGACGTAAGGGGCCTTGCCGTCATATTTGACCACATCCCCTTCACGGATCTTGATGCAGGCGTTATCCCCCTTGTTGATCCCCGCCTTGGTCAGCAAGGCATCGTCGATATTGGTCCAGACGTTGCCGTACTGCACATCGAGGATCGGGATGGTGCCCTTGAGGGTGCCATCTTTCTCTGCTACCGCAGGCTGATAGGGGATCTTCACTACCTCGGCGGGCAGCAGCGGGCCCACCTGCTCGTAGCTGATGGCGCCGGAGGCTAGCCGTGCGCCGGTATAGGCATACACATCGCGGCCGTGGAAGGTGTAGGACTTCTCGGAACCCTTGAGGCGGTTGAGTTTCTCGTCGATCTGGCGCACCGCCTCGATGCCGAAGTGCTCGGCCACCAGGGTCAGGGTGCCGTTGTCCGGGGTCACGATGTAGTGGCCGCTCCTGGTCTTGAGTACTACTGACTTGCGCTCGGTGCCGACACCGGGATCAACCACGCTGACAAACACTGTGCCCTTGGGCCAATACTGCAGGGTCTGGTAGAGGCGGTAGGAGGCTTCCCAGATGTTGTAAGCCGGGATCTCGTGGGTCAGGTCATAGAGCGGCAGGGTGCGATCCACCCCGAAGGCAACCCCCTTCATGGCCGATACGGCGCCATCTTTGAGGCCGAAATCGGTCTGGATCACCAGCGCTTCGTTGGCGGCGGCGATGCCGCTTGCCAGCATGAGGGCGAGCGCAATGGCGCGGGGAGCGGTACGAATATCCATATCTGAACTCCTGAATCATCTGAGGATAACGAAACAGAAACAGCCATTTAGACATCCAGACTGCCACCAATGGATTTTTTTGCAAGGGGTTTGCAACAAAGTGAGGGACGACTCGCAGAAATTGTGCTCGCCAAACGTCGGCGGCGGGGGTATCAAAGGCAGAATGGGAAAACGTTTACAATACAGGAGCTCAGCACCATGACACAACCCGTACCGGAGATGATGACCCTGCTGCTGGAGATTGGTGAACAGAGCAGCCAGCTCTGGCTGAGCCAGCCAGATGCGGCCCCGTCACACTACCCGCTGGCCTTTGGCACCCACGCCATCCAGCCCGGGCCGTTTCGCCACGCGCCACCCACCCCGCTCGAACTGGAGCGGGCCATCATGGTGGTGGAAGATGAGTTGATGCGCATCGCCCCGCAGATCCCGCCCGGCTTGCAGCTGACCCTGCGCAGCCAGCCGTCGCTGGCCGAAGTGCTGGGGGACAACCAGCTCGACCGGGATCTGGTGGAGCAAGCCTTTGGCCAGCTGGCCGCCATGGCGGAAGGGGATCCCCTCGCCGCCAGCTTGCTGCCCCGCGACGAGCACTTTGCCGCCGTGCTGCTGATCGTCAGAGAGTGGCTGCACCATCTGGCCAGCGAGAGCGTGCTGATTGTGGAGTAGAGTCATGGCGGATGTCCCTTGCACTGCCGACTCGCGGTAAAACAGGAGCGCGGCGACGAGGTCCTGCGCCACCGCCATGCACGGCATGCAAAACCGGGAGCTATGCGCCCTTGCTCATCATCGCCTTCTGCCGCGCCCCCTGCTTCTGTTACCATCGCGGCCACGATCACTCATTGTATCGTGGCCGCAGGCCGCGATAACCCCGACTGGTGCCCCTATGTCCACTGCCTCCTTTGCCAAACTGGCCCTCTCCCCCCGCTTGCAGCAGACCCTGAGCGAACTGGGCTATGCCGCGCCGACCCCCATTCAGGCTCGCGCCATCCCCGTCATTCTGGCGGGTCGGGATCTGATGGCGGGGGCACAGACCGGCACCGGCAAGACCGCCGCCTTTGTGCTGCCGCTGCTGGAACAGTTGCTTGCGCAGCCACAAGCAGAGCCCCGCCCAATCCGCGCACTGGTACTGGTGCCGACCCGCGAGCTGGCGGTGCAGGTCGCCGAGAGCGTGGCGCGCTACGGCCAGGGCACCGGTCTCACCAGCACGCAAGTCTACGGCGGGGTGAGCATAGCGGCTCAGATAGAGGCGCTTCAAGCCGGGGTGGATCTGCTGATCGCCACTCCGGGCCGTCTGCTCGACCATCTGCGGCAGGGGGCGCTGAGTCTGGCGGAGCTGCGCCATCTGGTGTTTGACGAGGCGGATCGCATGCTCGACATGGGCTTTATGGACGAGATCAAGGCGCTGCTAAAACAGCTCCCGGCGGATCGCCAGACCCTGCTCTTCTCCGCCACCTGCGACGACAACCTGTTTGCCCTCTGCAAGGTGCTGCTGCGTGACCCCGAGCTGATTGAAGTGGCATCGCGCAACACCACGGCGGCTGAGGTGGAGCAGCGGGTCTACACGGTGGACAGCGATCGCAAGCTGGCGCTGGTCGAACACATGCTGAAAGTGAAAAGGTGGGCACCGGCGCTTATCTTCAGCCGCACCCGTCAGGGGGCGGACAAACTGGCCCAGCAGCTTGGCAAGACGGGCATCAATGCGCTGGCCTTCCACGGCGATCTGTCGCAAAGCGCGCGGGAAAAAGTGCTGCTGGAGTTTCGCGCCGGCACCCTGCAGGCGCTGGTTGCCACCGACGTGGCGGCCCGCGGCCTCGACATCACGGATCTCAACTATGTGATTAACCTCGAGTTCCCGTTTGTGGCGGAGGATTACGTCCACCGTATCGGGCGCACCGGCCGTGCCGGCAACAAGGGGCTCGCCATTACCCTGTTCAGCCCGGAAGATGCGCCGCTGCTGGAGAAGGTGGAAGCGGTACTCGACACCCGTTTGCCCCAGCAGTGGTTCCCCGGCTTTGAGCCGGATCTCACCCGCTTCGAGCCCGAGCCGCGCCGCAATAGCAAGGCGGCCCAGAAGCAGCGTGCCAGAAAGCAGGCCCTCGCTGGCAACAAGGGTGGCAAGGGCAAGCGTTAAGCCTGCCCTGCGCCGCCAATAAAAAACGCCCGCACGGGCGTTTTTTGTTATCTGACAGGGGCCAGCTCTTGGCGAGTCACACCCTAATGGGTCGCCAGCACCAGTGGCAGGGATCGCAAGATCTGCCGCTCCGCCAGGGTCGAGAGAATAAACATCACCATATAGCCAAGCCCCAGCGCCACGATAATCGCCACCACGTTGGCGGTGAATTCGGCCACCAGATAGTAGGCCGCAATCAGCGCCACTATGCCTGCCAGCCGGATCAGCAGGCTCTGGGTAAAGTGGCCGTGAGCCTTGATATAGGCGAGCTGATAGCCGTTGAGCATCATAAAGATAAAGAAGATAGAGAAGTGGAACAGCACCGGCACCGCCCCCACGTAGTCAGCGGGGAAGAACAACAGCACCAGCGGCTTGCCCGCCAGAAGCATCAAGCCAAAGAAGGCCAGACTGACGATGGCGGAGAGGCGGAAGATCCAGCGGCGGATCATCCTGATCTGGCGGTGATCGCCATTGCGCAGATTGACCGCCAGCTCCGGCAGCACAAAGCGGTAGATGGGGAAGACAAACAAGGTGGTCATATAGGTGAAGATGGGGCGCACCACCACCTGAAAATCCCCCAGCTCGTCGATGCTGAAGTGGCGGATGGTGAGCAGCACAGTGATGTAGATCATCAGGATACTGGCCCCCGCCTCCAGCGAGGCGGTAAAGCTCTTCTTCACATAGCTCACCATCTCGGGGCCGAGCGCCACCTTGGCCAGCGGCCTGGTGGCGATGGCCCGACGACGCGAAACATACATATAACCGGCGATGGCGAGTGACGAGAAGGTCAGCCCGTAGAAGAGTGAAGCGAGCGCATCCATCCCGAGCCCAAAGTAGCAGGCCATAAACAGCAGACCGTTGGCCAGCGGCTCCAGCCAGGTGACCCGGTTGGAGAGCTGATACATCCGGTACATGGCCACCAGATTGGTGAAGTAGACCTTAAGCCCCAGCCCGAAGATGACCCCCACCAGTTGCAGATACTCCACCCGGATATGGAGCCCGTGCTTGATATAGGGGATCACCGCCCCCCAGGTGAGCAACACGATGCCGATGAGGAAGTAGCGAAAGATATTGATGATGTCCCGATCGTTCTTGGTCTGGGAGTAACTCACCACCATGGAAGAGCGAAAACCTGTCATCAGGATAAAGGAGAGGGAAATCAAATCCACCACGCTGTTGAACAGCGCCAGCTCTCCCTTGGCGACCCACTGCGCCAGCCACACCTTGAAGGCGAAGCCAATAACGATGCTGACCAGCGAGGCCCACATCCCGGTGATAAAGGCCTGCTTGAGGCGCGCGAGAGAGGCGTATTGCATAACGAAAATGGATAACTTTCAGGGAAAAGAGAGAGGGCCATCTTATGAAAGCCCCGCCCCCTTGAACAGCCTTAATCCCGCCAGCCCCCCAGGTCGCAACGACTCCTTCACTCACCCCCCTTCATCAACCCGAGCTCACAAAGCCAAAGACGCCGTTAAAAACAGCCGCAATTAATCGAATACCCATTTGGTGTAATTGATGGATTTGGCATCCACCATTACCCCTCTTATAGTAGGGCCGAAGCGGCCTCAATCGCTCCCTCCCCACTCATTCCGGACAGGAATCTTATGAAAAAACTCACTCTCGCCCAGCTCGCCGCACTCGTGACCGTGCTGCTGGCTATCGTCTGCTGGCAGCTGCCAGCCCCGGCCGGACTGGCACCGGCGGCCTACCACACCGCCATTCTGTTTATCGCCACCATTCTGGTCATCGTCACCAACATAGCGCCGACCGGCTATATCGCCATTCTCTCCCTCGGGCTCTACGCCGTGCTCCATGCCGGCGGCGAAGCAACCCCCAAGGCGGCCATCGAAGGGGCGCTGGTCGATTTCAACCACCCGCTGATCTGGCTCATCGTCATCGCCTTCATGATTGCCAGCGCCTTTGCCAAGACCGGCCTTGGCAAGCGGATCGCCCTGCTGCTGCTCAGCCGCTTCGGCCAGTCCACCCTGCGCTCCGCCTACTGTCTGGCGGTTGCCGACTTTATTCTGGCCCCCGCCACCCCGAGCAACACGGCTCGCGCCGCCATCGTCGCCCCCATTGCCGACTCGCTGGCCAAGACCATCAACAAGGATGACCGCAAGCTGGGGCAGTTCCTGCTCTCCAGCGTCAGCGCCATGAACGACGCCTCGGCGGTCGCCTTCAGCACCGGCTTTGCCGGCAATCTGGCGCTGGTCGGCATTGCCGCCAGTGTCGCCGGGCTGACGGTCGGCTTTCGCGAATGGGCGCTCTACCTGCTGCCGCCCGCCATCGGTCTGCTGCTGATCATGCCGCTGGTGCTCTATATGGTGATCCGCCCCGAGACCCGCGACACGCCGGATGCCCCCCGCTTCGCCCGCGAGGAGCTGGCCAAAATGGGCCCCCTCTCCCGCCATGAGAAGAGCCTGCTCGGGGTCTTTGTCGGTCTGGTGGTGCTCTGGGTTGGCGGCAGCAATCTGGGGCTGGATGCCACCACGGTCGCCTTTCTCGGTCTGGCCGCCCTGCTGCTGCTCGGGGTGCTGAACTGGAACGATGTGAAGGGCAACAGCGCCGCCTTCGATACCCTGATCTGGTTCAGCGTGCTGATGGGGATGGCCGACAACCTGAAACGGGTCGGCTTTACCGGCTGGCTGGGGGATGAACTATCCGGCTTTATGCACAGCACCCTCGGCGGGCTCGGCACCATTCCCATGTTGCTGGTGGTGATGGGGCTCTACCTCTTTACCTCCTATGCTTTCGCCTCGGCCACCGCCAAGGTGGTGGCACTGGCGCCGGTGATTGCCGGGGCCCTGCTGGCGGTCGGCGTACCTGCCGAGCTCGCCATCTTCAGCATCGCCGCCATCACCAACGTCGGCTGCAACCTCGCCACCTACTCCCACGCCCGCATCCCGCTGCTGATGGGGATGGGCTATCACACCAGCGCGGAGTGGATGCGCATCGGTCTGGTGATCGCCATCGTGGGCTTTGCCGTGGTGATGAGCATCGGCCTCACCTGGTGGCAGTGGCTGATCTGATAGCAAAAGGGCCCGTAACGGGCCCTTTTGCATAGAGGGTGTGCAGCGTTCCATACCGGCGCTGCACTTGCCACAAGCTGCGGCATTGTTAAAAACAGCGCGGGTCAGCTCTGCGGCGCCGCCTTGATCAGCGCCTCGTAGTGATCAATCAGCTCAGGGCCGTGCAGCGGTGAGTCGTGACCGCCAATCACCGTCTTGATCGGCAGCTTCATTGCTTTCAGCCGCTCGATGGTCTGCGGATACTCCTTCACATTGGCAAAGCTCAGGTTGCCCAGCTTCTCCTTGAGGATGCAGTTGCCATAGAGCACCTGCTCGTCGGGGAAGTAGACAAAGATGCCGTCCGGCGTATGGGCCGGGCCTGCGTAGAAGGCGCGCACCTTGCCCTCTTGCAGGGTGAAGTCACCATCGTGCACCACGTTGGGCAGCACCAGCGGCAGATCCGGATACTCCGGCAGCCCCTTGCGGGTAAAGGCGACAATCTCGGCCCAGTCGCTCTTCATCAGATCCCGGGTCTGGCGCGTCGCCACCACCTTGGCGCCGATGGACTTCCAGTAGGCGTTACCGCCCGCCCGATCGGTGTGGTAGTTGGTGTTGATCACCTCCAGCACCGGCTTGCTGCTGACCCGTTTAATGAGCTTGTGCAGCTCGCGGGCAGTATCCGGCGTCCAGGTCGCCCCCACCACCGTCACCCCCTTGGCCCCGAAATAGACCATGGAGTTCTCTTTGACGTAGTAGTTGTCCTCCACCACATAGACAGGGCCGCTTACCTGCTTGAGGGAGATCCCCGCCGCCCGCACGCTGCCGCCCCAGAAACTCGCCATCAGCACCACGGCCCCGGCCAATCCGCACTTCATCCAACCTTTCATCATCTTGCTCCCTCGAACCAACCGCCCCCTCGCCACCCCTGTGGCAAGCCGGGCCTTTTAAGCAGTGGGCAGAAGATACGGGGGATTTGTGAGGGGAAAATGAGGTTGTGTGAAGTCTGGGTGAAGTCAGGGGGAATGCAGAAAATTCAGGGGGGAATCGGCGACGAGCCACGACCAATATGGCGTTCGACGGTACGGGAAGTGGAGAGAGGTAAAGGCTCAAAACGAAACGACAACACAGATAGCAGCCCCTCACCCTAGCCCTCTCCCGAGGGAGAGGGGATGGCCCGTGCCAATTCCAAGCCACTCATATTCACCCGCACCACAGAGCCAACGCACAATCAGCGGAGCATATTTGCCCCCTTCTCCCCTTGCGGGAGAAGGGCTGGGGATGAGGGGGGAGGTAACAATAAGCCACATAATGTAGGGTCGATTAGCGCAGCGTAATCGTCCGCATACCGCCGAGCATCGAGTCATGGCAAGGCCAACAGGAAACTCTGAATATCACCTGCTTATCGGCCACGACCTGTTCGCGATCGTCCGAATACGCTTCGCTATTCGAACCAACAGCGCTTATAAATCATCATCAACTTCTTTTTCTGTTTTTAGCCTATGTAATCGCTCAACAAACTTAATGTTATTTACCATCACGGATAACATTGCCTTTATTTGATTTATACATAAAAAGACTAACAACCAAACATTTAAAAATCTAATCTCAGGTATATATCCCACAAAAAAAGGATGATTTGAATAGAGCGCATACAAAAGACTGCAAAATAAAGTACAAACAAGAACTGATGCCGAAGTGAAAATTATAATAACTAATGATTCAATTCTTCTGGTACTTTCCGTCCCTTTTAACAAGGAAACTTTTGAAGGATTAGTAAATGAAGTGATTGCCTCTGGGTAAATATAAGCAATCCATATACCTGCAATAGTAAATATTGCAGCGGATATATTCTGAAGAACTGACATAACTGATGATATATCTGAATATGACACATACTCAAAACAGCTGTATGCGACTAGTATACCCGCGACTAAATAGATAAATTGTGCAATGAAAACTCTCAGCATATCAAGCCACCACAGTTACCTTGTATTCATCAGCTACATTTTCATTATTTTTCTCAGTAAAACTAATTAATGACTTACGTTCTTTTAACAGCGAACCAAGAATTACTTTAGCTGGAAAGTAACTTTCATTCATTTTTTCATTTTTCTTGATCAGAATTTTTTTCCTTTCAACATATCGATCAAACCACTTTGTCGGCGCATCTCTACCATCCGTTTTAAACCCAACATTGTCCCACTTACTCCGAGGATCATGTTCCTCAGCATAGGTTTCCAGAATACCCTTTAATTCAGAAACAGTAAGGGATTCTTCTGATATAATCTCAACTTGCTTACTTCTGGATACCCTTTCATTATTTCCAGTTACTTTATCCCACATTTCAAAAACCACATTTCTTTCTACTTTTTTAGTAGTTGAAATGGTCTCCCTAACAACAAGGTGTGAAATATTTTTAGCAAGTTCAGCCAATGTTGCATCTCCAATTGATAATTCTTTCATATCAGCCTTTAATTTAAAAACCAAAGAAAAAGAACCATCACGTGATGTATACGATACATGTTTAGTAATTATTTCACGGCCTGCCCTAACATTTGGAATTGCGCTCTCTGTAGTCTTTTTCCTAGGATGGCTAACTCTTAAATCAATGCAGTTTTTTATAAATTTAACGACATCATCTGTATCAGATAATGAGTGAGGGAACTTAATAGATGCAAGCAAATTAAGCGAAGGCATGAACCAATAATACATTGGCTGACCCAATATTAATTTTTTACCGCCAACACTGGCTTTTACAATGTGTGAATCAGTGACTCCATCACCGACCTTTGAATCTCCAATAACCCCATTAATATTCCCATCATCTTCGCCAAACTTTTTCCAAAAAATAAATAGATAATCACCCGTTACAGGATCATATTCCATAGACTTACAATATACTTTGGTACGATATGGATGAGTTTCTACATCCCACGGGATTGTTTGTTCTACCTCTCGTCCTTCTAACCACTTTGTCACCAGTGACAACGTATCGGCAAGAGATCCTTCTATTAATTCTTGAGCTTTCTCTTTCCTCTGTCGATAAAAGCCACATTGAGAAACATCGAAAAATGTGATTAATCCTTGCTCCATGATTACCTCTATATAAGAACATTAATTTTCTAAGGCTAACACAACCCATATCGTTCTCATACAGATACCAATTAAAACTATCAATAAGCATGAATTTCAACCAGAACTATCATGCCAACTTTGTAACATAGATGTAGATATAAGTTTGAAAAATAAATGATCAGCTAAGCCATTCACTAGATAGCAATAAAAAGCCACCCGCATCTTGCGAGTGGCTTTTTGTATTCTCGGTTGACCCCCAGAGATTTAACTTACAACAGCAATCACCCCAACGGCGGCGTGCGTGGCGGCACCATACGCTTGCTGCCGGTGGACTCGAAGGCCGAGGCAAAGCGCAGCAGGTTGTTGTCGTCATAGGCGCGACCGGCGAAGGTCAGCCCCACCGGCATACCGATATCGGCCATGACGCCCATGGGGACGGTGACGGTCGGCACGCCGAGGTGGCGAATGGCGAGGTTGCCGTTGGCAACCCAGATGCCGTTGCTCCAGGCGATATCGGCGGAGGCCGGATTCACATCCGCATCAGCCGGGGCGACGTCGGCGACGGTCGGGAACAGCACGGCGTCGAGTTTGAGCCCGTCCATCCAGTCCTCGAGATCCAGCTTGCGGGTCTTCTCCAGACCGCGCAGGCCGTCCGGCACTGTGGCGATCTCGTCCCAGGATTTCAGGCCACGCTTGGCCATATTGACGTACTCGTCCATGCCCGCCGCCAGATCGCCCTCGCGGTTCGGCAGTGTGCCCGGATCGTGGGGGAAGATCTTCGGCCCATCGACATCGGCCAGCTTGTTGAGCTTGGGATCGCCGTTGGCGCGCAGGAAGTCGTCGAACGCCCAGCCGGAGAGCTCCCACAGCTCGTCATTAAGAAACTCCGGGCTCACGATGCCGCGATTGAACACGGTCGGCGCGCCGGGTCGGTCCCCTTCGCAGTTGGAGACCAGCGGGAAGTCCACTTCGATAACTTCGGCGCCAGCGGCTTCCAGCGCCTTGCGCGCATCTTCCCAGAGGGCGATCACGGTCTCGCGGGTATGGATGCGCTGACCGGTCGGGCCGCCGATGCCGGGGTTTTCGCTGGTGCCGGCCAGTTCATCCTTGTTGATAAACATGCGCGGCACACCGAGGCGCTTGCCCTTGAGGGCATCGGGCTTGGCAGCCAGATCCAGATAGGAAGCCGGACGCACTTCAGAGGCCTTGGGCAGCTGCACCCAGGGCTGCAGGCGCCACAGATCGCCACGGGGATCGCTATCGTCGGCAACCACTACGTCGAGCACTTCCAGCAGATCATTCATGGTGCGGGCATAGGGCACCACCACATCCATGGTCGGGGTCAGCGGCCAGTTGCCGCGTACCGAAATCACGCCACGGGACGGGGTGTAGGCGCACAGACCGTTGTTGGAAGCCGGGCCACGGCCGCTCGACCAGGTCTCTTCCGCCAGACCAAAGGCGGAGAAGCTGGCGGCGGTGGCGGTACCGGCACCGTTGGAGGAGCCGGAGGCAAAGGGCGCGGTCAGGTAGTCGGCGTTGTAGGGGCTCTCGGCACGGCCATAGACGCCGCGCTGCATGCCGCCATTGGCCATCGGTGGCATATTGGTTTTGCCAAGGCAGATGGCACCGGCGGCTCGCAGGCGCTCAACGGTAAAGGCATCGCGCTGGGCCACCAGATCCTTGAAGGCCGGGCTACCGGAGGCGGCGGTCAGCCCCTTGACCAGATAGCTATCTTTGGCGGTGTAGGGGATGCCGTCGAGCGGACTCAGGGTCTCGCCACGGGCGCGGCGGGCATCGGAATCTTCGGCTTCTTTCAGCGCATCGGGATTGGCGACCACCACGGCGTTGAGTTTGGTGGCAGTTTCGGGGCCGTTGTAAGCCTCGATCCGGGCCAGATAGGCCTTGACCAGTTCGACCGCTGTGGTGCGGCCTGATTCGAGCGCGGCACGCAGCTCGGCAATGGAAACCTCGGTCACTTCGATCATGGGGATCTCCTGTAAAAGGGTGACTGTTTGTCATGATGATCGCAGCATCAGCGCCTGCGACCATCACACCATCAAGAGAGAAAACCCCACGGCGTGGGGTTTTGAATACTAACTAGAACCGGTTTACGACCCGTCGCGAGAGGCCGTCAGCAAGGTGAAGAGCAGCGCAGGAACCGGAGCGTATAAACATACGTGAGGCTTCCGAGCAGCACATGAGCCTTGATCACGGCTTCGCAGCAGGATCGTCATCCGGTTCTTATTTGCCGGACGGGATCTGCTGGGTAATGCAGTGAATATTGCCACCGCCCAGCAGGATCTCGCGGGCCGGCACGCCGACCACGGTGTGCTCCGGGAAGATCTCTTCCAGAATGCGCTGGGCTTCGCCATCGGTGGCGGCATCCAGCAGCGGATAGACGATGCGATCGTTGGTGATCAGGAAGTTCACGTAGGAACCGGCCAGACGGCCTTCTGCCTCGCGCGGCACACCAGTACCGCTCTCGACACCGGCTGACTCCTCTTCGGTACAGAACAGCGGGCCCGGCTGGGGCAGCTTCCACACTTTCAGCTTGCGACCCTTGGCATCGACTGCCGCTTCCAGCACCTTGAGGGCGGCCACGGAGCGGGCGTACTGGGGATCGTTCTGGTCGTCAGTCCAGTGCAGGGCCACTTCACCCGGACGCACGAAGCAGCACATGTTGTCGATGTGGCCGTCGGTTTCATCCATGTAGACGCCTTCGTCCAGCCAGATAAAGCTGGTGACGCCCAGATAGTCGCGCAGGTAAGCTTCGATCTGCTCTTTGGTCAGGTGCGGGTTGCGGTTTTCGTTGAGCAGGCACTCGGCGGTGGTCAGGCAGGTGCCTTCGCCATCAACATGGATGGAGCCCCCTTCCAGAATCAGCGGCGCGTCGTAACGAGCCATGCCGTGCTGGGCCAGCATCTGGGCAGCGACCTCTTCATCCTGATTCCACGGGTAGTAGAGACCACCCTTGTGTCCGCCCCAGGCGTTGAAGCCCCAATCCACCCCACGGCACTCGCCGGCAGCGTTGGTAACGATGGTGGGGCCGGTATCGCGGGCCCAGCAGTCATCGCTGTTCATTTCAACCAGAGTGACGTGGGCGGGCATGATGGCGCGGGCCTGCTCCATAAACTGGGCCGGAACCCCCATAAAGACCGGGGTGGCGCCACCGATGGCATCGGCCACCTTGGCGAAGGTCTCTTGCGCGAAGCGACCGGCTACGCGCCAGTTGTCCGGGCGAAACGGCCAGATCATCCAGACGGCCTGCTGGTGCGCCCACTCGGCGGGCATGGTGAAGCCGTCGGCGGCCGGCGTGGAGTTAATGGTCTTGATGCTCATCGCAAGGCTCCTTGCATGGATTGAGGCCCCCGTTTACGCCCGATGCGGCGCGGGAACCCGGAAAAATAAGAGTGGGTCGCAGATTAAGACGTTGCGCCCCCATCCATCAAATGAATAGGATGGATTGTCCCATAAACACGGCGAATAATCCCCCCATGAAACTGCACCAGCTCGACCTCAATCTGCTGCTCGCGTTTGACGCCCTGATGACGCAGGGCAGCGTCACCCGCGCCGCCGAAGCGCTCTTTATCAGCCAGCCCGCCATGAGCCATTCGCTTAACCGGCTGCGCACCTTTCTCGGCGACCCGCTTTTGGTGCGCACCCCGCAGGGGATGCTGCCGACCCCGCGCGCCCAGCGGCTGCACCTCGGGGTACAGCAGGCGCTGCGGCTGCTGGAGCAGCAGCTCACCGAGGAGGAGGAGTTCGAGCCGAGCCAGTCGAAGCGGCGCTTCGTGCTCTGCACCACAGATTACGTGGAGTGCGTGCTGATCCCGCCGCTTATTCAGCGGCTCAGACGGCTGGCGCCGGGGGTCACCATCGAGATCCGCATCCTGCGCGACACCCTGCCCGAAGCCGAACTGGCAAGCGGGGAGATCGATCTGGTGCTGGGGTTTGACGAATACATGCAGGTGCCGGGGTATCTCGGCAAAGAGACCTGGCTCACCGAGCCGCTGGCCGGGCTGGTACGCGCCGATCTGCCGATTGCCAAATCGGCCCCCGCCGGCGCCGAGGATGACCCCTCCCAGTGGCAGGAGCGCATCACCCTGCAGCAGCTCATCGCCATGCCCCATGTGTTCCACTCGCCCCTTGGCACCTCGGAGGCGAGCCTCGACCGCTATCTGAAAAGTCAGGGCTTTAGCCGCACCATCTCGGTCAACAGCCAGAGTTATATGTCCGCCGCAGCCATTGTCAGCCAGAGCGATCACCTGCTGGTGCTGCCCAGCATGGTGGCCGAGCTGCTTGCCACCCACTGGCCGCTGAAAAGCTTGCCGCTGCCCGCAGACGTGCCGGATTACCACCTAAACTGCGTCTGGCACCCCGTTCATGCCCAGCAACCCGCACTGGTATGGCTGAAAGATTTGATGAAGGAGCTGGTGGGGCCGAGGTGAGGCCGCAGCGTCTGGCATACCCCATCGGCGCATACGCAACAACCGGCGCAGGTGTGGCTCAAGGATTTGATGAAGGAGCTTGTTGACCGACCATGATGCCCAAACCGAACCTCGATCAATTCCCTCTCCCTCTGGGAGAGGGTTAGGGTGAGGGCTGCTCCTGCTCCATCCCCTCATCCCCAGCCCTTCTCCCGCAAGGGGAGAAGGGAGCTGATCCAGTACAATCGGCAACATCACGGGTAACCAACTAGCAGGGCAATGCCCATCCACTCATCAGCTCATCAGCTCATCAGCTCATCATTACCAAACACAACGATAGCTCGGTTGGGGTCAACAAATCCTGACAGCACCTAGATCTGTTCCCTCTCCCTTTGGGAGAGGGCTAGGGTGAGGGGACGCAATATCCAACCGGTAAACACAAAGGAAGCTGGCTATATCTATAGGGCCAAACAGAACTGGAGCCCTTTATGGAAAGCAACCGCTTTGCCAAACGACTGAGACGTGATGCCACGCTGGCAGAGCAGAAACTGTGGCAACACTTGCGCAATCGCCGTCTGGCGGGAGTGAAATTTCGCCGCCAAATGCCCATCGGCCCCTATGTGGTGGATTTCATCAGCCTTGAACAGGGATTGATCATCGAAGTGGATGGTTCGCAACATGGAACACTAGCGAACCAGATGCATGATGAGGCTCGGACAGCCTATCTCAATCAGCAGGGATTTCGGGTGATACGAGTGTGGAATAACGATGTACTGGGCAGGCTCAACTCCGTGCTGGATTTTATCCTGTTCTCATTACGTCAATCCGATTGACCCCTTCCCCTCAATTCAAAAAGCAAAAACGGAGAAGGGGAAACCTAACTTACGCCCGCAGGGCCCGCATCAGCTGGGCGACTACGTCGTCGAGCAGGGGGCGATCGGGGCGGCACTGGGCGAAAGTGACCAGCCCTTGCAGGTTGATCAGCAGCAGTGCGGTGAGGGTGTGGATATTGCTATCCGGGGCCAGTTCACCCTTGGCCTGCGCCTGTGTCAGCAACTCGGCCAGATCCTGCTCCAGCTCGCCATAGATCCCCTTGACCCGCTGGGTCAGCTCCTCATCCTGCTCGCTCAGCTCCATCATGGTGCGAGTCACCAGACAGGAGCCGCAGAGCGCCTCCCCCACAATCCGGTCGAGATAGGCAGCAAGACCCGCCAACGGGCTCGGGTTGTCGAGCAGGGAGCGGCGCAGGGTGCGTTTGCCCTCGACATAATGATCCACCGCCGCCAGCAGCAGGCCGCGCTTGTTGCCAAAGGCGCCGTAAATGCTGCCCGGGTGCAGGCCGGTGGCAGCCACCAGCTCCTGCATGGTGGTCTTGGCATATCCCTTGGCGCGAAACGCTTCCATGGCATTTCGCAGTACCTCGTCCCGATCAAACTCGGCTATGCGCATGGTTCCTCCCGTGGGAAATGGTTCACCGGCAAGGAGCAACAGGGCCCGCCGATAAAGAGTGACTGGAAAGGGCGGCAAGTTTACCCCAGCCGCCCGCTCGGGCCAACCTTCTTGAACGCGCATTCAAAAAAAGCTTGCGCCCGACGCAAAAAACGTCTTGAATGCACGTTCAAGAATAACCCGTTCAGGACAACCTATCATGAATACCCTGTTTCAGCCGTATCGACTCAATGACACTCTGACCCTGGCCAACCGTTTCATGATGGCCCCGCTCACCCGCTGCATGGCAGGCCCAGGTCTGGTGCCGACCGAGCAGATGGCTGCCTATTACGGCCGCCGCGCCGACATCGGCCTGATTGTTTCCGAGGCCGTCATCATCCGCCCCGACGCGCAGGGTTACCCCAATACCCCGGGCCTCTTCACCCAGGCGCAGATCGATGGCTGGAAGAAAGTGACCAGCGCCGTGCACGCCAAGGGCGGCAAGATCTTCGCCCAGCTGTGGCACGTCGGCCGCCTCTCCCACCCCTTCTTCCATCAGGCTGAAGTGTTGGCCCCCTCTGCCGTGGCGCACGAGGGCACTGTGCCCCGCATGCGCGAGCTGACCTATCAGGTGCCGCGTGCCCTGACCGAGGCGGAAATCGCCCAGCTGGTACTGGATTACGCCCAGGCCGCTGCCAACGCCATCGAGGCGGGCTTTGACGGGGTGGAGATCCACGGTGCCAATGGCTACCTGATCGATCAGTTCCTGCACCACTCCACCAACCTGCGCACCGACAACTATGGTGGCAGCCCGGAAAAGATGAGCCGCTTCGCGCTGGAAGTGGTCGATGCCATCAGCGCCCGCATCGGCGGTGATCGGGTTGGTATTCGTCTCTCCCCGGGTGCCTATGTCCATCTGGCGGGCAGCCCGGAAGATCGCACCGTGTTCGACTATCTGCTGGGCAAGCTCAACGATCGCCCGCTGGCCTATATCCACCTCGGCATCTTTGATGACAACCTCACCTTCGATTATCTGGGTGGCCGCGCCTCCGACTATCTGCGCGCCCACTACAAGGGCAATCTGGTCGGGGTGGGCAACTACGACGCCGAGCGCGCCGCAGCGGCCATCGAGGCCAACCGCTTCGATCTGGTGGCCATCGGCCGTCCACTTATCGCCAACCCGGACTACCTCACCAAGGTGAAGAGGGGCGAAGCACTGGTGCCCTACGCCGACACCATGCTGGCCGAGCTGGTATAACCACGAAGCCATCGCCAGACCACAGGCAATAAAAAACGAGGGGAGCTGTTGCTCCCCTCGTGCTATCTGGCTGATGCGCTGATCAGTTGGTGCGGATGCTTAATTGGTACGAAATAACGCCTCGATGGAGAGCCCCTGGCTCAGCAGGATCTCCCGCAGACGGCGCAGCCCCTCCACCTGGATCTGGCGTACCCGCTCGCGGGTCAGGCCAATCTCGGCCCCCACATCCTCAAGGGTGGCGGGCTCGTACCCCAGCAGACCGAAACGACGGGCCAGCACTTCCCGCTGCTTGGGGTTGAGCTCCTCCAGCCAGTGCACAATGCTGCTGCGCATATCATCTTCCTGTGACTCCAGCTCCGGCCCCATGCCGCGCTCGTCGGAGAGCACATCCAGCAGCGCTTTGTCGCGATCGCCACCAATGGGGGTGTCCACCGAGGTGATCTTCTCGTTGAGCTTGAGCATGCGGTTCACATCATCCACCGAACGATCCAGCGCGAAGGCGATATCCTCGGCGGTCGGTTCATGATCGAGACGGTGAGAGAGTTCGCGCGCGGTGCGCAGGTAAACGTTTAACTCCTTGACCACATGAATGGGCAGACGGATGGTACGGGTCTGGTTCATGATGGCCCGCTCTATGGTCTGGCGGATCCACCAGGTAGCATAGGTAGAGAAACGGAAGCCGCGCTCTGGGTCAAACTTCTCGACCGCGCGGATAAGACCGAGGTTGCCCTCTTCAATGAGATCCAGCAGCACCAGGCCGCGGTTGTTGTAACGACGGGCGATTTTCACCACCAGCCGCAGGTTGGACTCGATCATGCGCTTGCGGGCGGCTTTGTCACCTCGCAAGGCACGACGGGCGTAGTAGACTTCCTCTTCGGCTGTGAGCAGCGGGGAGAAACCTATCTCCCCCAGATAGAGTTGCGTGGCATCCATCACCTTATTCAGCTCAGGTGCCAGCAACTCATCGGAGATAGTCTCGTCCGCCTCGGCGGCTACCTCCTGCAACTCTTCTACCTCGTGAGATTCGGGTTCAGCGTCAAACTCTAACTCTGCATCCTGCATTACCAGTTGTTCTTGGCTCATGGTGTGTCTCCCTGACGTTACCAGAGTAAGACGGTCTCTCTGGGGTTAACGCTTTGGCAAATAGCTCATCGGATTGATCGACTTGCCTCTGTACCGGATCTCGAAATGCAATCGCACATCCGGCGCGTCCGTGCTACCCATGTTGGCAATGACCGAGCCCCCCTTGACGCTGTCCCCTTCCTTCACCCGCAACTCGTCGTTGTGTGCGTAAGCGGAGAGATAGTCATCATCATGCTTGAGGATAATCAGCTTGCCGTACCCCCTTAAAGCACTGCCAGCGTATACCACTTTACCGCTGCTGGCGGCGTAGACGGGTTGCCCCTTCTGGCCGGCTATGTCGATCCCCTTGTTACCCTGTTCTGCAACAGAGAACCCCTCGACAATCCGGCCTTTTGCGGGCCAGTGCCAAGCAAGTCTCGACTGGGGGTTGTTTATTTTTTGTTCTTTGGACTGAGCGTATTCCTTCGGTGCTGCCGGAGCAACGGATTTCTGAGAGATGAATGGCGTGGTCTGACCAGATCCACTCGGCTCGGCCAACGGACGCGGACCGCTGCTGGGACGGCTCACTGCCACCGGCGTCACGGTTGCCGGACGAGTCGCAGCCACCATCTGGGTCGAACCGCCGCCTGCGGTCTGGACATTGAGCACCTGACCCGGTTGCAGCGCATAGGGGGCACTCAGGTTGTTGCTCTGGGCCAGCGCCTGCGGCGTCATGCCGAACTGGCGGCCGATGCTGCTTAGGGTATCGCCGCGGCGCACCTCATAGGTACCGGCACTGCGGCTGCTGCCAACACTGGCGCTGGAACCATCGAGTCGCAGTCGCTGCCCCGGATAGATGTTGTAGGGCGGGCTGATGTTGTTGAGGCTGGCCAACGAGGGTACGTCGTTGCCGGAGTTGAAGGCGATGGAGTAGAGGGTATCGCCCCGCTTCACCACATAGCTACCGCCCTGAATGGGGGCGCTGACCTGGGCACCGCTTTGGCGAGCCGGAATGGTCGAGACAAACTGCCCCTCATCAACACCATCTACCGGAGCTGCATTTTTACTGGAGGAGCAGGCAAGCAGCAGCCATGACAACACCACGACACTGCTTCCTTGCCAAATACGCGAACGCATAATGGATCCTTAACGACTAAACCAGAAATAGGCCACCACGGCCAGACCAATACAGAGCCAACCGAGCACATCAACATAGTGCATCAGTTTGCGTTCCATCTTCTCGCCACCCCAGCGCATCAGGCCCGCAACCAGGAAAAAGCGCATGCCACGACCGATGAGGGAGGTGATGATGAAGGGCAGCAGAGCCATTTGCAACAACCCTGCCGTCACGGTAAACACCTTGTAGGGGATAGGGGTGAAGCTGGCAATGAAAATGACCCAGATCCCCCACTGCTCAAACCAGTTGCGAGCAATCTCGATCTTGTCCTGATAGCCCACAGACTCCACCAGTGGCAGCACGACCGGATCCCAAAGGGCATAGCCAAGGGCATAGCCAAACAGGGCGCCCAGCACAGAGAAGAGGGTGGCCAGCGTGGCGTAGTGCCACGCCTTGTGGGGCTTGGCGAGCGCCATCGGCGCCAGCATCACATCCACCGGGATCGGCCAGAATACCGACTCGATGAAAGCGGTGATGGAGAGATACCAGGGGGCATGCTTGTGGCGAGCCCACTGCATCACCAGTACGTACAAACGGGAAAACAACTTCACTCAACATCTCCGTCAATCAGGGGAACAAAACGTACCGGCTCCAGAATACGGCTGGTAAGCTGGGATCCGGATCGTTCGATCAGCTGCAAGGTCTGCTGGCTGTCACCCACGGGCAACACCAGTCGGCCCCCTTCGGCCAGCTGATCGGTGAGCGCCGTCGGGATCTCGCTCGCCGCGGCCGTCACCAGAATGGCGTCATAAGGCCCCTTGTTGGGCCACCCCAGCCAGCCGTTGCCGTGCTTGGCCGAGACATTGTGCAGATCGAGCTGGCGCAGTCGGCGTCGGGCCTGGAACTGCAGCGACTTGATCCGCTCAACGGTATAAACATGCTCCACCAGATGGGCGAGGATCGCCGTCTGGTAGCCCGAGCCAGTGCCAATCTCCAGCACATGGGCCGGATTGTTTTGCATCAGCAACTCGGTCATTCGCGCCACCATATAGGGCTGCGAAATGGTCTGGCCGTGGCCAATGGGCAGGGCGGTGTTGTCCCACGCCTTGTGCGCCATGGCCTCGTCCACGAACAGCTGGCGCGGCACTTTCGCGATGGTCGCCAGCACGCGAAAATCGCGAATATCCTGCGCAATGAGCTGATTTAACAGGCGCTGTACTATCACACCACCCTCATCCCTGCAGATCTAACCAGGCCCCCAGACCGGCGAGACTGTCATAGGCAGTCATATCGATGGTCAGGGGGGTAATCGAGACATAGCCCTGCTCGATGGCGGCAAAATCGGTGCCTTCACCGGCATCCTGCTGGCTACCGGGGGGGCCGATCCAGTAGATGGGCTGACCACGGGGATCCTCGGTGCAGATCACCGACTCCGCCCGGTGGCGATTGCCAAGGCGGGTGGTCTTGATCCCCTTGATCTGCTCGAGGGGCAAGTCCGGCACGTTGACGTTGAGGATCTGATCGGCAGGCAGGGGGTGCTTCATCAACCCTTTCACCAGCAGGGCCGCATAGTGGGCCGCAGTGGCGAAGTGGGTCTTGCCCACCAGCGAGATGGCGATGGAAGGGTAGCCAAGATGGCGCCCCTCGGTGGCCGCGGCGACCGTGCCCGAATAGATGACATCATCCCCCAGGTTGGCACCGTGGTTGATACCGGCCACCACCATGTCGGGTTCAGGGCGCACCAGCTCGTTGACCGCCAGATGCACGCAGTCGGTCGGCGTCCCCTTCACCGCATAGCTCTCGCACCCATTAAAGCCGTTTTCTGCAATGCGGGTAACCCGCAGCGGTACTTCCAGCGTCAGGGAGTGACTCGCGCCGCTGCGGTTGCGATCCGGTGCCACCACAATGACCTCGCCGCAGGCGCGCAGCGCCTCGCTGAGGGCACGAATGCCCTCGGCATGCACACCATCATCATTACTGACCAGAATTCGCATCGGTCTGATTCCTGAAACCGTGATCGGCCTCTTCGGCCTGCATTAACTCGCGCACCACGCTGGTGGCAAACGCGCCCGCCGGCAGGAAGAAGGAGAGGGTCAGCGCCTCGCCGTCCAGCTGCCAGCTCATCTGCTCCGGCTTGAGTAGCAGGGGGCGCCTGTCCTGCTCCAGCCCGGCCTTCTCCAGCCCGTCACACCAATCGCTGTAAGGAGCCAGCACGCCCTGTTCGAACTCGGCAGCGGCGCCCTGACTGGCCAAGCGGCCACGGCCCCACTGGGGCGCGGTCAGCTGCACGTCGCCGGAGGCAAGACGCGCTTCCAGCTCGGGGGTCACGCTCTCTTCGCTGAAGATGGAGTGGCTGCCCTTGAGCATCACGCAATCACCGGCCAGCAGCTGATGAGCCAGCCCCTGCTCGATACGGGCGCTGACAATGGCGTTGAACAGCATGCTGCGGGCGGCAGAGAGGTAGAGGGAACGCTTGTTGCGATCCTTGATCCGCTTGCCGGCAAACATCGCCTTGGCCGCTTCCAGGTTGTTGCCATCGCGGCCAAAACGCTGCTCACCATAGTAATTGGGCACGCCCTGAGTGGCGATGGCCTGCAGGCGCGCTTCCAGCCCGTCGGCCTGTTCCAGACCGGTGAGACGCAGGGTGAAGTGGTTGCCCTTGAGGTAGCCGACCCGCAATTTGCGGTTGTGACGCCTGGCTTGCAGGATCTGGATGCTGTCGCTCTCGATGACCGACAAGTCCGGCTCGGCCTTGCCTGGCAGGTGAATGCCAAACCACTGCTCGGTCACCGCGTGGCGATCCTTCAGGCCCGCCCAGGTCACCGCATTGCGGTTGACCCCTGCCGCATCGGCCAGCAGACCCGCTACCCAGGCGGTGTTCTCGCCGGTTTTGCGCACCCGGACGAAGATATGCTCCCCTTCCCCGCAAGGCTCGAAGCCGAGATCTTCATTGACCACGAAGTCGGCGGCCTCGGCCTTGAGGATACCGCGGGCGGTGGGCGCCCCGTGCAGATAGGCAAGTTGTTCCAGCATTATTGTTTCACCAGTAGGACGACGGCTTCGGTGGCGATCCCTTCCTTGCGCCCCGTAAACCCAAGCTGTTCGGTGGTGGTCGCCTTGACGTTCACCCGGTTCAAATCACATTGCAGATCGGCGGCCAGCACGGCGCACATGGCGTCGATATGGGGGGCCATTTTGGGGGCTTGGGCGATGATGGTCACATCCAGGTTGCCGATGGCATACCCCGCCTGCAGTACCCGGGCAAAGACATCCCGCAGCAGAATGCGGCTGTCGATCCCCTTGAACTCGGCAGCGGTATCGGGGAAGTGGCGACCGATGTCACCGGCACCGATGGCCCCCAGCAGGGCATCGCTTACCGCGTGCAGCACCACATCGCCGTCAGAGTGGGCAACCAGCCCCCGCTCGTAGGGAACCGGCACGCCACCCAGCATGCAGGGGCCAACACCACCAAATTTATGAACATCAAAACCATGACCAATGCGCATCATCAGCGGCAACCTCCCAACATGCTGAAACCAACCCCATCAATTTTGTGTACGTCCACACCATGTTCAATCCGGATCATGCTAACTCCTTGTTCGGGCCTGTTTGTTCGAGACGCTCTGCTCTGAACGGTCTGTTCTGACTGAGAGGCTTATGCTTGCTGGCTTAAAAACAGCCCCGCCAGCGACAAATCTTCCGGCCGGGTCACTTTGATATTGTCGGCGCGCCCCTCCACCATCCGCACCGTGAATCCGGCCCGCTCCATGGCGGAGGCCTCGTCGGTGATGGTGGCGCCCAGCAGCAGCCCCTCTTCGAGCGCCCGTTTCAGGGCTCGGGTCGGGAATATCTGTGGCGTCAGGGCATGCCAGAGCTGCTCGCGCTCGACGGTGGCGATGATATTGCCCTCCCCATCGGAGCGTTTCATGGTATCGCGCACCCGACTGCCGAGAATGGCACCGCCGCAGTTCATGGCCGCGGCAATCAGCGCATCGAGATCGCCGTGAGTCAGACAGGGGCGGGCCGCATCGTGCACCAGCACCCACTCCCCTTGCGCCACATGGAGGCCATTGAGGACGGAAAAGGCGCGCTCGGCGCCTCCCTCTACCCGCACAATTCGCGGGTCGGCCGCCACGGGCAGGGCCTCGAACCAGCGGTCATGGGGTGCCAGCGCCACGATCACCTGGGCGATAGCCGGGTGGGAGAGCAGCCGCTCCAGGGTATGTTCGAGAATGGTTTTACCCGCCAGTTGCAGGTACTGCTTGGGGCAATCGGCCCCCATCCGGCTGCCGATACCGGCGGCAGGGACGATCGCCGTCAGGCCGGATACCCGGCTGGCATCAGTCATCGTAGGGCTCATCGTCCGGCGCTGTCTCTTTGTCTTTCTCTTTGGGGATGATCCGGTAGAAGGTCTCCCCCTGCTTGATGTAACCCAGATCGTTGCGCGACAACTCCTCGATGGCCTCGAGGCCAGAGGTGAGATCATCTATCTCGCGGTAAATGAGGTCGTTACGATCCTTGAGAGTCTGGTTGTCCCGCTGTTGCTGCGAGATGGCCTCCGACAGGTTCTGATAATCGGATAGCCCGTTCTTCCCCAGCCAGAGGTCATATTGCAGTCCCCCCAGCAGGAGGATCAGGATCAGGGTGAATAGCCGCATGCACTAGGTCTCCTTCAGGCGGCCTAGTGTCCCATATTCGGTGCCAAGACAAAAGAAAGCGAGCACCCGGGAGCCACTGGCCGAACATAAAAAAGTGCCCAAGAGTGAATCAGATAGCACAAAGCCCCGCCAAACCGGTGCAAGGATGGCCAACCAGGGCGCTCCTTGTCCGGGGGCGGGGCTCTCAATCAGAAAGCGGTAAGGGGGATCAGTTCACCGCGACCGGCTCTCCCGCGCTCTCGGCCGGGGTGTTGTACTCCTCCTCGGCATCGCGGAAACGCTCCAGCATCGCTTTTGAGGGCGCTTCGCCCAGCAGACTGCCCACCACGATGGCCAGCAGTGCGAACAGGAAGCCCGGAATGATCTCATACAGCCCCAGCCAGCCGAACTGCTTCCAGACGATGACTGTGATAGCACCGACCAGCATGCCGGCCAGCGCGCCGTTGCGGGTCATTCTCGGCCAGAGCACCGAGAGCAGCACCACGGGACCAAAGGCGGCACCGAAACCGGCCCAGGCGTAGCTCACCAGCCCCAGCACCCGGTTTTCCGGATTCATGGCAACGGCGATGGCAATCACGGCGATCAGCAGCACCATCAGGCGACCCACCCACACCAGCTCACGCTGGGAGGCATTCTTGCGCAGGAAGGGCTTGTAGAGATCCTCGGTAATGGCGCTGGAGCAGACCAGTAATTGACAACTTAGAGTGCTCATCACCGCCGCCAGAATAGCGGAGAGCAGCACACCGGCGATCCAGGGGTTGAACAGGATCTTGGAGAGCTCGATAAAGACCCGCTCCGGGTTGCCGGTCACTCCAGCCGCCACTTCCGGGAAGCGGGCGAAGTAGGCCAGCCCGAAGAAGCCGATGGCCACCGCGCCTGCGAGGCAGAACACCATCCAGGTCATGCTGATGCGACGGGCATTGGCCATGGAGTGGTGGGAGTCCGCCGCCATGAAACGGGCCAGAATGTGGGGCTGACCGAAGTAGCCAAGGCCCCAGGCCATCAGCGAGATGATGGCGATCACATCCAGATTCTTGAACATGTCGAGGTTGGTGGCGCTCTTGGCGGCCACCTCGATCATGGCGCTGTCTATCCCGCCGACGGCGATGATGACGAAGACCGGGGTCAGGATCAGGGCGAAGATCATCAGGGTCGCCTGCACCGTATCGGTCCAGCTCACCGCGAGGAAGCCGCCGAAGAAGGTGTAGGTGATGGTGGCGGCGGCACCTACCCAGAGGGCGGTGTTGTAATCCATGCCGAAGGTGCTCTCGAACAGACGGGCACCGGCCACCACGCCGGAGGCGCAATAGATGGTGAAGAAGAGCAGGATCACCAGCGCCGAGAGAATGCGCAGCACCTTGCTGTGATCTTCAAAGCGGTAGGTGAAATAGTCCGGCAGGGTCAGGGCATTGCGGTTCTTCTCGGTATGTACCCGCAGGCGACCCGCTACCCAGCGCCAGTTGAGGTAGGCGCCGATGACCAGACCGATAGCGATCCAGCTCTCGGAGATGCCACTGACGAAGACGGCGCCGGGCAGGCCCATCAGCAGCCAGCCGCTCATGTCGGAGGCGCCGGCGGAGAGAGCGGTCACCCAGCTCCCCATCCGGCGGCCGCCCAGAATGTAGTCATCAAAGTTGCGGGTGGCGCGATAGGCGACGAAGCCGATCAACACCATTCCGAGGATATACACCAGGAAGGTGATTAACATGGGTGTGCTAGCTGTCATGCGAAACTCCGTTTTGTGTCATTTTATGCCCGCTCTGGTGACGGGCTCATCCCTAAAAAACCGGCCTAGCTTAATCAGCCGTTCGCGCCAGCTCAACCACTTTTAACAAACACAAAACACAATAAAAACCTTTGCGCATCAAATCATCTGCCACATCAAGAGGATGGCGCCAGATTTCCTGCCGTGGCCGTGGCTGCCATATCGCCGCAACGGCGGCTATTGAGCGTTATGTTTTCACATTTTGTTACTATCCATTTTTTTACAAGCCAGCGCCCCGCTCCTACACTCCCCGCCCTGTCTCATCACACCAGTCAGAGGTCGGCACCATGTCATCTCATCTGTCACACCTGCGAACCCTCGCCCGCCGCCTTCATCCGGTGGAGGAGTCGGGTCATCTCATCCGACGGGCCAAGTATGTGGGGCGTCTCTGGCTCAATCCCGGCGCCCGCGCACTCTATCGCCAGCAGCAGGAGCAACCGCTGCTGGCGCAGGCGATCAGCCGCTTCCCCGATATTCTGGAAAAGCCGATCCACCCCTATCGCCACAAGGGGCTCCGCAAGCGCCTGCGAGCCGGGCTTATCAGCGGCCACTACCAGCAGCTGGCACGTCAGCTGCCCAAGGCGCAACAACTGGCAATCTACAGCGGGCGCGGCCTGCTGCTGGCCCAGTGGCAGAGCGACAAGCTGACGGCACCGCTGACCCTGCAACTGGATTACCAAACCCACATGGGCAAAGAGGGGGAGATGAGCCTGACCCTCAAGCTGGGTGACGCGGCGCTCTATTACATGGCCCTCAATCTGCGCCCCGCGCCGAACCCGACCCTCGAGATCTGCTCGCTGCAGGGCGGCAAGGGGCAGAGCGAGGAGATCAAGCAGGTCACCAAGGCGTGCGGCGGGCTGCGCCCCATGTCCCTGCTGGTCTATATGGCCGCCGAGCTGGCCCGGGGGCTGGCGTGCAAGAGCCTGCTCGGGATCCGCACCCAAAGCCACGTCTATCAGAGCAGCAAGCGCACCGCCGATCGGGTCAAGTTCGACCTCGACGGCTTGTGGCAGGAGCATCAGGGCAGCGTGCAGGATGAACTCTGGATGAGCCTGCCGCTAGAGGTGCCCCGCAAGACGCTGGAGGAGATCCCCTCCCGCAAGCGGGCCAGCTACAAGGCGCGCTATCAGCTGCTCGATCAGCTCGGCAGCGAGCTGCAGGCAAATCTGCTGCGAAGCTGAGTCAGCACAGCAGAAACACAAAGGGCGAACAGCATGCTGTTCGCCCTTTTTCATGACGGGGATTTGCCGTTAGCGGTTGATCGCCATCGGCATGCCGTTGCGCTGCTCCAGCGCCTGCTTCACCAGTTGGGAGTCGCTGTCGGCGTGGGCAATGAAGCGGGTCACCGCCGGAGTCATCGGCAGCGGTGCCGGCAGCTTGGAGTTGAACTCTTCTTCGCTGCGCGACAGCGGCTGATGCACTTCCAGATAGCGGACGCCGTTGGGCTCGAGAGAGGCCTTGATCGGCTGGTTGACGAACTGGACGCGGGTACCGACCGGTACCTGCTTGAACAGATAGGCGATGTCGTCGTTGCGCAGACGCACACAGCCGTGGCTCACCCGCAGGCCGATGCCGAAGTTGGCGTTGGTACCGTGGATGGCGTACATCTTGCCGATGTAGAGGGCAAACAGACCCATAGGGTTGTCCGGGCCGGCTGGCCATACCGCAGGCAGGCTCTCGCCACGGGCGGCGTATTCGGCATGCATCTTGGCGGTCGGGGTCCAGGTCGGGCCCGCTTTCTTGCGCTGCACGCTGGTCACCCAGTTTTCCGGAGTATCGGTGCCGAGCTGGCCGATGCCGATGGGCAGCACTTCCACCACTTTTTTACCCTTGGGGTAGTAGTAGAGTCGCATCTCGGCCACGTTCAGCACGATCCCTTCACGGGGTGCATCCGGCAGGATCAGTTGCTGGGGGATCACCAGCTTCTCGCCGGTCTGAACCAGCAGGGGATCCGCATCGGGGTTGGCTTCGGTCATGTTGGTGAGCCCCAGCTGGAATTTGGCCGCAATGGCCTCCAGCGGCTGGCCGTTCTCTTCGGCCGGAACCACATATTCCAGATTTTCCCCTACCAGACGGCTGTTGGCCGCAGGCAGAGCATATTCAACAGCGAAAACCGGCGCAGCGGTCAGCAGCAGGCTGTAGCAGAGTGTTGCCACACTATTGCGAAGGAGCTTCATAACTTTCCCATGATGATGACTTGAAGTGACGTCTCTGGGCTGGCAGCTGATCAAGAGGGGATCAGGGGCGCGAAGAGAAGGCCGCCATTTTTCTCCTCTGCACGGCAAATTTCAACTGACAAGTGGCGACGGGTCGATGATTAATATGCGGTTTTTTCCACGTCCCCGACCCGCCCGGTTTCCCTGTTTATCCCCGTTGCCAGGCACGCATATCGTAACCTGTGGGAGATTGGTGCAACCGCAGATGAAATTGCTCAATGATGGCGAAGATATGGTCGAAAATATCGGCCTGGATCCCTTCGTAATCGGCCCATGCCGTTGTCGCGGTAAAGCAGTAAATTTCCAGCGGCAGACCGTCTGACGTGGGTGCCAGCTGGCGCACCATCAGGGTCATGTCCTTGCGAATACCGGGGTGGGCACGCAGGTAGGCATCCAGATAGGCGCGCAGGGTGCCGAGGTTGGTGAGGTGACGACCGTTGATGGGGCAGCTCAGGGCATCGCTCAGCTGCTGGTTGTAGGCACTCAGCTCCTGCTCCTTGCGGCTCAGATAGGGTGCCAGCAGTTGGGCCTGCTTGAGCTGCAACTGCTCCTCGGCCGTCAGAAAACGCACACTGGTCATGTCGATATTGACGCTGCGCTTGATGCGGCGGCCGCCCGACTCGGTCATCCCCTGCCAGTTCTTGAAAGAGTCGGAGATCAGGGCATAGGTGGGAATAGTGGTGATGGTCTTGTCCCAGTTCGACACCTTGACCGTGGTAAGCCCGATGTCGGTCACCTCACCATCGGCGCCATACTTGTCCATCTGCAGCCAGTCACCGACACTCAGCATCCGGTTGGCGGAGAGCTGAATCCCCGCCACCAGCCCGAGGATGGGGTCCTTGAATACCAGCATCAGCACTGCGGTCATGGCACCCAGACCGCTGAACAGGAACAGCGGCGACTTGCCGAGCAGCAGGGCGATCATCAGGATGCCCACCAGAATGCTGCCTACCAACTTGGCCCCCTGGAAGATGCCGCGCAGGGGCAAATCCCGGCCAAGGCGGGTGTAACGGCTCACCGACAACAGGCAGTCGAGCAGGGCGAAGAAGGCCAGCAGCAGGAACAGCAAAATCCAGAGCTGGGCCACCATCTCGATAAGCTTGAGGCTATCCGATTGGCGGGGTAGCCAGATCTCCGCCTGACCGAGCAGCACGGCCCCCTGCAGCACAAAGGCGAGCCGGTTGAAGAGGCGCTGTTGCAGCTGGGGCGGCAGCCACACCTGCTTGGCCTTGCCGAGGATCCCCACCAGCCGGACCAGCAGTACCCGGTGCAGCGCCATGTGCAGCAGCAACGAGGTGATGACGATAAAGCCCAGTGCGATCACCAGCGCCATCAGGCTGGTCACCTCCACCCCAAGGCCCGACAACCAGTTAAAAAACGCCTCTTTCATTGCTCTCTCCCGAACCGGGCAGCCCGCTGGCTGCAAAAACAGTGGTGGTCAGGGTACCGCTCCCCTCCCCCATGTCAAATCGGCGTACGCCAGAAATGACAACGCCCGGCACAGGCCGGGCGTTGTTTCAAAGCGAGGCTGACTTAGCAGACCAGGCTCAGGGCATCGCGAGCGATGACCAGCTCTTCGTTGGTCGGGATCACCATGGCGCAACGGCTGTCGGCGGTGGTGATGCGACCTTCGCCACCCAGTACCGCGGCGTTGTTGGCCTCTTTGTCCACCTTGAAGCCGAACAGAGCCAGGCGGTTCAGCACCATCTCGCGCACCATGGCGGCGTTCTCACCGATACCGCCGGTGAAGACCACGGCGTCCAGACGACCGTCCATCGCAGCGGCGTAGGCACCGACATACTTGGCCACACGGTAGGTGAAGACATCCAGCGCGCGCTTGGCACCGGCGTCGGTGGCGTAGTTGGTGGTGACGTAGCGGCAATCGCTGCTCGCTTCGGTCATCCCCAACAGACCGGACTCACGGGTCAGGGTGTGGTTGATCTGCTCAACGCTGTAACCGAGCTGGTCGTGCATGAAGAAGACCACGGCCGGATCGATATCACCGGAGCGGGTACCCATCGCCAGACCTTCCAGAGGAGTCAGACCCATGGAGGTGTCAACGGATTCGCCGTTCTTGATGGCGCAGACAGAGGCACCGTTACCCAGGTGGCAGTTGATGATGTTCAGTTCATTCAACGGCTTGCCCAGCTCTTTTGCGGCTTCTTCCGCGATGTAGCGGTGAGAAGTACCGTGGGCACCGTAACGACGGATGCCGTGTTCGCGGTAGAGCTTGTGCGGCAGCGCATACAGGTATGCCTCTTGCGGCAGAGTCTGGTGGAAGGCGGTGTCGAACACGGCCACGTTCTTCTCGGACAGCTGCGGGAACACTTTCAGCGCGGCGCGAATACCGATGAGGTGGGCCGGGTTGTGCAGCGGGGCGAACGGAATGGCGGCTTCGATACCGGCGATCACGCCGTCATCAATGCGCACGGAGCGGGAGAACTGCTCGCCACCGTGTACGATTCGGTGACCGATGGCCACCAGTTGCTCGGCAAGAGTCGGATCCTGCGGCAGGATGTGACCCACGATATGGTCGAGGGCCTCCTGGTGAGCGGCACCCGCTCCCAGCATGGCTTCGCCCTTGACCCCGTGGAGTTTCCATTTGATACGTGCATCATCCAGATTGAAGCATTCGGCCAGGCCGGACAGCATGTCCTCACCTGTTTCGGCGTCCATTACGGCAAATTTCAGGGAAGAGCTACCGCAGTTAAGGATCAATACCAACTTGCTCATTTTCTACATCTTCCTGTGCTTCGGCTTTATGCCGACAGTGTCGTGTCATCCAAAAGAGGATGGGATTCCCCTGCCGGGGGCTTATGGTCGCAGGAGGGTGCGTCCAATTTTTCAATTCTTGCTCTTGAAAGAGTCATCGCAACTTGTGGTGCGTATCACTGGTTTCAATGCTTGCGAGTCTCAACGCATCAGCTGCGCAGGGCTCGCCTCAATGGGAATGCTCAGGCGATAGCCAACAGATCCTTGTGTACCTTGACCACCAGCTTCTTCACCTTGGCGGGCTGGTTGAAGGTACAGAGCGGGCGGTGCAGCTCGCCCGGCCAGAAGATGGCGAAATCGCCAGGTTGCAGCGCCAGATAGCTGGTCTGCTCGTCATCGACAAACCAGAGGTCGGGATGGGGATGGTCGGCGCCGTCGCTCACATAGTCGTGGGGGCCCACACCAATCCACTCTTCACCGCGCAGCAGCAACTGGATATCGAGATACTGCTGATGGAATTCGCCACGGCGATCCGCGGCTGGCTCGGTCAGATCTTCGCTCACCAGACAGAACAGGTTGAGACCATCGATCTCGGTCTTGCCGAGCGGAGCGTCACCCCAGTGAGCCACGCTCTTCACCACCTCGGCCATGATATGGGCCAGCGGGGCGGGCAGCGGCGTCCGCTGCAGGGTGTTCAGGCTACCGGTGATCATGGCGTCTGTTTCCTGTTAGGTATATCTGAGCGGCATCTTTGCCAGCCAATGAAAAAGGACCTGTGACAGGTCCTTCAATAATGCCGTCTGCAATCCGTGCAAACCGGTTTAGAGCTTTTGCTCATGTTCAGCTATATGGGCACTGTTACACACTCGTCAGCACCTTGCCAAGAGACATAATCCCATTTTCATAGTGATCGTACCAGCTGAAACCATATTATTCACCACCCTTTCCCCCTCGACTTTGACCAGACGCAAAAACGGGCGCATCAGCGCCCGTTTTTTTCGCAAAACCGTTTAACAACCGGTTTCATTCAAGCCTTTTTGGCGTTTTCCACCGGTTTGGCGTACATGGCCCGCCAGATCGCCTTGTGCTCTTCCGGCACCTCTGACTGACGGGTCAGGAAGGCCGCCTGTTCGATGGTATTGGCCTTGCCGGAAACATCGGCCGCCAGATAGTTGCTGGGGAATAGGTGGTAACTGCTCCAGATCGCCTTGTCGATCAGCGCGGCCAGTTCGTCCGGATCGCTGAAGCCCTCGGTGATCGGCGCGCCGAAGGAGACGTGTACCCGCCCCTTCATGCCGACGATACCGGCGACGATACTCTCGATATCCTCGAACTCGCCCTTCTCGTAGCTGCCGTTGACCGACTTCTCGTAGAGCTCGCGCGCCTTCGCCTTGTCGGTAGGGTCCAGCTCGTAGCTGATGCTGACCGGCACGATATTGAGGCTGCGCATGTAGTCGACGAAGTCGATCTTCTGCTTCTTGCCGTCGACGTAGAACATCTTGAGGATGGCCGGATCTGTCTTGTCATCGCCATTCTTGGCGCGCCCTTCCTTCTGGGCAATCCAGATGGAGTGACCTTCGTGGACCGAGTTGCCAATATAGGCAGACAGCTCGCCGAGCGCCTTCATCATCTCCCGCGGCCCCTTGGCGGAGCGTTTGACGATAAAGCTCTTGTTGAGCTTCATCAGCTCGGTGGCACAGGGTTTGCGCAGCAGGTTGTCACCGATGGCGATGCGCACGGTATCGAAACCGTGGGTGTGCAGCCCCCAGTTGACGAACGCCGGATCCATAGCGATGTCTCTGTGGTTGGAGACAAACAGATAGCCCTGCTCTTTCTTAAGATGCTCGATCCCGGAGAAGGTCACCCCCTTGGTGGAGGTGGCGATCATGCGGGACATGTACCGGGTGACCCCCATCTGGACCTGATGCACTGTGGTCACTTTTGACCATTTGCGGCGCAGGAACAGGCGGATCATCGGGCGGATGGCCCAACCCAGCCAGCTCATCAGGGAACCGAAACGATACTTGGCGATGGCGCCGATAAATTCATCATCCTGGATCAGCCGTTCGATGGCTGCCGGCACTTCTTCATCGCGGTAGGGGCGAATATCCGCGAATCTATCTACTTCAGTCACAATGTCAGCCTTGCATGCTAGGAAACCGCAGCCAACCCGCGTTGGCCGGGGAAAATTCAGGGCGCAATTTTACACGCTTTTATGGCAAGGGGTATGAGACAAGCATGAATAGTGAGATCTGACCAGTTTATTAATCAGCTGCCAGTGCCAGCGCGACCGCCGCTTCGGCATGGATGGCAGTGGTGTCGTAGAGCGGCACCGCCGCCCGGGCATCCCCCACCAGCAGGGCAATCTCGGTACAACCGAGGATCACCGCCTCGGCACCCGCGGCCGCCAGCCCCTCGATAATCGCCAGATACTCGGCCCGCGATGATTCACGGCTCTCCCCCAGACAGAGCTCGTCATAGATGATCCTGTGTACCCGCTCCCGCCCGGCCTCATCGGGTACCAGCACCGCCAACCCGAAGCGCTCCTGCAAGCGCCCCTTGTAAAAATCCTGCTCCATGGTGAAGCGAGTGCCGAGCAGGCCGACCCGGGTTATCCCGTCCGCCTGCAATTTGGCCGCGGTAGCATCGGCGATATGGAGCAGCGGGATATCGATGGCCGCCTCAATCTCGGGGGCGACCTTGTGCATGGTGTTGGTGCCGATCAGCAAGAAATCGGCGCCGCCATCCTGCAACTTGCGCGCCTCCGCCGCCAGCTGACGGGCGGTAGCGGGCCAGTCACCGGCATGCTGCAACCGCTCGATACCGGCAAAGTCGACGCTATTGAGCAGCACCCGCGCCGAGTGCAAACCACCGAGCTGTGCCCGCACCCCGCGATTGAGCGCCTGATAATAACTGACGGTGGACTCCCAGCTCATGCCACCCAGCAGACCGATACATTTCATATGAACTCCTTTCATCCCAAGGGAGGGCAGAACCACGCAACCTTGCAGGCAAGGTCACGCGGGCGAGATAAAAAAGGCCCCGCAGGGCCAACAAGACAGCCGGTAAAGGCCCGGGTCAACCCCGGGCTAAATCCAGATCATCCCGACACAGGCGGCCGTCGCCAGCCCCATGCCCAGATTGAAACGCCGCCAACCCTGGGCGGTGCGAATGATTTGCCGCACCTGGGCACCAAAAAGCACCCAGAACGCCCCTGTGTAGAGGCCGGTAATAAAGAAGATCACCAACACCCAGAGCGCGGAGGGCCAGTAAGCCTCCCCCGCCAGAGTGAAACCGCTGATGGCGGAGAGCGCCATCATCCACGCCTTGGGGTTGAGCAGTTGCAGCATGGCCCCCTGATGGGCGGGAATGAGCGGCCGGTTGCCCTCGGCCGGGCCGCTGGCGGTCGCCACCTTCCACGCCAGCCAGAGCAGATACGCCGAACCGATAAGCTTGAGGCCGTCGTGCAGCAGCGGCACCTTCTCGAACACCACGCCAAGCCCCAGCGCGGTAGCGAGGATCATCAGATTGATCCCCCCGACCACCCCAACCAGCAGGGGAATCGTGCGGCGAAAACCCTGCGCCGCCCCGGCGCTGGTGAGCAACATATTGTTGGGCCCCGGCGTGCCGCAGGTAACCAGGGCAAACCCCGCCAGGGGCAGTAACCAGTTCAGATCCATCTCAACCTCTTGTCGATACAACGCCCCCGTTATGGGGAAAGCCTTCTAATATGCAGAGCCAACCCCTTGGCGACAAGTCAGAAATGCCTCTTTCTCGGCCACCTCCCCCATCAGCGCAGCACGGCTCAATACCAGAGCATCACCACGCAGAGCGCCGTCAGCAGACCGAGAGAACCGTTGAGTCGCCGCCAGCCCCGATCCGAGCTGATCCAGTTGCTCAGCTGATGGCCGAACAGTACCCAGACAAAGCAGACCGGCAGGGCCACCAGCACAAACATGACCATCACCGCCAGCTGACTCGACCAGTAACTGGCGCCGGGCAGGCTGAACAGACTGATGGCGGAGATCCCCATCATCCACGCCTTGGGGTTTAGGAACTGAAAGCCCAGCCCCTCCAGCATGGTCAGCGGACGGGCCCTACGGGCCGGATCCCCCGGCGCCCCGGCCACCGCGATACGCCACGCCAACCACAGCAGATAGAGGCTGCCGAAGATCTGCAAACCGAGCCGTAGCAGGGGCCAGCGCTCGAACAGCGGATAAAGCCCCAGCGCCAGCACCAGTTGCAACACCGGCTGCCCCAGCCCCACCCCGAGCAGATGTGGCAGAGTGCGACGCACCCCGAAGTTGGCGCCGGAGGCCGTCAGCATCAGGTTGTTGGGCCCCGGCGTACCGCAGGTGAGTACGGCAAAACCGAACAGGGTGACATACCACTCCATCGTCATATTGTGACTCCTTGCCTGCCACATTGTATCGATACAATATGTGCTATTTGGTTGTTATCAGGTTGAAATTCACGCTATATTGACAATGAATTTGGATCAATGGATTTATTGTCACCATGACAATCTGGACGCCCGACCTTGCGGCCTTCGATGGCCCCCTCTACCTCAAGCTGGTCAAAGCGATCGAACAGGGGATCGTGAATGGCGAGCTGCCACCGCAGACCCGATTGCCTACCCACAGATCCCTGGCGGATCGTCTGGGTGTCACCGTCGGCACCGTCACCCGCGCCTACAGCGAGGCGGAGCGACGCGGCCTGCTGGCCGCCCGGGTGGGCCACGGCACCTGGGTCAAGGGAGCGAACACGGATCCCGCCAATGAGTGGGTGATCCGCCAGGAGGAGGGGCACCGCATCGAGCTGTGGCAGAACCTGCCGGTACAGCTGGATCGGGCGGCCATCATTCGCCCCATGCTGGGGGAAGTGGCAGACGGGGATCTCAACGCCCTGCTCGGCTACGACAAGGAGGCGGGACGACCGGATCAGCGCCAGCAGTTCGTCAACTGGCTGGCGGAGCAAGGGGTGGCCTGTAGTGAGGATCGCCTGCTGTTCAGCCACGGCGCCCAGCACGGCATCATGCTGGCGCTGCTGGCGACCGGCTGCGTGGGGGAAACCATCCTGTGCGAGGGGCTGAGCTACCCCGGTATGCTGGGCAATGCCCGCCAGCTGAAGAATCAGGTGGTGGGGCTGGCGATGGACGAGGAGGGGCTGCTGCCCGAGGCGCTGGACGCCGCCTGCCGTACCCGCCGGGCCAAGCTGCTCTACCTCACCCCGACCCTGCAAAACCCCACCACCGCCATCATGAGTCTGGCGCGACGGGAGGCAATCGTCGCCATCGCCCGTAACCACGATCTGCTGATCATCGAAGATGACGTCAACGGCCTGTTGCCCCAGCAACCGGTGATCCCTCTGGTCAATCTGGCGCCGGAGCGGGTCATCTATCTGGGCAGTCTGGCCAAGATCGCCTGCGGCGGCCTGCGGGTGGGCTTCGTGCTGACGCCCCCTGCCCTGCGCAGCGCCTTCGCCCAGACCATGCGGCTGTCGAGCTGGATGGTGAGCCCGCTGCTGATCGAGCTCGCCTGCAAAATGGTCAGTCAGCGCCAGATCATGCCGCTGGTCGAGCAGCAGCGTGAGATCCTCAAACGCCGTGGCGAACTGCTGCGCCACCTGCTGCCTGCCGCCCGCTGGCAGCCTGGCAGCATGCACGCCTGGCTACCGCTGCCTGAGCCTTGGCGCAGCCAGCAGTTTGCTGCCGCCGCCGACGCCCTTGACGTTGGCGTGGCGAGCGGGGAACACTTCGCTGCCGGTCAGTTTGCCGCTCCGCAAGGGGTGCGCCTGAGCCTGAGCCAACCCGCCACCGACGCCCGAGTCGGCGAAGGGCTGGCCCGTCTGGCGCAACTGCTGCAGGGGACGCCCCCCAGCAATCCCCTGCTATAGTCAGGGCCAACCGACCTGACCTTCACGCTTCATCGTCATTGCCAAGGAGATGCCGTGCCCCCCATCAGAGCCGCCCTGCTGCTTGCCACCCTGTTGTTGGGTGGCTGCGCCTCGTCAACGACCCACCAACAGCTGGGGGCCGCGCTCAATGGACTGGAAGGGGAGTTGCAACGACTGGAAGAGGAGCTGGCGGCGATGAACGGCCTGCACTATCAAAAGGCGATCGATGCGCCGCTCAGTTTGCGCCGTGCGCTCGGGGCGCAGCAGCCCACACCAGAGGGGCTGGTACCGATGACCAGCAAGCTGGAGGATGGGCCAATCCTGCGCTATCAATACCGACTGCCAGCGGGGATGGCGAGCCTACCCCAGGACAACCTCTGCCAGCGCTACGAGTTCGAGCTGCGCCATCTGGGCCGCCTCGGCAAGCTCGAAGTCAGCTGGCAAGGGAAACTAGGGAGTGGTTCACACCTGATCCGTCAAACAGAGTGTGTCTTTCTCACCGGGGTACATGGCTCCCGGTAACCACCTATAGTGCCCTCTCCCTTCCCGCGCTGACTACTGTCACTTTTCCTCCCTCCGCAGAGTTGTCGCTATGTTCCTCTTGGGTCTACTCTGATCTACTCGTGGAGTATTGAAAGGACGCGTGCATGACGATACTGCTGCTCGAAGAGGATCCCCTGCTCCGTAGCGCCATCACCAGAGAACTGACCGAACAGGGTATTCCTGCTGAACGGATCCACCACCACAGCCATCCGGGTCAGGAACGCAGCGGTCTGCTCACCCTGCTGCAACAACAGCCATTCGATGCCATTGTCTGCCAGCAAAATAGAAAACTGGGCCATGACGGCGCCCGCCTGCTGCATGAGGCACACTACCTCGGCCTGCTGCAACCCGCCTGCGTCCTGTTGTTGCTGGATGCGGACCAGAACGAGCAGGATTTTCTCCCCTCGGACCTCTACTTCTCCCTCCATCTGCCACTCCCCTTCATGGCAGGAGAGCTCACGACTGTGCTCAAGCAGTTGGCACAACTGAGCAAAATGACCCACACCCTCGCCCCTCCGGCCCTGCTGCGGGAGTGGAAACTGGCGACCGCACTCTGTGAAGACCTGCTCTATCAACGGGACAACCGCCCCCTTGCCCCCTGGCTGGATCGGTTCAAGGGCTACCTGCTGCTGCAATCCAGCGAACAGCTCACTGCCGCTCAGCATTATGCCCTCTGCGCCAACGAGTATCGGGCAAGCTGGCCAAGGGTCGGACTGTTTTACGCCATGTTGGGATTGGGCAAACTGCAGAGTGCCGAAACTGACTTGCAGCGTCATCAGGCCATATTGCCGACCGCCACCCGACTGGAGCTGCAACTCGCCAGCCAGCTGCACCAACATCAGTGGCAGGCAGCCTGGGAGACCATGGTGCAGCTGCAGCAAGTCCGCCCTCATCAACCACGCTGGCATCAGCTGGCCATGATTCTGGGACTGTTACAGCAAGACGAGAGGAAGGTACTGGAACAAGCCAGCACCCTGAATCTTCACTATTTCAGTGAGCTGCGCGTCCGGTTGGCCATCGACCACTTCATGATCAATGCCATGCTGGCGGTACTGTGGCATGCACCGTCCAGCAACCGGATCCGCTCCCTGAAACAGGAGTGGACCCACCTGCAGCGAACAGTGAACCTGCCTCCCCAGGAGTACGAGCTGCTGCAAGCACTGATGCAGGGACTGGATTACTGCTTCGACGAGGCGTTGATCCTGATCGCCCACCATCAACCCAACCAGGCGAGCGAGAACCATCTCACCCTGTTGTTGGGCTTTGCCGTCTGTCAGTTTTGTGGCCTGCCCCATCATGCCCAGCGTTATCTCGCCCAACTGGCACACTACCGTGACCGTGTCGCGCCCCACCCACTGACCCGTAAACTGTTTCACCATCTGCTAACGGAACTGGGCCAACGGTTGACGACGCGGGAGCAGCGCCTGACCAGCTTGCGCCAGACCCGCCATCAGGGGATACAAAAAGGTGATTATCAACTGGCTCTGCAGGCCGGCTTGCAGTTGCTGGAGGAGTTCCCTGCCCTGCCCGGCGATGCCTGGCAATTGCTGGAACTGCTGCAACACAGCTGGCCGACGGGCATGGCTGCCCCTAAGGTAGCGCTGCTGGTCGATACCCTGGAGCGGCGCCTCAAGCACAGCCCTGCGTTTCTGGATCAACATGCCCAGCAGTACCAGCGTACTCTGCAGGAGATCCGCACCCACTTGCAGCCGCACCTCTCCGGCAGTGGCCCATCCAGCCTGGCCAAGGGGCCCCCGGAGTCATGATGAAGCAGCAGGGGGTGCACTTACCTGCGCCACCAGCCACCACATAGAGAGAGGGGAGCCTTGGCTCCCCTCTATTCATTTCGTGTACCCTTATGGCCCTCAAGGACGGGCACAAGCAGCTACGGTGACAGATGACTGTTATGTACCCGGGCTCAGCCCAGTGCATCACTCTCCAGCGCCGCCTTGAGAAAATCTTTCCAGCTGATAATGCCGACCAGGGCGCCATTCTCCAGTACCGGCAGGCAGGAGACCCCCTTCTCCAACATCAGCTTGACGCCGTCGCGCACGGTGAGATGGGGAGCGATGGTGACGAGCTGACGACTCATGATCTGGTGGGCCCGCTTGTTGAGGGTTTCGGTATCGCGGCTCATCTCGGCTTCGGAGTCGAGATAGGGGCTGATGGCGCGGAACAGATCCCGATCCGAGATGACCCCTACCAGCTCCTCCTCTTCCAGCACCAGCAGGTGGCGAAAGTGTGCCTGCTCGAAGATATCCCTGATGACTCGGAGTCGATCATCCATTGAAACGGTGGCGACCCGGGTCGTCATAATATCCCTGATATGCATGCTAACCTCCCGTAACCAAACTGGTTTCTCTGTTATGGCATGTTTTTGCAGCGCCAGCCAGTGGCCAGCCCTTCGCTACAGTGCAAATCAGCGTCATTTCACGTAAGATCCGCGCCAGTTTTTCTCCTCCATTTTGAGCAAGCAGATCCCACCCATGATAGTTGCCAGTCAAATCGAACTGATCCGCGGCGGCCGCAAGCTGCTGGACAACGCCTCCGCCACCATTCACCCCGGCCACAAAGTGGGTCTGGTGGGCAAAAACGGCTGTGGCAAGTCCACCTTTTTTGCACTGGTACGGGGCGAGCTGGCCATCGACAGCGGCACCTTCAGCCTGCCCGCCGGTTGGCAGATTGCAGGCGTCGCGCAGGAGACCCCAGCGCTGGACTGCTCCGCCCTCGACTACGTGATCGACGGCGACAAGGAGTTCCGCTCGCTGGAAGCCCAGCTGGTGCAAGCCGAGCAGGATGACAATGGCCTGTTGGTAGCCGAGCTGCACGGTCGCCTCGATACCATAGGCGCCTACAGCATTCGCGCCCGCGCCGCCGAACTGCTGCACGGCCTCGGTTTCAGCGACGAGCAGCTCAGCTCGCCGGTGCGCAGCTTCTCCGGTGGCTGGCGCATGCGTCTGAACCTCGCTCAGGCGCTGCTCTGCCGCTCCGATCTGCTGCTGCTCGATGAACCGACCAACCACCTGGATCTCGATGCGGTAATCTGGCTGGAGAAGTGGCTCAAGGGCTATCAGGGCACGCTGGTGCTCATCTCTCACGACCGCGATTTCCTCGATTCTGTCATCAGCCGCATCATCCATATCGAGAACGGCAAGCTCAACGAATACACCGGCGGCTACTCCGACTTCGAACTGCAGCGCGCCGAACATCTGGCCCAGCAGCAGTCGATGTACGAGAAGCAGCAGCGGGAGATGTCCCACATGCAGGCGTATGTGGACCGCTTCCGCTACAAGGCTTCCAAGGCCCGTCAGGCCCAGAGCCGCCTGAAAGCCATGGAGCGGATGGAGAAGCTCCTGCCCGCACACGCCGATTCCGAATTCAGCTTCGAGTTTCGCGAGCCGTCGGCCCTGCCGACCCCGCTCATCGCCATGGAGAACCTCTCTGCCGGTTACGGTGACAAGGTGATCCTCGAGAAGATCAAACTCAATCTGGTACCGGGTTCACGCATCGGTCTGCTCGGTCGCAACGGCGCCGGTAAATCGACCTTTATCAAGATGCTGTCGGGCTCCAACCCGCCGCTCTCCGGCAAGCTCGAAGTGAGCGCCGGGGTGAGCATCGGTTACTTCGCCCAGCATCAGCTGGAGACCCTGCGTCTCGACGATTCCCCGCTCGATCATCTGGCCCGCCTCGCGCCGGACAAGACCGAGCAGGAGCTGCGCAACTATCTGGGCAGCTTCGGTTTTCACGGTGACAAGGCGCTCGACAAGGTGGCCCCCTTCTCCGGCGGTGAAAAAGCGCGGCTGGTGCTGGCGCTGATCACCTGGCAAAAGCCGAACCTGCTGCTGCTGGATGAACCGACCAACCACCTGGATCTGGAGATGCGCCACGCCCTGACCATGGCGCTGCAAGGCTTCGAAGGGGCCATGGTAGTGGTCTCCCACGACCGCCACCTGCTGCGCACCACCACAGATGACTTCTATCTGGTGCACGGTGGCCGGGTCGAGCCGTTCGACGGCGATCTGGACGATTACCACAAGTGGCTCGGCGAGCAGGAGAAAGAGGCCAACGCCAAACCGGCGGATGGCCCCGTCTCGGCCAACTCGGCGGTGGCGCGCAAGGATCAGAAGCGGCGCGAGGCGGAGTTCCGCCAGCAAACCCGTCCCCTGCGCCAGAAGCTGGAAAAGCTCGAAGCGAGCATGGAGAAGCTGCAGGGCAAGCTTGGCGACATCGAGAGCCAACTGGCCGACCCCGCTATCTACGAAGAGAGCGCCAAGAACAAGCTCTCCGAACTGCTCAAATCCCAGGGCCCCCTCAAGGAGCAGCTGGAAGAGGTGGAGCTGGAGTGGATGAGCCTCTCCGAAGAGCTGGAAACCATGGAGCAAGCCTTCTTTGCGTGACGAACAGCTGATGGCCAGCGAGCGGGTCGCGGTCCACGAATTGCCGACGCCGATCGGCTTCTGGCACTGGAGCGGCAAGGTCTATGGTGAGCGCAGCCAGGATTGGCTCACCGTGCAGGAGCAGGGGGGCAACGTCAATCTGGCACTGCTGCTGCACCGGCTCGATCAACTCGGCATCGTGGTCGATCTCACCGACCTGCAACCGGCGCTGGTACAAACCGAGGCGGTGCTGACCCCGTGGCGCGCCCTGCGCCAGAGCGCCAAGACGCGACTCGACGAGCAGCAATATCAGTCGATGCTGGCCCACGAGCTGGAGCTGGAGCGGCTGCAACAGGGCGTCCTGTTGCAGACCCTGCGCAGCCTCTCCCTGTTTCGCGGCAACAGCCGCAATTTGTTGAACTATCTATCGTTACTGGGTGCCCAGCAGGGCCCCCTCAGAGATCTAATATGCTGAGCTACCGCCACGCCTTTCACGCCGGCAACCATGCCGACGTGCTGAAACACGCCGTTCAGGCCCTGATCATCGAGTCCCTCAAGAAGAAGGAGAAACCCTTCATCGTGCTGGACACCCATGCCGGTGGCGGTCTCTACGACCTGCGCGGCGACTGGTCCCAGAAGAAGGCCGAGTATGCCGACGGCATCGGCCGCCTGTGGGACGAGCGGGCCCAGTGGTCTGCCATGGCCCCCTATCTGGGTGTTATCGAGGAGATGAACCAGAACGGCGAGCTGCACTACTACCCCGGCTCACCGGAGCTCTCCCGCCGCCTCACCCGCGAGCAGGACAAGCTGGCGCTGATGGAGCTGCACAACAACGAGGTCGAAGATCTGCGCGCCAACATGGGTTATGACCCTCGCGTCGCCGTGCACCACCGCGACGGCTTCGAGGGGCTGATCGCCCTGCTGCCACCGACCCCGCGCCGCGGGCTGGTGCTGATCGACCCGCCCTATGAGCTCAAGGAAGATTACTTCGCCGTGGTCGACACCCTGAAAAAGGCGCAGAAACGCTGGGCGACCGGCATCTACGCCCTCTGGTATCCCATCCTCGGGCAGGAAGCGGACAAATCCCGCGACATGCTGCGCGCCATCAAGCGCGAGAACTTCGGCAACGTCCTGGTGGCCGAGCTGGAAGTGGCCGGCCAGACTGCCGACTGGGGCATGAACGGCTCAGGTATGCTGATCATCAGCCCGCCCTGGATGCTGGACGAGCAGATTGAAGCCTTCCTCAAACCGCTGTGCGCCAAGCTGGCGCAGGGTGCAGGCGCCCAGTACAAGGTCGAGTGGCTCAACAAGGCCGCAGAGTAGGCCCGCTCCGGCGCCCGGCCAACGCGCCAGCAAGTCGCTCACCCAAGCCGTTCACAGTGGCGGCATGGCCAGCAAAAAGAAGCCCCGTTCCGGGGCTTCTTGTTTTTTACCTGCCAGTGCTTTTACCCACCGACACTTTACCCGCCAACACTTTTTATCCAGCAACACAGTGGTCGCACTTTCCACTCGCAGCGCCAACCGGTCGCGATTTATTAATTGCTTGATCTGGCTCAGAAAATCCCCGCATCGCCCTTTCCCTTGGCCAAGGGGCCGGTACTATAGCCAATTGGCAACACGAGCCTCGTCGGAGTCACCCCATGAGCCATGCCAGCCACACCCCATTGGTTAAACGCAGCAGACTGGAGGCTGAAATTCAGGGGCGGTAGCCATGCCGGATGGAATGGATAAGCGAACGTTGCCCACGACTGCCCAGTCAACATGGTGACAGCCTTATGCTGATTTCTGACCCGCTCACGCAGGCGTGCTTTGGCGGTGCTTGCCAAGAGTGCGCTAAGCACTGATTTTTCACACAGTAGTAACGGTGGCGCAAAAAGAGGAAGTCAAGCGAATACGCCCAGCACGAGAAGAAAGCTGATAACGTTATGATTTAATGATAATTTTTACTTGGCGGCTGTGAAAATGTTACGGAGTTATATGGAATGCTCTGCTAACGGATTAATGCCGCCTTCCATCTAATCACTGTTAGGTTTCAAGTCAGCGATAGCTGTCTATTTTATTGTTTAGAGGATTAAATGTCGTTAGTTTCAAGAAGAGTTCGAAATAAAATGGCTAAGGTACAACAAAGACTAAAGTTTGGAGTTGTGCCAAAAACAGTACAATTAAGAACCAAGATATATAAAAGTCTGAGTTCAAGTGAGGAAAGCCAGAAAATCTTGTCTCACTTATCCTTTGGCTTTGAAAAAGACTTATACCAAGCAGCACTCAACAATCTAAGTGATAAGGGTAACCCTCTTAGGTTCAACAACTTTGCTTATACAATGAGAGAAATTATTACTCTCATTTTATCAAGGTACTCTTCGGACGAAGATATTCTGAAATGCTGTTGGTATAGAAATGAAACAAATACTGACAATGGCGTAACTAGAGCCCAAAGAGCAAAGTATGCAATACAAGGGGGTTTTAGTGATGAAAGAGTATTTGAATTACTTGAATTAGATGAAGAAGACCGAAATTATGTACAAAAGAAATTAAAAACTTTTACCAAATTATTTCGTGAACTTAATGAGCATACTCATTTGCGAGAAAAACGTTTCAATATTGGTGACTCCAAATGTGAAGAGTTAGCTCTAGCAGTAATGCGTATAGTCAACGATATTTTGGTGTTAGTAGAAGAAATGAGAAGTCAAATCATCTCACATGTTGAATCTGAGGTTGACTCTACAATCGTGGAGGAGTTCATTTCAAACAAGTTTGACGAAATTGACATATTATCGACTCATTCTGTAGTTGATTACAGTGAACTTGAGTCATTCCATGTATCTAAAATATCCAGTGAGCACATATGGATAGTTGGTGTTGGTATTGCTCACTGTGAATTGCAATGGGGATCAAATTCGGACTTGAAAAATGATATAGGTGCAACTTCGAGTGAAAGCTATCCATATGACTTTACATTGCAGGCACCGTTATCGAATTTAAGAGATCTCCAGTTAATTCCAGAAGGTTTAAAGCTTGATACCTCATCTTGGTGGGGTGAATAAAAACCTAACAAACGCTTCAAGAGGGACAGCCAACGCGCGGCATTTTTACCATGCGTTGGTTTTTGTGGTTACGATGTTATGCGGAAAGTGAATCGTAGCGTTGGCTGCCCCTTAAGCGGGCGTTATATTTTTCATGCAACAAAGAGGGTAAAGCGATCACATGGACGCATTGTTTAAAAAACTAGATAGCTTAGATTTAAGTAAAAGTGAGCTTTGTATGTCAGGGAGGTTAACTAGGGCTTTCCTTGAAAGATCCCCTTTCATCACTGAGGAACTATTACCGAGTATAAAAAAATCTTGTGACAGTGATGCATTCAGATCGAAAGTTATGAGACTGTATGCAAGAAAATATGAGTTAGAAAAAAAGAGCCATTCTAACAAAATCCAGGACCTAGGTGAATCAGAGCGTGCTATTAGGTTTTATAAGCCGATGATTGATAGGGTTGAAGAAAAGCTTAAAATAACAACTTTCAATGATTTATTGGATTCCATTGAAAAAGAATACTCTGAATTCTCTGGAATTTCAGAAGTCTACAATAACGAATACAAATTTATCCATGGTGAAGAAGACCCTGTATATATAGAAGATAATTATCATTTATTAGTGGTGTGTGAACTGATATATAATAATTACAAGAGTATTAAAAGTCGTTCTGAAATGTTTGATATGAAATATTCATACCATCTTTATGATGAGTATAAGAATATTGATGTTGATTTGGATGAAGCAGATAGTCAGTTTTCAAAATACAAATTGTTAAGTCTCAACGATAACATTGAAATACACAATGATAAAGATAGTCAAACTATCCGTGATAAAAGAATTGATAAGTATTTTTGGATCCCTTTACCAAAGAAACTACTTTCTTCAATTGAGTGTTTGATAGATAAAAATTTGTTATCCAACATCTCGTTCAGAATTGATTATATTTCTGAATGCATTCCAATGATGGAAGAGATGGAATATGGTTCCATTCTAAGAATTGATGTATCAGACTTACCAGAGGTTTCGAAGTTTTACACAATCGATAATTATGACAACAACTTATGGGTGCGCCATGATATTGAAAAACAAAGTTTAACATTTGAAGAGACAATGGAAGACTTTGAGGTTGTCAATCAGGACGTTGTTACTCAGGTTATCCATTTGGAATACTTCGTTTTAGATGATGAATACTTTATTAAACACTTAGATCATGAATTTATACTTTATACATTGGACGAATATTCTGAAAGACTTTCAAATCCTGATAAGAAAGGGTATAAGAAAATAAAATCTTTCAAAATTGATAACGCTAAGATCCCGTTTGGGTTCAAGAAAGATGAAGAGTATTTTCTATACCAAGTGCTGGATGCCTATTTAGAAAACAAAGAATTAATCTCAGAGTATTTTTCAAAAATATAACAATCTGTTTAAGAGGGCGTTAGGCCGTAATCGGCATTGGTCCGAGGAAGGGGTTTAAGTTTGAGCATTGAATTCTTGGAAAGTGATTTCGACAAGGTGAGCTACCTCGTAAACTTGTTGACTTCGAGGGCGACAGGTTTGGCTGCGGATTCGCGCGAGTTCGAAACCTTGCGTCACGAACTATTGAGCAAGCCGAACCTTGCGCCTCTGCTTCCTCAATGGTTAAAGCAGCATCGAAGCCTTGATACGTTCTGGGGGTTTATCAAGCAAAAATTCGGAACGTATGCCGAACGAAGAACTTACATCTCGGAACAGTTTACGCCAATTCTTGATGCTCTTGAGTTTGGGCAGCCGATTCAACAACCGATTCAGGCCAGCAATTCGGAGAATGTATCTAAGCGAAGTGTTGTGGCGAGAAATAAACAAATCTGGGATAACAAATCTGGGACACCCACCTTTTTGAGCAAGGCGTAGCATAGCCCGAACCCAAAAGATGGGTGTCCAAGGTCTTCTGCTCACCGAGTTCAAAAGCAAAAGCCCCATCACGGGGCTTTTGCTTTTGGGGCGGCCGGTGTGTGCGGCAGCCTGAACCTGTGCGTCAACCGCAGCGCGCCCTATGAGCGGGCGGGCAGATCCTGTTTGAGCGCAACCAGCAACAGGGCCAGCAGGCCAAAGGGCGGAAACAGACAGAGCAGGGAGCAGATAAGGGTGATCAGCGCCGGATGCTCGCTCTTACGGCGCGCCAGTCGCCAGGCGATGAGGCCGACGATGACCATCAGCAGCGCAATGAACTGGCCAAGCAGGGTGGCATTGATATTCATGAAAGATCCTTTTTCATGGGCAAGTGTGAAGAACCTGTACTCTATCGCCTTGGCTGCGATTGGCAACCGCTGAAGCGCACCGGCCACTCGCCCGTTGATAGGTTCTCTCTATTCTGGCAATAGATGAGAATAGTTTTCATTTAATATCATTTCGGCGGATACTCTCATCATCAACAGAGGGAGCCGCCATCATGAAAAAGACCATCAGCTTTGCCATCCTGCACTTCGGTGTCGCCTTTACCGTGGCCTACCTGCTGACCGGTGAGCTGCTGACCGCCAGCCTGATCGCCCTGATCGAGCCTGCCGTCAACACGGTCGCCTTCTACTTTCATGACCTTGGCTGGCACAAGCTCAAACCAAATCACAGCCTGCAGGCCAAGACCAGCAGCTTCGCGGTGGTCCACTTCTCGGTGGCCTTCGGGGTGGCCTTCCTGCTGAGCGGCGAGCTGCTCACCGGCGGCGTGATGGCGATGATCGAACCGGCCATCAATACCGTGGTGTTCTTCTTCCACGAGCGGCTGTGGCGCGCCCGCAGTCAGCAACTGGCGCTGGCCTGATCAACCGGGCAACCCGCCTCCCCCTTTATCGCGGCCACAAAAAACCCGACATTCCGGCGAGGAGTGTCGGGTTTTTCCGTTTGGCAACCATTCAGCAGAGCAAAATGCGCTCGGCTCCCCTGCTGCATTGCCCTGTAGAGTGTGCTGTAGTAAGCAGATATGCACTCCTCATTGCTGGAACCTATCGATGAACAAGACCTTGCTTGCCACCCTGTTGTTTGCCCCTCTGCTGGCCAGCGCCGCAACCCCCTCCTTTGACTGCACCAAAGCCTCCGGGTCGGTCGAAACCCTGATCTGCAAGGATGCCGGACTGGCCGCCCTTGATAACGAACTGGCGGCCCTCTACCCCAAGGCGCTTGCTGCGCTCTCTCCCGAACAGCTCAAGACAGAGCGCGCCATGCAGCGCGGCTGGATCAAGGGTCGCAACGACTGCTGGAAGGGGCAAGATCTGCGCCAGTGTGTGGAGGATAACTACCTGCTGCGGATCACCGAACTGCAGATCAGCGGCGGCCAGCTGATGGTGCCGGCTCCGGTCAACTACCAGTGCGGCAAGAACGTCACTCTCTCCACCTACTTCTATAACGATGCCAAGCTGCCCGCCGCGGTGATCAACCTGAGCGAGGGCGACAAGCAGCAACAAGTGCTCGCCTATGAAGCCCCCAGCGCCAGCGGCGCCCGTTATGAAGGGCAAAACCTCACCTTCTTCACCCAGGGGGACGACGCCACGCTGGAGCGTTACGGCCAGCCCACCCTCACCTGCATGGAAAATCCAACCAAGGGCTGAGGCTCATAGGGGCGGCTCATGTTGCCGCCCCCACCTTGACTAGATGGCGATATCCAGCGGTTTTCCTTCCCGCACAATTCGCAACTTAAGCGACCCCGGCTTGCTGGTGCTGAGCAGTTCACGCACCTTGTCGATCTCGAGGGGACGATAAGCCACCCCGTTGATCTGTTCCAGAATGTCGCCGTTGGCCAGACCATAGGGGGCCAGATCCCGTTCGTCGCTGTAGTAGACCTGCAGATGCTCGCCATCAAAGCGCACCCCGATATTGCGCAGGACTGGCGGCACTTTGCGCGCCAGGCTATCGGCGTCGTAGCAGAGCATCATCCGCCCGGGCATGATCGCAAAGCGATTGAAGCGGTTAACAAAATCCAGCCCCAGACCATACTGCTCATTGCTGTTTTCCGACACGCGCAGCTCACCGAGCTGGCGCTCATCAAAGTGCAGGCCGGTGAGGATATGTTCACGCCCCTCCACCATACCGCTGGCGTCCACCCCTTTGCGTGGCATCGCATCTTCGCCAGAGATCGCCTTCTGGCTCGCCATAAAGTCGATAAAGGCATGATCGGCATAGCTCTGATCGGCCCCGGTATCCAGATACATGCGCACGCTGCTCTCACCGTGGGTCAGATACACTGCCGGGGAACGGTTGTAGCTGTCTTCATAGCCGATGCAACGCTCGAACGTGGCTGCCGACGGTGCCGTCAGCAAAGCCGTGAGCTGATGCCTGTCGCGATCAAACACCCAGTTGAAACGGCGGATGGTGTCGATCCCGAGGATGCCATCGACACGGCTGCCGAGAGACTGGGAGAAAAGATCGAAATCAACGGTTGCCCACAGATCGCTGTCATCAATGGTGACCGACCCCACCAAGAAGGGCTGCGGCTCAACAAAGCCAAGCTGCTCGCTGCCCAGTTGGCTCGAAACGCTGCTCACAGTGGCAAAATCAGCCTGATAGGCCCTGGGCAATTCGCTTAAGGTCAGCGCCTTGAAGCGACTGGCCAGACGACGATCGATAAAGGTGATACTGGCCCCGGTATCCAGCAAAAACTGGTACTGCTCACCAGCGATGGTGACGGGGATCAGGGGCGCACTTTCGTAATGCACGGTCAGCACCGGGCCGGGTGCATTGCGTTTGGCGGATGAATCCGGGGCTGTGCAGCCTTGGACGACGAACAGGGCCAACATGGCCAGCGCCACTTTGAACTGCGACTTCATAACTCTCCTTCCCGATAGCAGATGCCCCCGCAACGCCACCGCATAATGCTATCTTGTTGATTTATAGATAAATAAGCTATTTCAGCGGGGGAGGTGGACAATAACAAAGAGTTTTATGCTGGTTCAAGCCAGATATGACCATGAATATTCTATGGAGATTGTTCAAGAATGGTTGTTCACGCTATCTCGGCGCGTCATCAATCGCGGGTGACATTTGATTAATTTATTGATCTTGCACAGAAAATCTCAATGTTGAGCTTTCTCTCCACAGCGCCATGGTTAATATTGCCATTTGGCAACACTTGCCTCGTCGGAGTCTCCCATGAGCCATGCCAACCTCACCCCGTTGGTTACAAAACAGCAGACTGGAGGCTGTCTTGTCTGATGGAACGGGTAAGCAAGTAGTGCCGTGCAATGGGTCACTCAAAACGGTGGCAGTCCCAATTCTATTCGTTCTAAGACAGAGCATACGCAATGAAACTTCAAGTCCTCCGTCTGTCGAGCTTCCAATCTTTCGGGACCACACCCACCGAAATTCCATTGGAGGAGATTACTTACCTCATTGGGCCTAATGGCTCCGGCAAAACAGCTGCACTGCAGGCCTTGTGTCGGTTGTTTGCCTTTGATCCATCACAGCGTCGAATACTGCGCTCAGACTTTCATGTCCCGCTGAACGAAGAAATACCTCCGCCAGAGCGCCAGTTATGGATCGAGGCCGACTTTGTATTCCCTGAACTAAAAGATGACGGGGAAAACAGCACGGTTGCACCTCATTTCGGTCATATGCGCCTCGACGAGATCGATGGCACACCCCGCGTTCGTTTTCGCCTTAACGCGACAATGGGGTTGGATGGGGATATAGAGGAAAACATGGTCTATGTGTTGGATATCAATCCAGATGGCTCACCACTTACCACCACCCAAGTACCTCGAGCTGAACGTAACCATATCCATATCCACTACCTTCCCGCCCGCCGTGATCCCGCCGATCACATTGCCTATGGTGCGAATGCATTACTGGGGCGAATGCTGCGTGCGGTGAACTGGGATACAGAACGAACGGTCATTAAGGGACTGACCGACCAAATCAGTGACAGCTTGGCAGACAATCCATCAATCAATGCGTTCAGCGCAAGTTTGAGAAAGACATGGGGCGCTTTACACAAAGGCAGCTTCTTTACCGACCCCAAGCTAACTTTTGCTGCGTCCGAGATCGAAGCCTTGTTGCGGCACATGTCGGTGTCTTTCACTCCTGGCCATGGGGATCAGTTGGTCGATTTCTCACGACTTAGCGACGGCCAGAAGTCGATGCTGTATCTGTCACTGGTACACTCTTCACAGGCGATTGGCCGTGCTGTACTGGCGGCTGAAGATACTTCATTCGATCCAGACAAGCTGCGCCCACCAGTCTTTACGGTGGTCGCTCTCGAAGAGCCAGAAAACAGTCTCTCGCCACACTACCTTGGGCGGATCGTCAATGCCCTCAATGGAATGACCGGACAAGGTGACGCACAAGCGCTCATCGCCACCCACGCACCATCCATGCTGAGGCGCGTTGCTCCGGAACGTATCCGTTATCTGAGGTTGACCGAAGAGCGAACATCACGAGTCACATGTATTCAACTACCGGAACGGGAGGAGGATGCACACAAATTCGTGCGCGAAGCAGTCCAAGCATTTCCCGAAATCTATTTCTCGCTGCTTGTCGTTCTTGGAGAGGGTGATAGTGAAGAAATCGTATTACCGCGGCTACTTAAAGCGAAGGGAGCTCCTGTTGATGAATCTGCAGTTTCAATAGCCCCGTTGGGTGGACGTCACGTCAATCATTTTTGGCGCCTACTTTCCACGCTGCAAATTCCATATTTGACATTATTAGACCTCGATATATCTCGCTATTCTGCTGGTTGGGGGCGAATCAAGTACGTGAATGATCAACTCCTTAAGTTTGAATCAGCAAAAATACTTCCTGCCGCTTGGACTCTGCCGAAATGGGATACAGCCGATACTCCAGTCCGAACACATCACTATTTTGATGGAGGGACGAAAGACGTATTTCTTGAGCTGGAAAGTCGAGGTGTATTTTTCTCGGCTCCAATGGATCTCGATTTCGCCATGTTACTTGCTTACCCAGATGCGTATGGCGTAGTTAAGGAAGACCCAGAGGCATCCACGATCAAAGCTGTTTTGGGTAAAAGTCACCACGATGCAAGCCAGTACAGCGAAGATGAGCAGAAGCTATTTAACACCTACCATCAGCGCTTCAAGCTTGGTAGCAAACCCGCAGCCCATATTGATGCATTGGCTCAGCTGACTGATGCAGAGCTACTGACAAACATGCCCGCATCCCTGAGCAGATTGGCAGATGCCGTCATCACCAAACTCGCGGATCTACCGGAATGATAACAGTCGAGACTTGGGAACCTGCAGATGGGCTGACACTTGAGCCCAACGCCCTGATTGCAGCCAAGGAGCAAACACGCAGCCTTGCTCTTACCGCTGGCCCAGGCGCAGGAAAGACCGAAATGCTTGCACAGCGGGCAGATTTCCTATTGCGCACAGGTACCTGCCGCTATCCCAAACGGATTCTGGCCATTTCGTTCAAGGTCGATGCCAGCAGTAACTTGAAAGAACGGGTCAAGCGACGCTGTGGTTCAGAACTTGCTGCGCGGTTTGACAGCTATACCTTTCACGCATTCGCCAAGCGCATCATCGATCGTTTCCGTCCTGTGCTAACTGGTGAGTATGCGTTGGATGCCGGATACCAAATTGCAGATCGGAAACTTGGCCCATCACGAACGTTGATCACGTTTTCCGATCTGGTGCCGTGGGCAATTGAGATTCTAAGAAAGTCACCTGTCGCGAGATATGCCATCCGTCAGACCTACAGCGATGTCTTCCTCGACGAATTCCAGGACTGTACAAACCGTCAATACGAACTCCTCAAGCTCGCGTTTCAAGGTACGAACATTCGCTTGACCGCCGTAGGCGACACCAAGCAAAAAATCATGGGCTGGGCAGGCGCTTTGGAAGGCATCTTTCAGGACTTCGTTGCTGATTTTGCAGCAACTCCACTCAATATGTACCGAAACTTCCGCTCTCAACCACGTTTGCTGCGCTTGCAGAACGAGATCATTCGCAAGCTGGATCCAGCTTCTGTCATGCCTGATGAGCAACTTGCAGGCGACGAAGGGGAGGTATTCGCGTGGCGCTTTGAAAACAGTCGTCAAGAAGCAGACTACCTTGCAGATTTGATTGCAGACTGGATAAACACAGAACAGCTGCCACCAGCAGAAATTGCGGTCCTGATTCGTAATCAGCTTGACCTGTACGCTGATCACCTTATGACGGAACTGGAGGCTCGTAGCATCCCCTTCCGCAACGAGCAGCAGATGCAAGACATCACCGTCGAGCCTGCAGCACGTTTGATAGTGGACTATCTTTCCTGCCTCTATGGTCAGCGCGAGCCCAAATCATGGATTCGGCTCATGAACCAGCTAATCCCGTTTGCAGATGACGAGACTCCGTCGAATGCGCGCAAAGACCTTGATCGGCTGATCAAGCAGCAACGAAAAGAAATAGCCCTTAACGAGCTGGTTGCCCCCCCTTTCTCTGGCTGGTGGGTGTTTGTTCAAATATTTCTGAAGCAAATCAGTGTTGAAACACTAATGTCGCTTTCCCCTGATTACGAGTCTCGTGACCGGCTAAGCGAAGTAATCCGCGATACCAAGATGAAGATTGAAGAATTGCTAACGCTGGAACCTGACTTGCCCCAAGCCCTTAAGCGTTTCTCAGACGATCAAGCAGTACGAATACTGACCATCCATAAGAGCAAGGGCCTTGAGTTTGATTCGGTCATCATCATGGCCGTCGAAAACGAAACATTCTTTTTCAAGAACGAATCGGAACAGAAAGAAAACCTATGTGCCTATTTCGTTGGGGTTTCACGTGCCAAAAAACGCCTAGTCCTTACTCATGCGAATCAACGAGAGCGTCCAGCTGGACATACGAAGCGCTGGGATGTGAATCGTACGCCTCAAACTGAATACTTCAGCTACGCCGCACCGTTTCTGACGCAAAGGCAATGAGCAGAACTGAATTGTGACGCCTAAAAAAGATTAGGGTGCTCATCTTTCTGAGTCCATAAATTCGATTAGCAAAGCATAATAGGCGTTCGCAATACGAATATGTCTTGATTGTGCCAGTTGCCTTTAGATACCGACGTTCAGATGGCCTCTTTATTCACCTGTGGCTTTGCTGGCGTAACTCATCCCAAGGAGATTTATGAAGCCCGACTTAACCGGCATACGGATTGTGCTGCGCACCATTGGCCCGCAGGATGCCGCCGATCTGTTCGAGATTTATGGCAATCCGCTGACCATGGAGTTTGCCTCTGATCCCTGCTTTACCTCTCCCGCCATGGTGGCGCAGATGATGGCGAGCGTAGTTCGGCTGGAACAAACGGGTGAGTCGCTGGAGTGGGCGATTGTCGAGCGGAAGGGCAACAAGGTGATCGGCACCTGCGGCCTGCACAGTTTCAGCGAGGCGGGTCACCGCTGCGAGGTGGGCTGCCTACTCAATGCGGCCTATTGGCGCAGAGGGTTTATGTCGGAGGCGCTGGGATTGCTGTTCGCCCACGCTAGCACACTGGGAGTCACCTGCCTCACCGCAGATATCGATGCAGATAATGTCCGCTCTATCGCCCTGTTTGAAAAACTGGGCTTCAAGGCGCATGCAGGGCGCTATCAGCGCACGCCCCCCTTTGTCTGACCCGAGACCAGAGCCACAACGCCCTCGCCTCTCAGGCCGTTGTGGCAAGGATCAGGCATAAAAAAACCGGAACCCAAGGGTTCCGGTTTTTTTCATTCCAGTCGAAGCTGGCAAACCAGCAAATTAAGCCTGGTTTTTAACTTCTTTCAGACCGCGGAAAGGAGCTTTGGCACCCAGAGCTTCTTCGATACGGATCAGCTGGTTGTACTTGGCAACACGGTCAGAACGGCTCATGGAACCGGTCTTGATCTGGCCAGCAGCGGTACCAACAGCCAGGTCAGCGATGGTCGCGTCTTCGGTCTCACCGGAGCGGTGGGAGATGACGGCAGTGTAGCCAGCGTCTTTGGCCATCTTGATGGCAGCCAGAGTTTCGGTCAGGGAACCGATCTGGTTGAACTTGATCAGGATGGAGTTGGCGATGCCGTTGTCGATACCGCGCTTCAGGATCTTGGTGTTGGTTACGAACAGGTCGTCACCCACGATCTGGATTTTCTTGCCCAGTTCAGCAGTCTGGTAGGCGAAGCCTTCCCAGTCAGATTCGTCCAGGCCATCTTCGATGGAGACGATCGGGAACTTGGTGGTCAGGTCAGCCAGGAAGTCGGAGAAACCGTTGGAGGTGAAGACACGACCTTCGCCTTTCAGGTTGTACTCTTTCTTCTCTGCGTCGTAGAACTCGGAAGCAGCGCAGTCCATAGCCAGGGTGATGTCGGTGCCCAGTTTGTAACCGGCAGCGGCAACGGCTTCAGCGATAACTTCCAGCGCTTCGGCGTTGGATTTCAGGTTCGGAGCGAAACCACCTTCGTCACCAACTGCAGTGTTGTAGCCCTTGGACTTCAGCACTTTGGCCAGGTTGTGGAACACTTCTGCGCCCATGCGAACGGCTTCTTTCAGGGTCTTGGCGCCAACCGGCTGGATCATGAACTCCTGGATGTCGACGTTGTTGTCGGCGTGCTCACCACCGTTGATGATGTTCATCATCGGCAGCGGCATGGAGTAAACACCCGGGGTGCCGTTCAGCTCGGCGATGTGGGCGTACAGCGGCATGCCTTTGGCAGCAGCGGCAGCTTTGGCGTTAGCCAGGGAAACAGCCAGGATGGCGTTGGCGCCGAACTTGGATTTGTTCTCGGTACCGTCGAGGTCGATCATGATCTGGTCAACGGTGGCCTGGTCCTTGGCATCTTTACCCAGCAGAGCTTGAGCGATCGGGCCGTTTACGGCTTCGATGGCTTTCAGCACGCCTTTACCCAGGAAACGGCTCTTGTCGCCGTCACGCAGTTCCAGCGCTTCGCGGGAACCGGTGGACGCGCCAGACGGAGCGGCTGCCATACCAACAAAACCACCTTCCAGGTGAACTTCGGCCTCAACGGTCGGGTTACCACGGGAGTCGATGATTTCACGACCGATCACTTTAACGATCTTGGACATGTGTATTTCCTCAGGTTTCGTAAAAAAACAACAAAAATATGCCAAAAAAAGCGGCTGTGGCACAGTGCCCCAACCGCATTTATTTTCAATTACTTCAAATTACGCTTCTGATACTCGCCTGCCGCCTTCACAAAACCGGCGAACAGAGCGTGGCCATCACGAGGAGTAGAGGTGAACTCCGGGTGGAACTGCGCAGCCACGAACCAGGGGTGATCCGGGATCTCGATGATTTCCACCAACTTCTTGTCGGCGGAGAGACCGGTCACTTTCAGACCTGCCGCTTCAATCTGCGGCAGCAGCTTGTTGTTGACTTCATAACGGTGGCGGTGACGCTCGTAAATGGTCGGGCTGCCGTACATCTGACGCACCTTGGAATCTTCGACCAGGTGGCAGAGCTGGGAACCCAGACGCATGGTACCGCCCAAATCGGACTTCTCGGTACGGGTCTCGACGTTACCCTCTTCATCCACCCACTCGGTGATGAGGCCGACGACCGGATAGGCGCAATCTTTCTTGAATTCGGAGGAGTGAGCCCCTTCCATGCCCGCCACGTTGCGAGCGAATTCGATCATGGCAACCTGCATGCCGAGGCAGATACCCAGGTAGGGGATCTTGTTCTCGCGGGCATACTGGGCAGCCAGAATTTTGCCTTCCACACCGCGCTCACCGAAGCCACCCGGCACCAGGATCGCGTCCAGACCTTCCAGCAGCTCGGCGCCACGAGTCTCGATATCCTGAGAGTCGATGTACTTGATGTTGACGGAGTGACGGGTCTTGAGACCACCGTGCTTGAGCGCCTCGTTGACGGACTTGTAAGCGTCCGGCAGGGAGACGTACTTGCCGACCATACCGATGGTCACTTCACCAGTCGGGTTGGCCTCTTCGTAGATAACCTGTTCCCACTCGGACAAGTCAGCCTCTTTGCACTCCAGACCGAAACGCTCGGTGAAGTAGGAGTCCAGGTTCTGGGACTTCAGCAGTGCCGGGATCTTGTAGATGGAGTCGACGTCTTTCATGGAGATGACGGCGCGCTCGGGCACGTTGCAGAACAGGGCAATTTTGGCGCGCTCGTTGGCCGGAATGGCACGGTCGGAGCGGCAGATCAGCACATCCGGCTGGATACCGATGGAGAGCAGCTCTTTAACGGAGTGCTGGGTCGGCTTGGTCTTCACTTCACCGGCAGCGGCCAGGTAAGGAACCAGAGTCAGGTGCATGAACATGGCATTGTTGCGGCCCACTTCGGCAGCCAGCTGACGAATGGCTTCGAGGAACGGCAGGGACTCGATGTCACCTACGGTACCGCCCACTTCGACGATGGCAACCTGATGGCCTTCGGCACCGGCAATCACCCGCTCTTTGATGGCGTTGGTGATGTGCGGGATAACCTGAATGGTGGCGCCCAGATAGTCACCACGGCGCTCTTTACGCAGTACGTCGGCGTAGATACGGCCGGTGGTAAAGTTGTTGCGACGGGTCATCTTGGTGCGGATGAAACGCTCGTAGTGGCCCAAATCCAGATCGGTTTCGGCCCCGTCCTCGGTTACGAACACTTCACCATGCTGGGTCGGGCTCATGGTGCCCGGATCCACGTTGATGTACGGGTCCAGTTTCATGATGGTCACATCCAGACCACGGGCTTCCAGAATGGCTGCCAGAGAAGCTGCGGCAATGCCTTTGCCGAGGGATGAAACAACGCCACCAGTAACAAAAATATATTTGGTCGTCATGCTGAACCTGAAAGAAGTTTAGGGAATTTTAAGGGGTGCTTCGGGGATGAAGCAGGACGGGGAAACAGTATACCAAAAACCCCTCTCCCAAACAATGAGCAAAAATCTATCAGGCTCACCGCCCCCCCATCTTGCGCCAAATCAACTTTGCTCGGTTTCCTTCGCCTTATCCCAGGCGGCATCGAGCTTTTCGAGGGTGCAATCGGTCATTTTCAAGCCTTCTGCGGCGATTATCTGCTCAACCTGACGAAAGCGACGTTCGAACTTGGCGTTGGCACCGCGCAGCACCTGCTCCGGATCCTTGCCCAGATGACGCACCAGATTGACGGTGGCAAACAACAGGTCGCCGAGCTCGTCGCTCACCCGCGCCTCGTCCACATCGGCCATCAATGCCTCTTCCATCACCTCGTCGATCTCTTCGTGGATCTTGTCCACCACAGGCCCCAACGTCTTCCAGTCAAAACCGACGGTGGCGCAACGTTTCTGGATCTTGGCGGCGCGGGTCAGGGCAGGCAGCGAGAGCGGGATATCGTCCAGCACGCTCTCTTTGTCGAGGGCCGCCCGCTCTTTGGCTTTTTCCGCCTCCCAGTTCGCTTTTACCGCCTGCTCGTTGGAGAGATCTGCATCGGAAAAAACGTGGGGGTGACGGCGAATGAGCTTTTCGCTCACCGTGTCGACGATATCGGCGAAGTCGAACAAGCCCCGCTCTTTACCCAGCTGGGCGTAGAACACCACCTGAAACAGCAGGTCGCCCAACTCCCCTTTCAGCCCCTGCCAATCCTCGGTCTCGATGGCATCGGCCACTTCGTAGGCCTCTTCCAGGGTGTGCGGCACTATGGTCTGGAAGTCCTGTTTCAGATCCCAGGGACAGCCGTTTTGCGGATCACGCAAACGAGCCATGATGTCGAGCAGTTGGGACAGATCGTAACGTTGGGACATGGGATATTCGCTTTCGATTCGTTCAAAAAGGGTCGTAAATGCAGACCGGCCACTGGGGCCGGTCGGTTCGATATCAAAGCCGCTTGGCGCTAATTACGTCATTGAGCTGACTGAGCTTGGCCAACGCCCGGTTGAAGGCGTTGATGTTGTAAATCTCCAGCTCCATGTCGATCTCGGCGGTTTGCTCGCGCACGTTTGAGCGCGAACGCACCCCCATCACATTAATCTTCTCGTTGGCCAGCACGGTAGTGATATCGCGCAGCAGGCCGGAGCGATCGTTAGAGATGATCCGGATGGTGAGGCCGTAACCGCCGGAGTAGTTCTCCCCCCACACCGCATCGATCAGCCGCTCCGGGTTGCGACGTGACAGCTCCTTGAGCTGCTCGCAATCTTCCCGGTGGATCGAAACGCCGCGCCCCATGGTGATAAAGCCCTGAATGGAGTCCCCCGGAATGGGCTGGCAGCAGCGGGCGATATGGGTCATCAGGTTGCCGACCCCTTCCACCACGATATGGTCTTTGGGCTTGTGGCGCATCGGCGCGTTGGCCTTCTGCTCCAGCTTCTCCAGCAAGCGGCGATCTTCCTCTTCCGCCGTCGGCTTGTTGTAGCAGGTGTCGAGATAATTGAGCACCTGGTTGATGCGGATGTCGCCGCTGCCGATACCGGCCAGCAGATCGTCGGTGCTCTCCAGATTGAAGCGACGCAGCATGTTGCCCTTGTCGATCTTGGACATGCTGAGGTTGTGGCGATCCAGCTCCTTCTCGAACAGCTCGCGACCGGCCACGATATTCTTGTCCCGATCCAGTTTTCTGAACCAGGTCGCCACCTTGGCCCGCGCCCGGCTGGAGCGCAGGAAGCCGGCGTTGGGGTTCATCCAGTCGCGGCTCGGGTTCGGCTCTTTCTGGGTGATCACCTCCACCTGATCGCCGGTCTGCAGCGCGTAGGTGAATGGCACGATGCGGCCGTCAATCTTGGCGCCGATGCAGCGGTGACCGATCATGCTGTGGACGTGATAGGCAAAATCGAGCGGGGTGGCGCCCGCCGGCAAGTCGATGACATCCCCTTTCGGGGTGAAGACGTAGACTCTGTCCTCGAACACCTGACTGCGCAGATCTTCCAGCAGGGAGCCGCTCTCGGAGAGATCTTCCTGCCAGGCGAGCAGCTTGCGCAGCCACTCGATCTTGTCTTCGAAGGTGTTGGCCTTGCCGCCAGCCTGTGCCCCTTCCTTGTAGCGCCAGTGCGCCGCGACGCCGAGTTCGGCATCCTGATGCATCTGGTCGGTACGGATCTGGATCTCGACCGTCTTGCCCTCCGGCCCCACCACTACGGTGTGGATCGACTGATAGCCGTTGGGTTTGGGGTTGGCGACATAGTCGTCAAACTCGCGGGGAATGTGGTGGAACTGGGTATGCACGATACCGAGCGCCGCATAGCAATCCTGCAGCCGCTTGGTCACTACCCGCACCGCGCGCACATCGAACAACTCGTTGAATTCGAGGTGCTTCTTCTGCATCTTGCGCCAGATGCTGTAGATGTGTTTCGGGCGACCGTACACCTCGGCGTCAACTCCCGCCTCTTTCAACCCATTACGCAGGGATTGCACAAACTCGCGGATATAGCGCTCGCGGTCGAGCCGCTTCTCGTCGAGCTGCTTGGCGATCTGTTTGTAGGTATCCGGGTGCAGGTAACGGAAGGCGAGATCTTCCAGCTCCCACTTGAGCTGGCCGATGCCCAGACGGTTGGCGAGCGGCGCATAGATGTTGGTGATCTCCTGGGCCATCAGCACCCGGGTCTCTTCATCTGCCGTCTTCGCTTCCCGCAGGCAGGCGATCCGCTCCGCCAGCTTGATCACCACAGCGCGCACATCCTCGACCATGGCGAGCAACATGCGACGCACGTTGTCGACCTGCTCCGGTGAGGTTTCGCTGCGATGGAGGGTCTGCAGGGAGCGGATGGCTTCCATCTCCAGCACCCCTTCCACCAGCTTGGCGATCTTGGAACCGAAGTCCTCGTCCATCCGCTCCTGGCTGATGAGACCGGCTTCGACGAAGGGGTAGATGATGGCCGCTTTGAGGGTGCCGATATCCATGCTGAGCATCTGCAGGATGCCCACCATTTCGATGCCGCGCACCAGCAGCTTGCTGGTCAGCGCCTCGTCACCGAGCGTCAGACAATACTGGTAGACGGTTCGCAGCTGATCCTTTTCACTGTCACTCAAGGAGAGCGAGCTGACCCACTCTTCCAGGGTGAAGTTGTCTTTCAAATGAATATCGCGAACCGCAACCATGGTATCAATCCTTTAAATTATCGGGCCGAAAGCTGTCACTTCCCCCCTCATGAGATTGCCTCAAATGGGGATATCCAGCGCACTTTTCAAGGCATATTGTCCAGAAAGACAATAGAGCGCGCCAACAGGCCCTGCCGAACGACGAGGGTCTAGATTACCCCAATCACATCAGCTCAAACAGACGCAGACACGCCAGATTACATATCCGCATCGCCGTACCGATGAGCAGGATTACTTCATATACACACCAGCTCAAACAGACGCAGACATGCCAGATTGAACATCCGCATCGCCGTACAGATGAGCAGGATTACTTCATATACACACCTGCTCAAAGAGTAACGAACATGCCGGATGACCTATCCGGCATCGCCGAACTGATGAGTCATTTACTCCCGTTCAAACAGCGCCATGGACTCCAGATGACCGGTGTGAGGGAACATGTCGAGCATGCCGAGGCACACCAGACGATAACCCCCTTTCACCAGCACCTGACTGTCCCGCGCCAGGGTGACCGGGTTACAGGAGACGTAGACCACCCGCTTGGGTGAAAGTTTCACGACGTGTCCCATCACTTCCAGCGCGCCGGGACGAGCCGGATCCAGCAGCACCAGATCGAACCCTTCCCGCGCCCAGGACATACCGACGATGTCATCACTCAGGTCGGCCTTGTAGAAACGTGCATTGGTGATGCCGTTGCGACGGGCGTTCTCTTCGGCCCGCTGCACCATGGCCAGTTCACCTTCCACACCGACCACTTCGCGAGCCTGACGGGCCAGCGGCAGGGTGAAGTTGCCGATGCCGCAGAAGAGATCGAGCACCTTGTCATCCTTGCTCGCCCCGAGCCATGTCAGCGCCTGCTCCACCATGCTCTGGTTGATGGGGCCGTTGACCTGAATGAAATCACCGGGAGCAAATGCAAGAGACAAGCCATCAAGCGAGTAGGATGGGGAAAATTGTTGCTGCAGCGCTTCGATGCGCTCATCGGCCGCCTGCAGATAGAGGTCGATCCCCTGCGTTTTTGCAAACTCCACCAGCAGGGCGCGATCCGCCTCATTGGGGCGGCCGGTGTGACGCAGCAGCATCATGATCCCCTGCTCGGCCTGGATAAGCTCCGCATGGCCCAGCTCGCGCTGGCTCTTGAGGCGATTGAGGCATTCACGCAGCGGGGCAATCAACGCAGAGAGCGGCTCGGCCAATACAGGGCAACTGCCGATCTCCACCAGATCGTTACTGTTGCGGCGGCGGAAACCAACCCGGGTGCAGCGACCGTTCTTGTCAAATTTGATGGCCAGACGACAGACCCGGCGGTAGGCACGATCTTCACCGGTCAGTACCGGCTCCAGCGCCGGCGCCTTGATATTGCCCAACCGCTCGAACAGGCTGACCAGTCCGGCCGCCTTGGCGGCTTGCTGATCGGCAACCGACATGTGCTGGGCACTGCAACCGCCGCACTCGCGATAGTGGCTGCAGAAGGGGGCGATACGATTGGCCGCCGGGGTCACCACCTGCTGCAAGGCGGCGTGACCATACTGCTTTTTCTCTTCGGTGATGCGTGCCTTGACGGTCTCGCCGGGCAGTGCCCCTTCGACGAAGATCGCCTTGCCCTGATGGCGACCGATACCGACGCAGTGGTGATCGAGGGTGTCTATCGTAAATTCAATGCGTTGGAGCTGGGTGGACTTCTTTTGGGGCTTGAAAAACTGGGCCATAAAACTTGGTGCCTATAGGTGGCTATGTCATGATTGTGGAATCTGCTGCCGGGTATTGTCCCACAAGAATAATAGTATGACCAAATACGGCCACAGAGCCCGTGTATTGCCATCAACCCTATCGCCAACCCTGTTCACTGGTGGCCTGTTCGTATGACCAAATATGGCCTGAGAGCACGCGTTCTCGCCTTCACCATCCTGCCGACCCTGATCATCGGTGGCCTGATGGCCGGTTACTTCACCTTCCACCGCTACCAGCAGCTGGAAAACAACCTCATTGATCAGGGGATCAACATCATCGAACCGCTGGCGATCGCCAGTGAATACGGGATGACCCAGCACAGTCGAGAATCCCTCAAGCGGCTGATTGGCCTGACCCATCGCAAGAACTCCCCCTTCATCAAGTCCATCGCTGTCTTCACCCAGGACAACCAGCTGTTCGTTACCTCGAACTACCACCGGGATTTCACCCGGCTCAGGCTGCCCGATGGCGAACCCATTCCGGATTTGACCAGCGTGACGTTTCAGGGGGACGACATCATTTTGCGCACCCCGATCCAGGCTGAAACCAGTCTGGATGGCTTTCCGCTACCAAGCGATGTGGAGCCGCCGATGATCGGCTACATCTCGATGCAGATGGCAACCGACAGGGCCATGTTGCTGCAGTACCGCGACACCTTCTTTGCGGTGATCATGGTGCTCATCGGGGTCGCCTTCAGTACCCTGTTTGGCTTCCGGCTGGTCAAGAGCGTGACCCAGCCCATCACCAACATGGTGCAGGCGGTGCACAAGATCAGGGAGGGGCGGCTCGATACCCGGGTCAGCGGCCAGCTCACCGGCGAGCTGGATATGCTGAAAAACGGCATCAACGCCATGGCCAAGGCGCTCTCCGAATATCACGAAGAGATGCAGCAGAATATCGATCAGGCCACCTCTGACCTGCGCGAAACCCTGGAGCAGATCGAGATCCAGAACGTCGAACTCGACATGGCCAAGAAACGGGCGCAGGAGGCGGCGCGGGTCAAGTCGGAGTTTTTGGCCAACATGTCCCACGAACTGCGCACGCCGCTCAACGGGGTCATCGGTTTTACCCGCCAGTTGCTGAAAACCAGCCTGACCCCGAGCCAGACCGACTACATGCAGACCATCGAGAAATCGGCGCGCAACCTGCTTGGCATCATCAACGACATCCTCGACTTCTCGAAGCTGGAAGCGGGCAAGCTGCAGCTGGAGCATATCCCGTTCAGCCTGCGCGACACCCTCAACGAGACCATGCACCTGCTCGGCCCCAGCGCCCACGACAAACAACTGGAGCTCTCCCTGCGGGTGGATGCCGATGTGCCGGACTACCTCACCGGCGACCCCATGCGTCTGCAACAGGTGCTGACCAACCTCACCGGCAACGCCATCAAGTTCACCGAGCAGGGTAACGTGGATGTCCATATCGAGCAGACCGGCAGTGGCAACCACAAGGTGAGGCTCAACGTCCAGATCCGCGATACCGGCATCGGTATCTCCCAGGAGCAGCAACATCAGCTGTTCCAGGCCTTCAATCAGGCCGACTCCTCCATCTCCCGCCGTTATGGCGGCACGGGTTTAGGCCTTGTCATTACCCAGAAGCTGGTGCAGCAGATGGGCGGCCAGATCCGCTTTGAATCGGAGCTCGGCAAGGGCTCCATCTTCTCGTTCAGTCTGGATGTGGAGGTCTCACCCCTGCCCCAGACCGATCAACTGCCGCTGGATCGGATCCGTGGCAAACGGCTCTGGCTGCTGGAACCGGATCCCTTCGCGCAAGCCTCTCTGCTCGCCCTGCTGGCGGAGTGGCACCTCGACGTGCACCCACTGACCAGCGATGATCCCTGGCCAGAGATGAGCGAGCAGGAGATGGTGATCATCGGCAGCAGCACCCTGCATACGCCGCAGCAGGTGCTCGGCCGTCTCGACAGACTGAACGGCCAGCAGCAGAACACCATAGTGCTGCTCAGCAGCCACGAGCCGGCGCTCTATGAAGCGATGCTGGCCCATGGCGCCCAGCACTGTCTCTCCAAACCGGTCAACCACCGCAAGCTGCTGCACGCCCTGCTCTCGCCGGAATCGAGCCGCCAGAAGCTGCCTGCTCAGCCTGCGCCGCGCCAGTTGCAGCCGATCAAGGTGCTGGCGGTGGACGACAACGCCGCCAACCTCAAGCTGATCGCCGCCATGCTCAAGGAGATGGTGAGTCAGGTGGTGGTGTGCAAAAACGGCAAGGAGGCGGTCAAACAGGCCCAGAGCCAGCCGTTCGACATCATCTTCATGGATATCCAGATGCCGATCATGGATGGCATCAGCGCCACCCAGGCGATCCGCAACCAGTCCCTCAACACCACCACCCCGATCGTGGCGGTGACCGCCCACGCCATTCCCGGAGAGCGAGAGCGGCTGATCCGGCAGGGGATGGACGACTATCTGGCCAAGCCCATCGACGAGAGCATGCTGGCCCAGCTCATCACCGACTTTGCCCATCGCCGCCACCAGAATAATGGTGCCCAACAGATCGACTGGGCACTGGCGGTGCGGCAGGCGGCGGGGAAAGAGCATCTCGCCAGAGAGATGCTGACCATGCTGCTGGCCAGTTTCGACGAGGTGGAACCAGTGCTGGATAGCGCGCTGGCTGGCGAAATTGAAGATAGCGAGGTGCTGGCCCAGCTCCATCGCCTCAACGGTGGCTGTGCCTATTCCGGGGTGCCGGGGCTGCAACGGCTGCTCTCTCAGCTGGAGCAACAGCTGCGTGACGGCGTGCCGGTGAGCGAGCTGGAACCCGAGCTGCTGGAGCTGCAAGATGCGCTGGAACTGGTGCGCCAGGAGGCGCCCCGTTATCTCGGCCAGGCTTGATGAGCTTGACCTGAACTATACCGGCCCCCGCTTTTTCTGACGCGAGGGCCGCCAGATGGTAAAGTTGCGCCGTTTACACAGGAGTCAGCATGACCAACAACGATATTCTGCGCCGTCTGCGCTACGCCCTCACCATCAGCAACGACCAGATGGTCGAGATGTTTGCCAAGGGCAACCTGACGGTCACTCACGCCCAGCTGCACAGCTGGTTGATGAAAGAGGCAGCGGAAGGTGAAGAGCAAGAGGCAGGCTATGTCGCCTGTCCCGACTCGGCCCTGAGCCAGTTCCTCGACGGTTTCATCATCGCCCGCCGCGGCGTGCGGGAAGATGCACCGGCCCAGGTGATCCCGAACCGGATCAACAACAACATGATCCTGCGCAAGCTGCGCATCGGTCTCAACTTCAAGGAAGAGGATATGCTCGGCACCCTCAAGCTCTCCGACTTCAACCTCTCCAAGTCCGAGCTCAGTGCCCTGTTCCGCTCCAAGGATCACAAGCACTATCAGGATTGCGGGGATCAGATCCTGCGCAACTTCCTGATCGGTCTCACAGCCAAATACCGCGGCTAACCAGCCGCGCGACTGACCAGACCGGGCCTTCGACATGTGCCAGCGACTCACTCCTCCCACGCTCAGCAGACTGACTGTGGCAGGGGGATGGCGCTGGCGCTGTCTTCTTCCCCTCTTCTGTCTGCCACTGATTCTGCTGCTGGGCGCCTGCACACCATCCGAGTACCAGCTATCTACCCGCTATCAGAGCGCCAACCAGAACGAGCGGATCGCCTTTCTGATCCTCCACTACACCGACGAAGATGATGCCAACTCCCTGCGCCTGCTGACCGAGCCGGAGCACAAGGTGAGCGCCCACTACCTGATCCCCCGCGACAGCCACGAGACCCCGCTACCGGTCTATCAGCTGGTGCCGGACAGCGCGCGCGCCTGGCATGCGGGACGCAGCCGCTGGCACCAATATGCCGGGCTCAATGCCAGCTCCCTTGGTATCGAGATCGTCAACCTTGGCTATCCACCAGAAGATGAGTCACTGCCACCCGATGCGCGGCGCTGGCAACCCTATACCCCGCAGCAGATTGCCGCCGTCGGCGCCCTCAGCCGGGAGCTGGTCGTCCGCTACCAGATTCCACCGACCCAGGTGCTGGGCCACAGCGATGTCGCCCCCGAGCGCAAGCAGGATCCCGGCCCACACTTCCCCTGGCGCCAGCTCTATCTGACGTACGGGGTCGGCGCCTGGCCAGATGAAGGTCGGGTGGCCGAGCTACTGGCCAGTCCCTTGCCCGATTGGGATGCGGCCATGTGGCAGCAGCAGCTGGCCCGCTATGGCTATGGCCTGCCCCGGAGCGGCCAGTGGGATGAGCAGAGCCGCGCCGTCATGGGCGCCTTTCAACTCCACTTTCGCGCCAGCAAGGTCGATAGCAAACCAGACCGCGAGTGTCAGGCCATCCTGATGGCGCTGCTCGAAAAATACTTCCCCTAATCCTCATCCATTGCCCCCGTTGCTGCGTACTGTTTGATAGCCGTTAGCTATCAAACAGTTAGGCACAAGCAATTGTCCCTGCATTTTGCAAGGCGTTACTCTGAGTGCGTTCCGAAAGAGAATTTAAAACCGATTTCCAAATCTGGAGGTGAATGATGAAAAGCCCGATTGGTCTTGATACTGCTCAATCACAAGCCCTGGCAGCCGAGTTGAACAAATTGCTGGCCAGCTACCAGATCCTCTACATGAACGTGCGCGGCTTCCACTGGAATATCCGTGGCAACCAGTTCTTCGAACTGCACCTGAAATTTGAAGAGATTTACAACGACCTGCTGCTGAAAGTCGATGCTCTGGCCGAGCGGATCCTGACCCTGGATGGCGTGCCCATGCACAGCTTCAGCGACTACCTGAAAGTCTCTGCCATCCCGGAGCAAAAAGGGCTGCACGATGGCCGCGCCTGTGTCGAATCTCTGCTGGAGAGCTTCCGCGAACTGCTGGTCGCCCAGCGCCGTATTCTGGGTCAGGCCGCCGAAGCCGGTGATGAGGGCACTGCCTCCATCCTCTCCGACTATGTGCAGCAGCAGGAAAAACTGGTCTGGATGCTGCGCGCTTATCTGGCCTGATAGTGAACCAAGCCGACTACAGCGTACGTATGCTGGCTTGAGTAAGTACCGGGCCGGAAGCTCCTGACCAGACCACGGCCCAATCCATCTGATTGTTATGTTCTGTTGCAAACCTGAGTTGTCTCTCCTTTTATCCACCCGCTTGCCGTCCTGTTTGGGCGGCTTTTTTTGTTTTTGATCTGCATCAAGGGAATCTTAATTGGCAAATTGAATGCCTATTAAGTTTTTCGCGAGAGGAATAGAATCGCCACAAAACAGACAACTGAAATGTCCAATTAGGAGAGGCATGATGTTTTGTGTGCAATGTGAACAGACAATTCGTACCCCAGCTGGCAACGGCTGTGCCTACGCACAAGGTATGTGCGGCAAGACGGCGGAAACCTCGGATCTGCAGGATGTGCTGATCTATACCCTGCAGGGTCTCAGCGCCTGGGCGCTGGCCGCCCGCGAGCCGGGCATCATCGACCGCGAGATCGATGCCTTCGTGCCCAAGGCCTTCTTCGCCACCCTCACCAACGTCAACTTCGACTCGAATCGCATCGTGGCTTACGTCAATCAGGCCCTCGCCTATCGCCAGCAGTTGGCCGATCGTCTGACCGCCATGGCGGTGCAGGTCAACGACTTACCACAGTCCGCTTACTTCGAACCCGGTGCCGAGCTGCTGGAACAACTTGCCCATGCCGCGCCAGCCGCCCCCAATCGGGGCAAGAGTGAGGTGAACGAAGACATCATGGGGCTGCGCCTGCTCTGCCTTTACGGCCTCAAGGGCGCCGCAGCCTACATGGAGCACGCCCGGGTGCTGGATCAGCAGAGTGACGAGGTGGCTGCCGAATTCCACCGCATCATGAGCTGGCTCAGCACAGATCCGAGCGAAATGGGTCGGCTGTTCAGCTGTGCCATGGAGATCGGTCAGCTCAACTTCAAAATCATGGAGATGCTGGATCTGGGTGAAACCAGCGCCTTCGGCCATCCGGAGCCGACCCAGGTACGCGTCACTCCCATCCCCGGCAAGTGCATTCTGGTCTCCGGCCACGACATGATGGATCTCAAGCTCATTCTGGAGCAGACCAAGGGGACCGGCATTAATGTCTACACCCATGGTGAGATGCTGCCTGCGCTAGCCTATCCCTTCTTCAAGCAGTACCCCCATCTGGTGGGCAACTACGGATCCGCCTGGCAGAACCAGCAGAAAGAGTTTGCCAACTTCCCGGGCGCCGTGGTGATGACCTCCAACTGCATCATCGACCCGAATGTGGGCAACTACTCGGATCGCATCTTCACCCGATCCATCGTCGGCTGGCCGGGCGTAACCCATCTGGAGGGGGATGATTTCTCCGCCGTGATCGCCAAGGCGCAAGCGCTGGAAGGCTTCAAGCACACCGAGCTCGAGCACTTCATCACCATCGGCTTTGCCCGCAACGCCCTGATGCAGGCCGCCCCCGCGGTGATTGAGAAGGTCAAAGCCGGAGAAATCAGCCACTTCTTCCTGGTGGGTGGCTGTGACGGCGACAAGGCCGAGCGCGCCTACTTCACCGAGTTTGCCAAGGCGGCGCCGCGTGACAGCCTGCTGCTCACCTTGGGCTGCGGCAAGTACAAGTTCAACAAGCTCGATTTTGGCGATATCGGCGGCATTCCGCGCCTACTGGACGTGGGCCAGTGCAACGATGCCTACTCAGCCATCCAGCTGGCGCTGGCGCTCTCCGAAGCGTTCGAGTGCGGGGTCAACGATCTGCCGCTAACGCTGGTGCTCTCCTGGTTCGAGCAGAAAGCCATCGTCATTCTGCTCACCCTGCTCTCCCTCGGGGTGAAAGACATTCGTACCGGCCCGACCGCTCCTGCCTTCCTTACCCCGGCCCTGCTCAAGGTGCTGGAGGAGCAATTCGGACTGAAAGGAACCACCACGGCCGAGGCTGACTTGGCCGAGATCCTGGCGGCCTGATCGGCACCTCATGTTGTAAGCGTTTGGCGAGCCGCCCGGCTCGCCTTTTTTCTGGATCCGGCTTTTTCATCAGACGTTTTTCAAACCGTTTCACACCTAAGGAGCCTTGTGATGACCTCTCTCACGCTCATCTGCATTGACCGCCAGCAGAATACCCACGACGTAGTGAGCTGGCAGCTGGCGCCGTTTTCCGGCAACCTCCCTCCCGTGCTGGCAGGCCAGTGCATCACCCTGCACACCGAGATTGACGGCCAGCCGGAGTGCCGCGCCTATACCCTCTCCTCCAGCCCGCAGGATGCATGCTGGCAAGTGACTATCAAGGATGTGGGACGGGTCTCTCGCCATCTACACCAGACCTTGCAAGTGGGAGACAAAATCCGGGTGGATGGCCCGTTCGGCGATTTCAACCTGACCGCCTTGCCTTGCGAACGGCCACTGCTGCTCAGTGCCGGTTCCGGCATTACCCCCATGTGGGCCATGTTGCGGGACGAGCTCGCCAAACGGCCGGATGCCGATATCCGCTTTATTCACAGCGCCCGCTCGCCAGCAGATGTGATCTTCGCAGATGAGTTGGCAGCCTTGGCCAAGGCCCATGCAGGTATTCGCCATGCCCTGATACTGGAAGAGGCGCCAACGGCTCATCCCTGGGTGGGCCGACTCATCCCCGCCATGCTAGCCGAACTGGCCCCAGATCTGCGCGAACGCCATGTGTATCTCTGTGGCCCGGCCCCCTATATGGCGGCGGTCAGGACCATGCTGACGGAGCTGGGATTGCCGCCGGAGCAGCTGCATCAGGAGTCCTTTGGTCTTCCTCCAGCAGAGCCCATCAAGACCACCAGCGACCACTTCTGGCTAACCCTGAAAAAGAGCGGCAAGAAAGTGAAAATCCTGCCGGGTCAGACCCTGCTGGCGGCATTGGAAGCTGCGGGCGAAACCATAATGGCGGCTTGTCGCGCCGGGGTATGTGGCAGCTGTCGTTGCACCACCACAGGTGACATCGAGCGCCAGAGCGTGATGACCTTGAGTGCGCAGGACCTGGAGAGCGGCGTGGCTCTGGCCTGCTCCTGCACCGCGAAAGGGGATATCAGTCTCGATTATTGAGGCGTGGTGAAGGCTTTTGTGAGGTGCGGTGAAAGCGTCATCGGTATCCCAACCTTTTCCCAAGTAGACAGGGGCGCTAGACTCTGCCCCAGTTTCACCAGAACACGGGATAAAAAATGACAATACTGGTCACAGGGGGCGCCGGCTATATCGGCTCCCACACCCTGGTTGAGCTGCTCGGCGCGGGGCAGCAGGTCGTGGTACTCGACAACCTCTCCAACTCCTCACCGGAGTCACTCAAGCGGGTCGAGCAGATCACCGGCAAGCCGGTCACCTTCGTCGAAGGGGATGTGCTGGACAGAGCCTGCCTGCAGCAGCTGTTTGCCAACCACCAGATCGAATCGGTCATCCACTTCGCCGGCCTCAAGGCGGTCGGGGAGTCGAGCCAGATCCCGCTCACCTACTACCAGAACAACATCAGTGGCACTCTGGTGCTGTGCGAAGAGATGGCCAAGGCCGGGGTTTTCCGGCTGGTATTCAGCTCCTCGGCTACCGTCTATGGCGATCCCGCCTCGGTGCCGCTGCGGGAAGATTTCCCCACCAGCGCCACCAACCCCTACGGCCGCTCCAAGCTGATGGTGGAGGAGATCCTGCGCGATCTCGCCAAATCCGATCCCCGCTGGGCTATCGTACTGCTGCGTTACTTCAACCCGGTCGGCGCCCACGAGAGCGGCCTGATTGGTGAAGATCCCAACGGCATCCCCAACAACCTGCTGCCCTATATCAGCCAGGTGGGTGTCGGCAAGCTCAAGGAGCTGGGGGTATTTGGCAACGACTACCCGACCCCGGATGGCACCGGCGTACGCGACTACATCCATGTGGTGGATCTCGCCATCGGTCACCTGAAAGCACTGGCACGCATCAAGAGCGACACCGGCGTCTTCACCTACAACCTGGGCACAGGTCAAGGCTACTCGGTACTGGAGATGGTCAAGGCGTTTGAAGCGGCCAGTGGCCGACCCATTCCCTACCAGATCAAACCCCGTCGCCCGGGCGACATCGCCGAGTGCTGGGCAGAGCCAACGCTGGCCCGTGCCGAGCTGGGCTGGCAGGCAGAACGCGGTCTGGAGCAGATGATGGTCGATACCTGGCGCTGGCAAAGCAACAACCCGAACGGCTATCAAGGCTGATCTCTCGCGGGTGGATAACAAAACGCCCCGACATTTTCATGTCGGGGCGTTTTATTTTGCGACGTTCAATCAGTGGGTCTGACTGCGCAGCAGCGGCACACGGGCCAATCGGGGGGCGATGCGCTCTATCAGCCGATCCGCCAGCGGGGTCAACAGCAGCCAGGGCAGGCAGAGGGTCGCCAGCCCCAGCGCGCCGACGTAGACGTCGGTAAACCAGTGGGCGCCAGCCAGAATGCGCGGCGCGGAAAAGATCGGCACCATCAGCAATGCGGTGACTCCCGCCCAGCGCGGCAGATATCGCAAGGCGTAGCCGGCGAAGATCATCAGGAACAGGGCGTGATCGCCGGGGAAGCTGTCACCGGAAGAGTCCTTGGTCGGAATAGCGCTTAGCTGGGTAACCCGCAGCGCATCGGCCACCATCAGGGTCGGGCTGGGTCGCTCCACCGGCAATCGGTGACCAAGCTGGTTGATCACCAGTGCACTCAGCAGCATGACAATGCCCATCGCCACCAGTTGGCGACGCCCCGCCAAATCCCGGGCAAAGAAACAGCGGGCCAGGATCAACCCCATACAGGTCAGTACTGCCAGATCGAACAGCCGGTTATTAGTGATGGCCACCAGATCGGCCCACAGCGCCGACTGCCCGAGCCAACCATTGACGGTATGAAAAATCGCGAGGTCCCACTGATCCCAGGGACCATGAGCGGGCAGCGCAGCCCAACTGATGGCCACCAGACCACCGACCAGATAGCAAAGCAGGAACTTGCCCATGGGGACTCTCCGTTTGAAAAGGGCGATATCGTAAAACTGTAGGGTGCGTCACAAAACCGAAGAATTGTAAGAAAGTGCGACACAAAATCAAGCCTCAAATAAAACCCAACAACCCACTCCAGCCTCGCACACCGCGACAGCGACAATATTTCTGCCTCCAGTGCGTCATCTGTGGGCCTCTCACCATGAGTGCGGCTTGTGCCACCACCGCAACACCCCCTAGAATGCCCACTTCCCTTTACTGCGAAAGGAAGCGGTATGCATATTCACATTCTCGGGATCTGCGGCACCTTTATGGGTGGTCTGGCGGTGTTGGCAAAACAGCTTGGTTATCGGGTGACCGGTTCGGATGCCAATGTCTATCCCCCCATGAGTACCCAGCTCGAGCAACAGGGCATCGAACTGACCGAAGGCTATGACCCCTCCCAACTCGATCCGGCGCCGGATCTGGTGGTGATTGGCAACGCCATGAGCCGTGGCAACCCCTGTGTTGAATATGTGCTGGATCGCAATCTGCCCTACATCTCCGGCCCCCAGTGGCTGCTGGAGCATGTGCTGCAAGATCGCTGGGTACTGGCCGTTGCCGGCACCCACGGCAAGACCACCACCGCCAGCATGCTGGCCTGGGTGCTGGAGTATGCCAAGCTGGAGCCCGGTTTCCTCATCGGCGGCGTGCCGGGCAACTTCCCGGTCTCGGCCCGTCTCGGCTCCGCCCCCTTCTTCGTCATCGAAGCGGACGAGTATGACTGCGCCTTCTTCGACAAGCGCTCCAAGTTCGTCCACTACCACCCGCGTACCCTGGTGATGAACAACCTGGAGTTCGACCACGCGGACATCTTCCCGGATCTCGCCGCCATCCAGCGCCAGTTCCACCACCTGATGCGTACCGTGCCGAGCAACGGCCGGGTGCTGTTCCCGCAAACGGATGACAACCTCACCGCCGTACGCAAAATGGGCTGCTGGAGCGAAGTGGAGCTGGTGGGTCAGGACGACGCCAAGTGGAAAGCGGTCAAGCTGGCCGATGACGGCTCCGCTTTCGAGGTGTGGCTGGATGGCGAAAAGCAGGGCGAGGTGCACTGGGAGTGCATCGGCGAACACAACGTCAACAATGGCCTGATGGCCATCGCGGCCGCCCGTCATGCTGGCGTGATGGTAGAACATGGTATTGCGGCGCTCTGCCAGTTCAAATCCCCCAAACGGCGGATGGAGCTCAAGGGCGAGGTAGCTGGCATCAGCGTTTATGACGACTTCGCCCACCACCCCACCGCCATCGAAACCACCCTTGGCGGTCTGCGCGCCAAGGTAGGCAAAGCCCGTATCCTGGCAGTGCTGGAGCCGCGCTCCAACACCATGAAGCTGGGGGTACACAAGGAGGAGCTGGCCGGCTGCTTCGATGGTGCTGACGAGGTATTCTTCTTCCAGCCTCCCAACATCGGCTGGGATCTCGGCGAAGTGACTGCCCATATGACCCGACCGGCCAAGGTGTTCAACGATCTGGAGACCCTGATCAACCGGCTGGTGGCCGAGAGCCGCGATGGCGACCATATTCTGATCATGAGCAACGGCGGCTTCGGTGGCATTCATGACAAGCTGATCGCCCGCCTCAAGGATTACCACGGCGAACTATGAACAAAGCGATCACCCTGGCGCTGACCGGCGCCTCCGGCGCCCCCTACGCCCTGCGCCTGCTCCAGTGTCTGGTGCAGGCAGACTATCGGGTCTATCTGCTCGCCTCCTCGGCGGCACGAGTGGTACTCAAGACCGAGCAGCAACAGGATTGGCCCGGCTCGCCGAAAGAGCTCTCTGCCTATCTTTGTCGCCAATATGGCGCCAAGGAGGGGCAGATTGTCGCCTGCGGCAAGGAGGAGTGGTTCTCGCCGGTGGCCTCCGGTTCGGCAGCCCCCAAACAGATGGTGGTCTGCCCCTGCTCCATGGGCACCGTCTCGGCCATTGCCAACGGCACCTCCGACAACCTGCTGGAGCGGGCAGCGGATGTGGTGATCAAGGAGCGCGGCCAGCTGATCCTGGTGCCCCGCGAAACCCCCTTCTCGGCGATCCATCTGGAGAACATGCTGAAACTGGCACGGCTCGGGGTGACCATCATGCCTGCCGCGCCCGGTTTCTATCATGAGCCGAAAAGCATCGCCGATCTGGTGGACTTTATGGTCGCCCGCATCCTCGATCATCTCGGTGTCGAGCATGAGCTGACCCACCGCTGGGGCTATGGCCACCATTGAGGTGACCGCCACATTCGGCCATAAAAAAACGGCGCCACTCAATGAGTGACGCCGTTTTTTCGTTAAGCCGTGTTAGCGAGCCTGAATTGGCGCCGTCACGTACTTGAACAGGAAATCAGTCACCTCTTGGCGCGCCGGGCGCTGAGGTTGATTGATCATCTGCATCATCACATAGCCAAAACCGGTCAGAGAGCGGGCCAGATCCTGTGCTGACAGCACGCTGGTGATCTCCCCTGCATCCATGGAGGTTTGCAGCTCGCTGGCGATCAGCTCAAGGCAGTGATCGAGCAGCCGGGTATAGCGGGGCCATACCTCTTCCCGAACCGATGAGCTCCACTCCAGCCAGATACCGGCATAATCCGGTTGATCGTAGGCGGCATCGACAGAGAGGCGTACATGACGCTGGATCTTGTCGAAAATGGAGCCCTGGTCACCGTATGCCTGCGACAGCATCTGGTTCACAAAGCGTTCGATCTCGGCCAGCACCTCATCTACCAACTCCTCGCGGGTGTTGAAATAGTTGAAGACGGTAGCCACAGAGACCTTGGCCTGTTCGGCTATCTCGGCGTGACCTGCACGGCCAATGCCGCGACGGGAGAACACCTCGATGGCACATTCCATCAATTGGGAGCGACGAGCTTCCGGCGACAGCCGGGTACGACGTCTTATTTCTGCGCGTGGTTCCATAGTTTTTATCATCTAATAGTTATTGATTATGGTGTTTATAGTATTTTAACTAATCATGCCTGAGTGCCTGCTAACTCTATCAATTAAAATAAGCCGATAAAAGCACCACGTATCTCTAGCACCCTTCAACATGAGTGGTAGAATCATCGGTTTTGATATTCATGAACGGCCAAATCCCCTTTGGCCTTATGGGAGTAAGTGATGAAACACACCGTCGAGGTGATGATCTCCGAGGCTGAAGTAGCCGCCCGGATCGCCAAATTGGGTGAAGAGATCACCGCCCGCTATAAGGGTTCTGACGAAGTCGTGATGATTGCGCTGCTGCGCGGTTCCTGCATCTTCCTGGCCGACCTCTGCCGCCAGTGCAAGCTGCCCATCACCCTGGACTTCATGACCGCCTCCAGCTACGGCTCCGGCATGCACAGCACCCGTGACGTCCGCATCCTCAAAGACCTGGACGACGACATCAAGGGCAAGGATGTGGTGATCGTGGAAGACATCATCGATACCGGTTACACCCTCAACAAGGTGCGCGAGATCCTCTCCCTGCGCGAGCCGAAATCCCTGGCCATCTGCACCCTGCTGGACAAACCCTCCCGCCGCGAAGTGCAGGTGCCGGTCGACTGGATTGGCTTCGCCATCCCGGACGAATTCGTGGTCGGCTGCGGCATCGACTACGCCCAGAAGTATCGCAACCTGCCGTTTATCGGCAAAGTGGTACCTCAGGAGTAAGCCAGGTTCAGGAATATCACGGGTGAAGCGGCCTTGCGCCCTTTACTCTGTGCAGGCGGCCTTGGCCGCCTTTTCTGTATCGAGCCGGATTCAACCATCACAGAGGTTGCAATGAACGCACTGGAAATCAGCGGCCTGAAAAAGACCTATCAGGGGGGCGTCGAAGCCCTTAAAGGCATCGATCTTACCGTCAGGCAGGGGGATTTCTTCGCCCTGCTCGGCCCGAACGGCGCGGGCAAGTCCACCACCATCGGCGTCATCAGCTCGCTGGTGAACAAGAGCGCCGGCAAGGTGAAGGTGTTTGGCTACGACATCGACAGCGATCTCGAACAGGCCAAGGCCCAGCTCGGACTGGTACCGCAGGAGTTCAACTTCAGCCAGTTCGAGAAGGTGATCCAGATTGTCACCCATCAGGCCGGTTTCTACGGCGTGCCCAAGGCGGAAGCCAAGATCCGCGCCGAGAAGTACCTGCGCCAGCTCGATCTGTGGGAGAAGCGCGACATGCCTGCCCGCACCCTCTCCGGCGGCATGAAGCGCCGTCTGATGATCGCCCGCGCCCTGATGCACGAACCCAAGCTGCTGATCCTCGATGAGCCGACCGCCGGGGTCGATATCGAGATCCGTCGCTCCATGTGGAGTTTCCTCAAGGATCTCAATGAGCAGGGGGTCACCATCATCCTCACCACCCACTATCTGGAAGAGGCGGAGATGCTCTGCCGCAACATCGGCATCATCGACAAGGGTCGTCTGATCGAGAACACCAGCATGAAAAACCTGCTGGGCAAGCTGGGTCGCGAGACCTTCCTGCTCGACCTTGCGCCAGGTTCTGCCGTACCTGAGGTGCCAGAGTTCAACGGCCGGATGCAGGATGAACGAACCCTTGAGGTGGATCTCGACAAGAGCCAGTCACTCAACAGCCTGTTCGAGCAACTGTCGAACCAGCAGGTGCAGGTCGTGAGCATGCGCAACAAGGCCAACCGGCTGGAAGAGCTGTTCGTCAATCTGGTCGAAGAGGGGAGAAAAGCATGAATCTGGCCATCTACTACATCGCCTTCAAGAGCATTCTGGCCAAGGAGGTGAGCCGCTTCACCCGGATCTGGATCCAGACCCTGGTGCCACCGGCCATCACCATGAGCCTCTACTTCGTCATCTTCGGCAACCTGATCGGTTCGCGCATCGGTGACATGGGCGGTTTCACCTACATGGAGTTCATCGTGCCCGGCCTCATCATGATGTCGGTGATCACCAACTCCTACTCCAACGTTGCCTCCTCCTTCTTCAGCGCCAAGTTCCAGCGCAATATCGAGGAGATGCTGGTGGCACCGGTGCCCAACTACGTCATCATCGCCGGTTACGTGGGCGGTGGTGTGGCGCGCGGCCTCTGTGTCGGCCTTATCGTCACCCTGGTGTCGCTGTTCTTCGTGCCGCTGCAGATCCACCATCTGTTCAGCGTCTGCTTCACCGTGCTGCTCACCGCTATCCTCTTCTCGCTGGGTGGCCTTATCAACGCGGTGTTTGCCAAGACCTTCGACGACATCAGCATCATCCCCACCTTCGTGCTGACGCCGCTCACCTATCTGGGCGGGGTGTTCTACTCCATCAGCCTGCTGCCCCCGTTCTGGCAGGGGGTCTCCCAGGTGAACCCCATCATCTACATGGTGAACGCGTTTCGTTACGGCTTCCTCGGTATCTCCGACGTGCCGCTCGGCACAGCCTACCTCATCATCATCGGCTTTATCGTGGCCCTCTACGGTATCGCCTGGTGGCTTATCTCCCGCGGCACCGGTCTGCGCCACTGATAGCCAAAACGGGCACCTCGCGGTGCCCGTTTTTTATTCCCCCTGTAGCCCCTTCAACCTGCCAGCCCCCTTCCCAATAACCAGCCTGTCATTAAGGAGTTACCTGACACCTTGTGATCCACCGCAATTTTCGAATTACCCCCAAAGGTATAATTCTCGCGGTTGGATGTGCCGTCACGGATGGCCCGTCCGTCTCTTCATTTCTCTCATCAGGGCAGGATCGCCTATGTCACTTATCACCGAGTTGCCAGCCATATTCGATAGTTTTTCAGATGCCCGTCGGCAGGGCTTTCTGGCTGTAATGGCACTCAAGGAGCGACAGATCCCCCTGATCGGTACCTACTGCACCTTTATGCCGCAGGAGGTGGCGATAGCCGCCGGCGCCGTGGTGGTATCGCTCTGCTCCACCAGCGACGAGACCATCGAGGAGGCCGAAAAGGATCTGCCCCGCAACCTCTGCCCGCTCATCAAGAGCAGCTACGGGTTCGGCAAGACCGACAAGTGCCCCTACTTCTACTTCTCCGATCTGGTGGTAGGGGAAACCACCTGCGACGGCAAGAAGAAGATGTACGAGTACATGGCCGAGTTCAAACCGGTGCATGTGATGCAGTTGCCCAACCGCGCCGATGACGAGGCCTCCCGCACCCTGTGGCGCAGCGAAATCGTCCGCTTCAAGGAGTTGCTGGAGCAGCAGTTCGGCAAGCCCATCAGCGAGCAGGCATTGCGAGACGCCATCGTGCTGAAAAACCGCGAGCGCCGCGCGCTGGCCGATTTCTACCGGCTGGGCCAGCTCAATCCGCCGGCACTCAGCGGTACCGACCTGCTCAAGGTGGTCTATGGTGCAACCTTCCGCTTCGACAAGGAGCAGCTCATCAGCGAGCTGCAGGAGATGACCCGCAGCATCAAGGTCGAGTATGCCGAAGGCAAGCGGCTTGATGCCCGCCCGCGCATCCTCATCACCGGCTGCCCCATCGGCGGCGCGGCCGACAAGGTGGTGCGCCTTATCGAGGAGCACGGCGGCTGGGTGGTGGGTTACGAGAACTGCACCGGCGCCAAGGCGACCGAGCAGTGCGTCAGCGAAGAGGGCAACCCGTTCGATGCGCTGACCGACAAGTATCTGGCCATAGGCTGCTCCTGCATCTCTCCCAACCACCAGCGCATGAATCTGCTGAGCCAGATGGTGGAGGAGTATCAGGCGGACGGAGTGATCGATGTGATCCTGCAGGCTTGCCACACCTATGCGGTGGAGTCGCTCGCCATCAAGCGCCATGTGCGCGAACGCCACGGTATCCCCTACATGGCAGTCGAGACCGACTACTCCAGCGCCGACAAGGGACAACTGGCGACCCGGCTGGCCGCCTTTATCGAGATGCTGTAAGGAGGCGCCGTGTCACTCTCCATCGGGATTGACTCGGGCTCCACCGCGACCAAGGGGATCCTGTTCGACAGCCGGGATGGCGGGCGTATCGTCCGCCGTTTTCTGGTGCCGACCCCCTTTCGTCCGCTGGCTGCCATCGAGCAAGGCTGGGAGGAGCTCTCGGCCGATTTGCCCCAACGACCTTATCTGACGCTGACCGGCTATGGCCGGGATCTGGCGTCGTTCGCCGATCGCCGAGTCACCGAGATCTCCTGCCACGGGCTGGGCGCTCGCCTGCTCTGCCCATCGGTACACACCGTCATCGACATCGGCGGGCAGGACAGCAAGGTGATCCAGCTCGATAGCGACGGCAACCTCACCGATTTTCTGATGAACGACAAGTGCGCCGCCGGCACCGGTCGCTTTCTCGAGGTGATCACCCGCACTCTGGGTGCTCGGGTCGAGCAGCTTGACGAACTGCTGCAAGGGGCCGAGCCCCACGACATCAGCAGCATGTGTACCGTGTTTGCCGAATCGGAGGCTATCAGCCTGCGCTCGGCGGGCATTCCGGCCGAGTCAATCCTGGCCGGTATCGTCCGCTCCATGGCCCGGCGCAGTGCCAACTTTATCGGCCGCCTCGGCGCCCGACCGAGCGTACTCTTTACCGGCGGTGTCAGCCACTGCGCCACCTTCCGCCACTATCTGGCCGAAGGGTTGGGCTGCGAAGTGGCCACCCACCCGGATGCCCAGTTTGCCGGTGCGCTGGGTGCCGCCCTGTTCGGCGCGCGCGCCAGCACGGGAGGCAAATCATGAATCAGGAGTTTCTCTACCTGTTCCACTCTACCCTCGGCACGGTCAGACTGCGCAAGCGGCTGGAGCAGCACGACCAGTCGTTTCGGGTCTGCGACGTGCCGCGCCTGCTCAGCGCCGGCTGTGGCCTCGCCATTCGCCTCCACTGCCCGCCAGATGAGTGGCAACAGTGGTGTCAGAACGGTGAAACCGCTGCCGTCTTTCGCTGCGAAGCGGACGGCGACTATCAGGAGCTGGCCCGCTATCCGGCCGATAGCCCGGACATGGCGAAGCAAACGCCTGTGGCTGGCAGTCGGAGTCATGGATGATAAAGAGCTCTCCCATGGCCGTTTATCTGCGCATGCTGGCCAATCTGGCGTTGGGGGGATTCTTCCTCGCCTCCGCCGGGTTCAAGCTGGTCTCCCCCGCCCTGTTTTTCGAACAGATCGCGGCCTTCGGGCTGATCTGGCCGTCACTGATCCCGCCAGTGGCCTGGGGGCTGATTGCCCTTGAGCTCTGCGCAGGGCTGGCGGTCATCGCCAACCGGCGCTGGGGACTCTGGCTGGTGATCGGGCTGCTCGCCCTGTTTATTCCGGTGTTGGGCTATGGCGTTGCCATCGGGCTCGACATCTCTTGCGGCTGTCTGGGCAGGGCTGATCTCAGCTCGTTGCCGGAGGCCATTGTGCGGGATCTGCTGCTACTGACGCTTGCGGGCGCCCTGCTGCGAACTTCCCGCCCCGTTTTTCCCGTTCCCGTTTTTCCCGTACTAAAGGAGTAGTGACATGATGACATTGCGATCCCGCACTCTGCTGGCCTCGCTGATCGCCGCCAGCTTTGCCCTCGCGGGCTGTGGCGACAACCAGTTCGAGCAGGAGGTGAAGCTTGAGCAATCGGCTGTGCAGCTGGCACAGGAGGCGCAGCAGGGGGGCTATCAGCTGCTGACCGTGGCCGAGCTGAAAACCCGGATGGACAAGGGCGAGGAGCTGGTGATCATCGACACCATGCCCTATGAGGACTCCTACAAGAAAGAGCACATCCCGGGCGCCAAGAACTTTGCCTTCGTGAAAGAGGCGAAAGCGGGCGACAACTGGAGCGAGATTGTCGAGGGAAGCGGTACACCGGAGCAGTTCCAGGCGCTGCTGGGTGAAGACAAAGCTCGCCCCGTGGTGATCTACTGCGGCTTCGTCAAGTGCGGCCGCAGCCACAACGCTGCCGCCTGGGCAGTCAATCAGGGCTATCAACAGGTCTATCGGGTGCCGGGCGGCATCTTCGCCTGGAAAGGCGCCGGTTACCCCGTCTCTGCCGAGTAACCGCGTTTGCTCACAAGGCAACACAGCCGATATGAAAGAAGCCCGCAACTGCGGGCTTCTTTCATATTGGGCAACACTCGGGGTTAGCTGGCGGCCTGCTCTTGCGGCTGCTCCGCTTGGGCCAGCTGTTGCTTGCCCAGCAACCGCTTGGTGATCATGGCCGCCATGATGGAGCCGTTGACGTTGAGAGCAGTACGGCCCATGTCCACCAGCGGCTCGATGGCGATCATCACCCCCACCAGCGCGATGGGGAAGTTGAGGGTGGAGAGCACGATCAGCGCGGCGAAGGTGCCGCCACCGCCGACACCAGCCACCCCGATGGAGCCCAGCGCAATCACCGGCAGCAGAGTCAGCAGGAACAGGGGATCAAACGGGTTGATACCGAGCATGGGGGCAATCATCGCCACCATCATGGCCGGATAGATGCCAGCACAACCGTTCTGCCCCAAATTGGCACCGAACGAGGCGGCAAAGTTGGCGATGCTGGCGGGCACCCCAAGACGCTGCTGGGTCTCGATGCTGAGGGGAATGGAGGCGGCGCTGCTGCGGGAGACAAAAGCGAAGGTAAGCACGCCCCACACTTCCCGCAGGTAGTGTAGCGGGTTCTGGCCGATCAGCAGCAGGATCACCATGTGCACCGCAAACATCGCCAGAATGGCGACGTAGCAGACCAGAATAAAGCCGAGCAGGCTGAGGATCTCGCTCAGCGGATAGTGGGCCACCACCCGGGCGATCAGCGCCATCACGCCATAGGGGGTGAGCGCAATCACCACCCGCACCATCTTCATCACCCACAGTTGCAGAGTGTCGATGGCGAGGGCGGCGCGAGCGCCAGCCTCTGGATGCTCCGCCTTCAACTGCAGCAGGGCAACCCCGGCCAGCACGGTGAAGATCACCACCCCGATCACCGAGAGACCGCGGCTGCCCGCCATATCGGCGGCAAAGTTGGTGGGCACCAGCGAGAGCAGCAAGGCCGGCAGGGTCTGGGCACTGTCGATGGTGCTCATGCTCTGTTGCAGCGCAGCCGTGTCGCTGCCGTGGCTCAGCAGCCCCTCGGCAGTGAGACCACTCAGATGGGTCACCGTCATCCCCACCACACCGGCGATCATCACCAGGGTCAGCATGGAGCCGATCAACACGGCGCTGATCTTGCCGAGGGACTGGGCCTGCTCCAGCTTGTTGATGGCAGAAAGGATCGAGGTGAACACCAGCGGCATCATCACCACCTTGAGCAGGCTGACATAGCCGCCGCCGATGATATTGACCCACTCCAGGGTCTGCTGGACGCCGGCATCATCGGCACCCCACCCCAGTTGCAGCGCCAGCCCGAACAGGGCGCCAAACAGCAGACCCGCAAGCACCTTGCGCGAGAGCGGCAACCCGGAGGGTAACCGGGTGAGAGCAAAACAGAGCAGACAGAAAACAAGCGATGCAATCAGGACAAACATCATGAATACCTGTAGCGGCCATCAGGCCGAGAGTGGATTGAAACAAAGGAGGATGCGGGCAGGGCCGCAGAACAAAACGCCGGAATGCAGGAGAGTGCAGGCGTGAAAAAGCAGCGGACGCCCGGGAAGGCGTCCGCTGGCAATCGGGAGAATTACTTCTTTACGGTGACGACGCGGTTGTCGATAAGACGGGCCTTGCCGAGATAAGCAGCCATCAGGATCACCAGCTGCTCGCTCTCGTCGGTAGCCGCTTCGAGATTGGCAGCATCGACGATGTCGATGGCATCGGTACGAAAACCGGCGTTGTCGAGGCGCTGGCTGGCCTGCGCCACCAAGGAGGGCAGGTGGTGATCACCCGCTTCGATCTGCTCGGCGATCCAGTTCATGGTGCGCGCCAGCTCGGGGGCGATGGCCCGCTCGGTGGCGGTCAGGTAACCGTTGCGCGAAGAGAGCGCCAGCCCGTCTTCGGCCCGCACGGTGGGCACGCCGACGATCTCGATGGGCATCGCCATGTCGGCCACCATCTTTCGAATAAGCGCCAACTGCTGGTAATCCTTCTGGCCAAAGCAGGCCACATCCGGCTGTACCAGATTGAACAGCTTGGTGACGACGGTACTGACACCACGGAAGTGACCCGGGCGCAGCGCGCCCTCCAGCAGATTGGAGAGACCCGGCACCTCGACGAAGGTCTGGCTGGCCAGCCCCTGCGGATACATGATCTCCGGGGTCGGGGTGAACACCATATCGACACCGGCCGCTTCCAGCGCAGCGCAATCCTGCTCCAGAGTGCGCGGATAGTTGGCAAGATCCTCGGCCTTGTCGAACTGCATCGGGTTGACGAAGATGCTGACCACCACCTTCTCGGCGTGGCTGTGTGCCTCCTTCACCAGTGTCAGGTGGCCCTGATGCAGATTGCCCATGGTGGGCACGAATGCGATGGCACGCCCTTCACGGCGCCATTGGCTTATCTGCTCACGCAGAACGACGGGATTGTTTACGACCAACATCAGCAGTTCACCTTCCGATAAATCAAAAAGAGAGACGGGTTGCATCCACAAATAGCGCTCGGGCGGGATGGGGCACGAACATGACTATCAGCAGTTCACCTTTAGATGAATCAATAAGATACGGATTAGCTATACGGATTAACTGTGCGAGGCTGAGAAGCAGAGACGGGGGCCGCAGCCCCCATCATGCAACCGCCAGGATCAGTTGAAGCAGTGCTCCGGGCCGGGGAAGCTCCCCTCGCTCACCTGCTGAACATAGAGGCGGATGGCGGCACGCACATCGCCGGTCTCGGCCAGGAAGTTCTTGGTGAACTTGGGCACATAGCCGGAGGTGACGCCAAAGGCATCATGCATCACCAAAATCTGACCGTCGGTCGCGGGGCCGGCACCAATGCCGATCACCGGGATGCGAAGCGCCTTGGTGATGCGCTCGGCCAGCGCAGTGGGCACACACTCGAGCACCAGCAGCTGGATACCGGCCGCTTGCAGTTCGAGGGCCTGACGGTAGATCTCCTGCGCCTGAAACTCATCGCGCCCCTGCACCTTGAAGCCGCCAAAGACATGAACGGATTGCGGAGTGAGACCGAGGTGACCACACACCGGCACCCCGTTGCGGGTGAGGTGGCGGATGGAGTCACACAGCCAGTCGCCCCCTTCCATCTTGACCATGCGGGCACCGGCCGCCATCAGGCGGGCGGCGTTCTGGTAAGTCTGCTCGGGGGTGGCGTAGCTCATGAACGGCATGTCGGCGACCACCAGTGCCTTGCTGGCACCGCGCGCCACACAGCGGGTGTGATAAACCATCTCATCCATGTTGACCGCCAGGGTATCCTGACCCCCTTGCAGCACCATGCCCAGTGAATCGCCGATGAGCAGCACGTGGGCCCCCTCGTCGTCGAACAGCTTGGCAAAGGTGGCATCATAGGCGGTGATGGCGGTGAACTTTTGACCGTCCTGCTTCATCTTCAGCAGGCTGGCGGTGGTGATCTTGCTCATAGAGGCTCCTGTACGTCTGCACGCGGGGCAATGATGGCCAAATCATTGTGCGGGCAGCGGGCAACCAGTCGGGCGAGCGGGGTGCCGCAGGGCAGCACCAGAGCAGGCGCAATTTCGGCAAGGGGCAGCAGCACGAACTCCCGCTCCTTCATGCCGTAGTGGGGTACGATCAGGCGCTCATGGTTGATCACCTGATCCCCATAGAGCAGCAGATCGAGATCCAGAGTTCTCGGCCCCCAACGCTCATCTTTGCGCACACGTCCCTGTTCCAGCTCGATTTTTTGTAATTGATCCAGCAGCGCAAGGGGCGCGAGCCGGGTATTGAGCCGGGCCACGGCATTGACGTAGTCCGGTTGGTCAGCAGGCCCCATGGGGCGGCTGCTGTAAAACGACGAGGCCTCCACCAGCACAGATTCCGGCAACCTTGCCAAGGCGGCAACGGCGCGACGAGCCTGACCCAGCGGATCAGACAGGTTGGAACCAATGGCGATGAAGACCTCGGTCATCACGTCTGTTGTCACTCGGCTACTTTCGGTTTGCGGCGACGGGGGCGACGACGGTTACGGCTGTTGCTGCTGCGCTTCTCGCCATCGTGGCTGCGAGCCTCGCCGCGCTCACCGCTGGCCGGGCGACGGGTCGCTTCACGCTGCAGTTGCGGGCGCACATCCGGATTGGAGGCAACATAGCGCTCCCACCAGCTGGCCAGCTCGCCGAGACCACGCTCGACCCGGTTGCGCAGCAACAGGAAGTCGAACGCCGCGCGGAACTTGGGATGCTCCATGGCGCGCTCGGGGTGCTTGCCCTGACGACGGGTCAACCGCTGTTGCAGTGCCCAGATATCGCGGACATCTGTGGTGAAACGGCGGGGAACGGCGATGATCCGCACCTGATTGTCCAGCACCTCGTTGATCGCCAGCATGAAGGCGTCATACCAGGGCAGGCCGCTCTCGTTCTCCAGCACCCGACCACGGGCCTCGACGCAGCCCCACAGCAGGGTGGCGTAGAGGAAGGCGGGAGTGACGCGTTTATCTTCACGAACGCGAGTGTCGGTATCGATCAGTGCCTGCTCGATAAACTGCTCACAGGGCGAGTTGCCGTGCGGGGTAAACAGCGCCGCCACTTGCGGGAAGAGCTGTTGGAACAGGCCATACTCGCGCAGCAGTTTGTAGGTCGCCAGACCGTCGCCAGCCAGGAACAGCTTGAGGGTCTCCTCAAACAGGCGGGCAGCCGGTATGTCTTGCAGCAGTGGCGCCAGCTCCTTGATAGGGGCGGCGGTACGCGGACTGATGGTCATATCCAGCTTGGCGGCGAAGCGCACGGCGCGCAGCATCCGCACCGGATCTTCACGATAACGGGTCTCGGGATCGCCGATCAGCTCAAGCTTGCGCTCGGCCAGATCTTCCAGACCCCCTTCGAAATCGTGCAGAGTGAAATCTTTGGCGCTGTAGTAGAGGGCGTTGACGGTAAAGTCGCGGCGCTCGGCATCCTCTTCGATGGTGCCGTAGACGTTGTCGCGCAGCAGCATGCCTTCATCAGACTGGGCCGACACATGTTTGCTGGTATTGACCTGATGGTGGTGACCCCGGAAGGTGGCCACTTCGATCACGTCACGACCAAACACAATGTGGGCCAGGCGGAAACGACGGCCAATCAGGCGGCAGTTGCTGAACAGCGCCTTGATCTGCTCCGGCGTCGCATCGGTTGCGATGTCGAAATCCTTGGGCGTCTTCCCGAGCAGCAGATCCCGGACTCCGCCGCCGACCAGGTAGGCTTCGTAGCCGCCCTTGTTCAGGCGATAGAGCACCTTGAGTGCATTCTCGCTGATCTCTTTGCGCGAAATCGGGTGCTGGTCACGACTCAGGGTTCGACGTTGTCCGGCAACACGGGCCGGAATGGGGGACTCCGCCGACTGCTCGCCGTCTTCCTTGCCGAGCACCTTGCGGCAAAAGTTTGCGATCTGGGAAAAAATGGTACACCTCTTCATGACTTCTAAATTGACGGGAGGCCAAAAAATAGCGGCCTATCATAGCTCACGCCTGCACAAATGAAAAACCATGTGGCTACTTCAGCTCATTTGAATCAAACCGAGCCAAAAAATAGCGGTCTACTTGCGCATAGCTCACGCCTAACCAAATGAAAAACCGTGCTGACAATTGATCCCGCATGAAACCGTCTGTCAGCGAAAATAGCGGTCAATCTGCACATAGCTCGCGTACTGTTACACGAAAACCGGCTCTCTTTACTCAATGTCCAGCGGGATCTTCTGGCTGGCTGGCACCCGATCGAGCCGCCAGTTGGCGATGCCCCACCCGATGATCTCGTCGATCCTGCTTGCCATCAGCTCGGGGGGAGGACACTGGCCGAGGAAGTGCAGCGCCTGCCACAAGGCTGGTCGCACCTCATCAAGCGCGAGGGCCGGCGCATGGTTCTGCTTGGAGAGCTTGTTGCCATCTGCCAACACCGCCAGCGGCAAATGCACCCAGTCGGGCACCGGCGCCCCCAGGGTCTGGTAGAGGGCAATCTGGCGCACCGTGGGCTCCAGCAGATCGGCGCCGCGCACTATCTCGGTGATGCCGCTGTCCATATCATCCACCACCACTGCCAGGTTGTAGGCGTAGAGCCCGTCGCGGCGGCGGATAATGAAATCCTCCTCGGCGAGCGCCGCCGGGACCGCGATATGGCCCTGCAAACGATCGTCGAAGTGGTAGACCGGATGGTGCTGGCGCAGCCGGGCGGCGCAACCTTCGGCCGCCAGCCCCAGCGTGCGGCAGTGGCCGCTGTAGAGACCGCCCGCGGCCATAATTTCGCGCCGGGTGCAACGGCACCAGTAGAGGTCCCCCGCCCGATAGAGCTGGTCGATGATCTCGTCATAACGGCCGTGGCGCGCACTCTGGAACATCACCTCCCCATCCCACTCGAGACCATATGCCTCAAGGGTTTTGAGAATAAGGTCGGCCGCCCCCGCCATCTCCCGAGGCGGATCGATATCCTCGATGCGCACCAGCCAGCGCCCCTGCTGCGCTCTGGCCTGCAAAAAGCTGCCGAGGGCGGCGATCAGCGAACCGAAATGAAGCGGGCCTGAGGGTGAGGGAGCAAAGCGGCCGACATAGGGGCGCACAAGGGGTGAGGACGGGGGATTCACTGGCATGACTGTTCGGGTAAGCGATTCATTGAGGCTGCATTCTGGAGCGCGACCGCCAAAAGCTCAATAAAAAAGGGAGCCCGCAAGCTCCCTTTTTCATATACCAGAGGGTCGGGATCAACCGGCCATCTGTTTTTCCTTGATCTCGGCCAGCGTCTTGCAATCGACACAGAGGTCGGCAGTCGGACGGGCTTCCAGACGACGGATACCGATCTCGATACCGCAGTGTTCGCAGTAACCGAAATCATCGTCTTCAAGCAGCTGCAAGGTCTTCTCGATCTTCTTGATCAGCTTGCGTTCACGGTCGCGGGTACGCAGTTCAAGAGCGAACTCTTCTTCTTGCGCGGCACGATCCACGGGATCCGGGAAGTTGGCAGCCTCGTCTTTCATATGGTCGACGGTACGATCAACTTCCTGCATCAGTTGGTTGCGCCAGGCACCCAGGATCTTGCGAAAATGCGCCTTTTGTTGGTCATTCATGTACTCCTCACCCGGCTTTTCCTGGTAAGGCGCGACACCCGCAATGGCCAGGGGGCCCAGAGATTTCCTGTTTTCGCCTGTTGGCATGCCCTGTCTCCTAATTCAGCACGCTACCCGTGCCATCCATAAATTGAGGGCGACATCTATAGCAGAAGGGTAACGGGTAAGCAAACGAGCCGTACCAATAATGTTACCCACTCCAATATTTATGCCCTCCCCTCGGGTAACAGGTGACCAGATTCAAACGGGATAAACCCTTGAGCCACCATGCCTTGCACCCCAACATGGGGCCGATAGCATAAAATTTCAACCCCCGCCGCAATTGCCTGCTCAATTAGCAGACTATAGTGCGGATCTATATGGGTTGCAGGGCGCATCCGGCTTATTCCTGAGTGCAACACCATAAAGAGCAGCACAGCCCTGTGGCCCGCCGCTTTCATCGCCATCAACTCGCGCAAATGCTTGGCACCACGGGCGGTGACCGCATCCGGGAAGTAGCCCATGCCAGCCTCCTCCCGCTCGTCGAGCAGGGTGACCGATTTTACCTCGATGTAACAATTGCCCTTTTCGTCATCTTCCAGCAACAGATCGATGCGACTGTTCTCTTCGCCATACTTCACCTCGGTGCGCAACCGGCTGTACCCCGCCAGCGGAGCGATAGCCTCCTGCTCGATCAACTCCCGGGCGATCTGATTGGCGCGCGCCGTGTTGACGCAGATAAAGTGGCCCGCCGGGCTCTCGGCGATCTCCCAGCTGTTGGGCAGCTTGCGCTTGGGGTTATCGGAGGTGGAGTACCAGACCCGGGTGCCCGGATCGGCACAACCGGTCATGGCACCGGTATTGGCGCAGTGGATAGTGATGACCTCGCCGTTATCGAGTTGCACATCGGTCAGAAAGCGCTTGTAGCGGGCCACCAGCTGGCCCGATTGCAGGGGGGGATCAAAGATCACGGGTTAGCCCTCCGCGCGTCTTCTTTTACCCGGGCGCGCAGCGGCCAGCAGGCAAGCGGCTCGTAGCGCACCCCGTCCGGAGTCGAGATGGATTGATAGAGGCAGAACTCATCGGCCTGCAGCAGAAAATTTGGGGCAGGCAGGATGGCCGGAGCCTCACCCGCCTTGCGCGACAGGGTGACATGGGGGCGATAACCCTGCTCGCCATTGCCAAGGCGCAGCTTCTCGCCGTGGCGGCGCAGCGCCTTAGCCAGCACGGTCAGCTCGTTGGGCCACTCCTTCGGGCCAATCCAGGCAGCCTTTGCCCGGCTGAACCAGCCGATCTCATCCAGCCTGATGGAGAGCGGCGGACAGTGCTGACGCTCTACGGCGGCGATCAGGCGGCGGGTGGTCAACTCGTCCGCCTCACCCAGAAAAGCCAGGGTCAGGTGGAGGTTGGCTTGTGGCACCGGCTGACCGGGCCAGGGCAGCTTATCGCGCCAGGCGATGAGCTCGGGGGCGAGCTCCTTGACGGGCAGGGCAAAAAAAAGTTTGGCCATGTGGTGATAATGCCTTTTTCACGCTCATTGGATGGGCCCATTCTATGGCAGCCATCCGGCCATGTCTCGCCACCCTCCCGCCCGAGTGACCATCTCCGCACATCCACTCACGGTGGTGCGGGTGGCTGTGGCAGAATAGGCGCCGTTTTACCGGTTGCCACAAAAGGTGCTCATCGCTTTGTCCCAGCTCCCCATCGTTTCGGTATTACCCGAACTCTTTGCCGCCCTCGACAGCCACACCAGCGTGATCCTGCAGGCGCCTCCCGGCGCAGGCAAATCGACCCTGCTGCCGCTGGAGCTGGTGCGTCAGAACCGGCTGCCCGGCCGCATCATCATGCTGGAACCAAGGCGCCTGGCTGCGCGCAATATCGCCACTTTTCTGGCGCGCCAGCTGGGGGAGAAGGTGGGCGAGCGCATCGGCCTGCGAGTGCGTGGCGAGAGCCGCACCAGCTCAGCGACCCGGCTCGAGATCGTCACCGAAGGGGTGCTGACCCGGATGTTGCAGCAAGACCCTGAGCTTACTGGCGTTTCGCTGGTCATCTTCGATGAGTTCCATGAACGCAGCCTGCACGCCGATACCGCATTGGCCTTCGCCATCGAGAGCCAGCAGGGATTACGCGATGACCTCAAGCTACTGGTGATGTCCGCAACCCTGGATGGCATGGCACTCGAGACCTTGTTGCCGGATGCCCCTGTGGTTCGCTCGGAAGGGCGCGGTTTCCCCATCGACTACCACTACCGCCCCGCCAATCGCCAGCAGTGGCTGGAGCCGCAAGTCGGCGCCGTGGTGCTCGAAGCGCTGGCCGAGCAAGATGGCAGCCTGCTGGTCTTTCTGCCGGGACAGGGTGAGATCGAGCGACTGGCGCAATGGTTGGCAGACAAACTGCCGGACGACGTGACCCTCGCCCCACTCTACGGCCGCCTCGACATGGCGGCGCAGCAGGCAGCCATCGAACCAGCGCCTGCGGGCCGCCGTAAGCTGGTGCTCACCACCAATGTGGCGGAGACCTCCCTCACCATTGAGGGGATTTCGGTGGTGATCGACAGCGGGTTGGAACGACGGGCCTCCTTTGATCTGAAAAGCGGTGTCACCCGACTGGAAACCCGCCAGATAGCCAAATCCTCCGCCACCCAGCGGGCAGGCCGCGCCGGTCGCCTCGGCCCCGGTATCTGCTACCGGCTCTGGAGCAGCGAGGTGCAGGAGCGGCTCGCCGAGCAGAGCCCGCCAGACATCCTCACTCAGGAGCTGACCGGCCTGCTGCTGGACGCCGCCCAGTGGGGGGCAAAGGTGGAAGATCTGCCGCTTCTCGATATGCCTCCCGCCGCTGCGGTGGCCAGCGCCCAGCGGCTGCTGGTGGCTCTTGGCGCCATGAAGCCGGAGGGTGAGCAACAACTCACTCCCGCTGGTCGTGCCATGGCGGCCTTCGGTACCCACCCTCGTCTCGCCCGCATGCTGCTGCGCGCCCGCGAGCTGGAAGCTGAAGGTCTGACAGGGATTGTCGCCGATGCCGCTTATCTGGTGGCGTTGCAGGAAGAAGATCTGCGAGGATCGGAGCGCCTCTCTGTGCTGTTTCACCGCCGTCAAAGTGCCCTGCGCCAGAGCGCGGCCCGCTGGTTTGAACGGCTTGGTGTGCGCCCTGCCAGTGCGCAGGGTCAGTGGCTGGGGCTACTCTGCGCCCTCGCCTGGCCGGATCGCATCGGCAAGCTGCGCAGCGGCAGTCGCTATCAACTCAGTGGTGGGGTGAGCTGCGATCTGGTAGAAGGTCATCCCTGTCAGGGACAAGGGGCCCTTATCGCCATCGAGATGGGGCAAAACGATCGCGGCAGCCGCATCTTTATCGCCGAACCGGTCGATCTGGACGAGCTGGTACGCCTGCTGCCGGAACTGGTAAGCGAGCGCCAGTGGTTCGACTGGGATGAACGGGAAGAGCGGGTGCGCGCCGAACGCCAGCAGGTGCTCGGCGAGCTGGTGCTAAGCCAGCGACCACTGACCGAACTCTCTGACGAGCAGAAAGGGCGCTGCCTGCTGCAAGGCATTCGCCGCAAGGGGCTGCATGTGCTGCCGTGGGACGAGAGCAGCGAAGGGCTGCTGGCCCGTCTGCGCTGCGCCCGCGACTGGCTGCCCGATGAGGGGTGGCCCGCGATGGATGAGGAAAATTTGCTGGCCACGCTGGAACAGTGGCTGCTGCCAGCGGTGAGCGGCATGACCCGGTTGGAGCAGTTGAAAAAGCTCAACCTCGGCGACATCCTGCGCCAATCCCTGCCCTGGCCGTTGCCCAAACGGCTGGACGAGGCGCTGCCGAGCCACTTTGCAGCGCCCACCGGCAGCCGGGTGCGGATCCGCTATCAGCCAGGGCAAGCACCGGTGATCCCGGTGCGCATTCAGGAGATGTTCGGGCAAGGCTCAACCCCCTGCGTGGCCGATGGCCGGGTACCGCTGGTAGTTGAGCTGCTCTCCCCCGCCCAGCGACCGCTGCAGATCACTGCCGATCTGGCCGCTTTCTGGGCAGGATCCTACGAACAGGTGAAGAAAGAGATGAAGGGACGCTATCCCCGCCACTACTGGCCGGATAATCCGCTGGAGGCGATGCCGACCAAAGTCACCAAAAAGAAGATGGGCATCTAGGTTCGACGGGTTAATCCCGCTCGGACGTTCGCGAATGCGACATAACAAGTAGAAAGGAAAGCAAAGAGGATTTATGGCAACCCAACGACGCAAGCGTGCCCCCAAGAAGGCAGCGCCCAAACGCACCATCTGGCGCAAGCTGTTCTGGCTTGGCTTCAAGCTCTCCCTGGTGGTGGCGGCCTTTATGGTGGTGTTTGGCATCTACCTCGATACCAAGGTGCGCGAGCGCTTCGATGGCGAGAAGTGGCAGCTGCCGGTGATGGTCTACAGCCGTCCACTGGAGCTCTACCCCAGCCAGCGCCTGTCGCGGGACCAGATGCTGCGCGAGCTCAACATGCTGAGCTACAAGCAGGTGCGCCAGCCTCACACGCCGGGTGAATACACCATCAACGGCAACCGCATCGAGCTGATTCGCCGCCCGTTCGAGTTCTATGACGGCGCCGACGGAGCCCGCGGCCTGCGCCTCACCTTCAACGGCCCGCGCCTTGAGGGGATCCAGTCGCTGGAGAACCAGCGCCAGCTCGGTTACGCCCAGATGGACCCGGTGCTGCTCGATCGCCTCAATACCGAAGATCGGGAAGATCGCCTGCTGGTGCGTATCGCCGAAGTGCCCGACAGCCTGCTGGTGACCCTGCTCACCACCGAAGATCGCGACTTCTACCAGCATGGCGGCGTCTCGCCGGTGGCCATCATGCGGGCCATGTTCGCCAACCTGATCGCGGGTCGTACCGTGCAGGGGGGCAGTACCCTGACCCAGCAGCTGGCCAAAAACTTCTTCCTGACCCGTGAACGCAGCCTGTGGCGAAAACTGCAGGAAGCCTATATGGCGGTGCTGATCGACTATCGCTACAGCAAGGACGAGATCCTGGAGTCCTACCTCAACGAGGTCTATCTGGGGCAGAACTTCTCGCAAGGGGTCTACGGTTTCGGCCTCGCCTCCTACTTCTACTTCGGCATTCCGGTCAACGAGCTGGATATCGATCAGGTCGCCCTGCTGGTCGGTCTGGTGAAAGGCCCCTCCTATTACGACCCATGGCGCTTCCCGGAGCGGGCCAAGACCCGCCGTGATCTGGTGCTGAAGCTGCTGATGGATCACGGCAGCCTGACCCAGGCAGAGTATGAACTGGCCAGCCGCCAACCCCTCGGCATCATCACCCGTGGCCAGATGAGTTATGGCCGCACCCCGGCCTTTATGGGACTGCTCAAGCGGGAAATCCAGAGCCGCTTCGGCGCCGATCTGCTCAAGCAGTCCGGCCTCAAGATCTTCACCAGCCTCGACCCCATCGCCCAGCACGCGGCCGAGCGAGCGGTCGAATCGGGCCTCGCCGATATCGAAAAACTGCGCGGCAAGAAGAAGCTGGAGGCGGCCATGGTGGTCTCCGACTGGCACAAGGGCGAAGTGGTCGCGCTGGTGGGTGGCCGCGATCCCCGCTACGCCGGGTTCAACCGGGCACTGGATGCCCGCCGCCAGATCGGCTCGCTGGTGAAACCGGCGGTCTACCTCACCGGTCTCTCAAACGGTCTGACCCTGGCGACCCCGCTCAAAGATCAGCCGATCCGCATTCGCGGTCAGGATGGTCAGGTCTGGACGCCACAGAACTACGATCGCAAGTTCCGCCAGAGCGTGCCGCTGATGGATGCGCTGGCCAGCTCCCTCAACGTACCGACCGTCAATCTGGGTCTGCAAGTCGGGCTGGAGAAGGTAGTCGACACCCTGCACAAGCTGGGAGTCCAGCAGGAGATCCAGCCCTATCCGTCGCTGGTGCTGGGGGCAGTGGCCCTCTCGCCGCTGGAGGTGAACCAGATGTATCTGCCCATCGCCAATCAGGGACTGACCCAGCCGCTGTCGGCCATTCGCGCCGTAGTCAACGGGGATGGCAGCCTGCTCTATCAGCATGATCAGACCGCCAAGCGGGTCACCGACCAGCAAGCAAGCTGGCTGACCCTGTTCGCCATGACCAAGACGGTGAGTCAGGGCACGGCCCGCGCCCTCAGTGCCAAGTTCCCCGGCGCCACCATGGCAGCCAAGACCGGCACCACCAACGAGCTGCGCGACTCCTGGTTTACCGGGATGGACAACAACGAGCTGGTCAGTATCTGGGTCGGGCGCGACGACAACACCCCGGCGGGCTTGACCGGCGCAAGCGGGGCACTGCAGCTCTTTAGCGGCTACATGAGCCAGCGAGGCGTCAACAGCCTGAGCCTGCAGATCCCGGAGGGGATCACCTGGGCCAACTTCTCCCGTGCCAGCGGCACCCGCGTCACCAGCGACTGCCCGGGCAGCCTGCAGGTACCGGCCAAGACCTCGACTATGGGCTCCCCGACCAGCTGTGCCGGCAGTACGACGCCACGCAGTGCCCTGGATGAGTGGTTCGGTGGATTCTTCAACTGACATCGCGAGAGGGGCTGCACGGGCGGCCCCTCTCCCCAGCCTGCTTACAAGGAGTCATCATGAGCCAGCCGTTGTTTGAGGCTATTCACCACATTGCCATTATCGCCAGCGATTACCAGCGATCGCGCCACTTCTATCACGAGGTGCTGGGGCTGCCCATCATCGCCGAGACCCTGCGCGAGGCGCGCCAGTCGTGGAAACTGGATCTGGCCCTGCCGGACGGCGGCCAGCTGGAGCTGTTCAGCTTCCCCTCGCCTCCCGAGCGCCCCTCCCGCCCCGAGGCGTGCGGCCTGCGCCATCTCGCCTTTCGGGTCAGCGATCTTGACCGGGTCATCGCCCATCTGCATGCCCATCGAGTCGATGTTGAGCCAGTGCGGGTGGACGAGCTGACCGGCAAGCGCTTTACCTTCTTCGCCGACCCCGACGGCCTGCCGCTGGAGCTCTACGAAGCGCCGCGCTGAGCCTGAGTCGGTCAAACTGTCGGCCAAACAAAAAGCCGCTCGGTTGCAACCGGGCGGCTTTTGTTATTGCTTCAGGTTATCAGGCGGTAGTCAGCATAACGACAGCCAGCGCCATCACCATCATGCCAGCCCAGCCGATGGGCTTGAGCCGCTCACCGAAGAAGAGCAAACCGCCCAACGCCGTACCGACGATGCCGATAGCCCCCCAGGTGGCGTAGGCAACAGCCAGGTCAATCTGGCCACCACTTACCGCTTCCGAGAGCAGGGTAAAGGCGCCGAGTACCAGCATGATCCCCAGGAAGCCCCACCCCTTGTAACGAAAACCCTTGGAGCGGTTGATGGCCATGTTGGCGCCGATATCGATCAGTGCGGCACCCAATACAATCACAAACGGACTCATGCTGTGGCCTCCGCTTCTACTGACTTGTCTGCAGGCTCATCATGGGTCTCCCCCATGGTCACCATAACAATCCCCACTATCGCGAGAGCCAGGCCAATCAGCTCCTGAACGGTCACATCGTAACCGAGGAACATGACCGACACTATGGTGATCAGGGTGATCCCGAGCCCTTCCCAGAGCGCAAACGCAATACCAATGGAGATTGTTTTGGCGGCTTTCGCCAGCAACCAGTACGAGAAACCGATCAACAGCCACATCGGGATGTAATTCATCCAGCCAGCCCCCTGCTCGGGGATCATGGTCATGCTGGAGGTGCCGGCGACCTCGGTCACGATGGCGCCGGTCAAAAACAGCCGGGCCAGAAACATACGACTTAATAACATATAGGATGCCTTTGTTGCTTCGACGGGAGAGATGGTAAACGGGGAGAAGCAACTCGCGACAATCGCTCAGCGTCGATTATTCCGACGCCACAGGTTTGCCTTGCCTTGGTTCGGCACGCTAAGGTGATGGTGAAAAACTCCGCCATGGTCTGTAAAACATGAAGCTATATCAGATAGAACTCTTTGTAGAGTCAGCCAATAGCGGCTCTATAGCCAACACCGCCCGTCGTCTCGGCAAAAGCCGCAGCGCTGTCAGCACCTCCATCGCAGCACTGGAAGTTGAGCTTGGCGTCGAACTTTTCGAACGAGGAGCCAATCAGAGTCGCCTGACCGAGATCGGCGAGCTGGTACTTGATGATTGCACTCGCCTGCTACAGGCGGCCAACAGCTTGCAGCAGAAGTGCAAACATTACGCCTCGGGTGCCGAAGTGGCGCTGCGGGTTGCCCGCGATGACGCCATCCCCGAGCAAGTGTGGCGCGAGATGCTGGCCAGCCTGCACAACCAGTTTCCCGGCACCAGTATCTCGCTGGTGCTTGCCTCTCCGCCTGAACTGCCAGCGCTGGTTGAAGAGGGGTTCGTCGATGCCGCATTTGGCCTTATTACCGAGGATCAGGAGCGCAGCGGCCTCAACATCGATCTGCTCAACCCGATCCGCACCCTGATGGTGGTGGCGCCCAGCCATCCGCTGGCCGGACTGAAGCGGGTCAAACAGCAGGATCTGACCGATCACACCCAGGTAACTCTCTCGTATGTAGATGAATTTTCTGTAAAAAGCCTGCTACCTGTGGGAGGCCAGCATATAGGTCTCTCCAGCTTCGAGTTGATGCGTAACGCGGTCCTCGATGGGCTGGGCTGGGCGGTGCTCCCCTCGCCACTTATCCAGAGCCAGCTGCGACAAGGCACCCTGCTGACCCTGAAGCACAAGTTCAGCCTGCAGTGGCGAGACTATGGCGTCTATCTGGCAGAAAATGCCTATCACGGCAAAGTATTGGCCTGGTTGAAAAAATCGATCCAGAGTTATCTTGAGCCTTTCGAGTAAAGATGAAAGAGGCGGTGCCAGCTCACGATATCTGCTTATCCTGATGATCCTGACAGAGGTGATCGTGCATACTCTTCACATACTCATTGAGCGCCGGAGGCGTAACCGATATGAGCAGTGCCCAAGACAAGGACGATATCTGGCTGGATGACGACATCATCGAACTCGATGATGAAGAGGTCGTGGTCCCCAAGGCACTCAATCCCTGGCAAGTGCTGATCGTGGATGATGAGCCGGATATTCATCACGCCACCCGGCTTGCCCTCTCCAATATTCAGTACAAATCTCGCCCGCTGGAGCTGCTCAACGCCTACAGCGGTGCTGAAGCCGCCACCATGCTGGAGGCCAATCCCAGGATTGCCCTGATCCTGCTCGATGTGGTGATGGAGACCGAAGATGCCGGTTTGCGGCTGGTGCACCGGATCCGCAACGAGATGCGCAACTCGCTGGTGCGGATCGTGCTGCGTACCGGCCAGCCCGGTCAGGCACCGGAACAAAGGGTGATCCTCGATTACGATATTAACGACTACAAAACCAAGACCGAGTTGACGGTACAAAAACTCTTCACCACCGTCATCGCCTCCCTTCGCTCCTACGAAACCCTCAGCGCCATCGACAAGAGCCGACAGGGACTCGGCAAAATTCTGGAGGGCGCGGGCGATCTCTACCATCTCCATTCACTCAAGGAGTTTGCTTCCGGCGTGCTCAAACAGATCAGCGCCATTCTCGATGTGGGCACCGAAGGGGCCATCTGTGCCGAACGCCGCCCAGGAGAACATGGGCTTGAGATCCTGGCGGCAACCGGAGACTACGAGGCGCTGCTGGAGGAGAAGAGCCTTGATGAATTTTCTGCCCTGAAAGAGTCGGTCATGAAGGCGTTAAACGAGCGCTGCAACCGCTTTGAACACCCTCAGGATTCCCTCTATATCGCCGCCCAGAATGGCCGCGAGTTCGTGTTGAGCTTCACCCCGACCCAGCCTCTGGATCCTCTCGAGTGCGACCTGCTGGATGTCTTCTGTCAGCGCATCTCGGCGGCCTACGACAATCTCTATCTCTACAATCAGCTGCTGCGCGCCCAGGAGGCCACCGTGGTGGCGCTGGCGGCGCTGGCAGAGTTTCGCGACTCCGATACCGGCGAGCATGTCTTGCGGGTGCAGAAACTCTCGGATGCCATCGTGGCCGAATTGAAGCAGATGGCAGCCTACCCGGAGCAACTGACCCCGGAGTTTGTCGAGATGATCGGCATGGCCTCCATCCTGCACGATGTGGGCAAGGTGGGCACCCCGGATCATATCCTGCACAAGCCCGGACGTTTCGACCCGGAAGAACGGGCCATCATGGAGCAGCACGCCGGTATCGGCGCCAATATCCTGCACAAGGCGGGCGAAATGGTGGAGGGAACCAGCTACCTCTCGCTGGGGGCAGAGATCGCCCGGGGCCACCATGAGCACTTCGATGGTAAAGGCTACCCGCAGCAGCTGGCAGGCCAGCAGATCCCCCTGTCGGCGAGGATTGTGGCGGTGGTCGATGTATTCGATGCCCTGCTCAGCAAGCGCCCCTACAAAGAACCCTGGACGCTGGCGCAAACCATGGAGTATATCCAGTCCCGCTCCGGCACCCAGTTTGACCCTCATGTAGTGACAGCCCTGTCGCGACTGGTCAACGAATCGAGACTCCCCTACTCGCTCTGACCCTCGTTGCTCGCAACTCCACATGCCCTGCCGGTCACCAAGGTCAGCGGCAGGGCATCAAAACAGCCGTTTTGTTGCATCCCGCACACATCAACGCGCCGCAAACCGGAAACATCCCCCTTCTTTGTTAGCGATAGCCGCTGAAATATGGTCATTTAACATCACATCGCTATAATATCGGCCTGCAAACCTGATACTAACAACGAAGGAATTATCATGAGCCTGAACCTGGTACCGGCCGGCAAGAGCCTGCCCGACGATATCTATGTCATCATCGAAATCCCGCAGAATGCCGACCCGATCAAATACGAAGTCGACAAGGACAGCGGTGCTATTTTCGTCGATCGCTTCATGTCTACCCCGATGTTCTATCCGTGCAACTACGGCTACGTGAACGCGACCCTCTCTCTGGATGGTGACCCCGTCGACGTACTGGTTCCGACCCCCTACCCGCTGTTGGCCGGTTCCGTCATTCGCTGCCGCCCGGTTGGCGTGCTGAAGATGACCGACGAATCTGGCGAAGATGCCAAGATCGTTGCCGTACCACACTCCAAGCTGACCAAGCAGTACGACCACATCCAGGATGTGAACGATCTGCCGGAACTGCTGAAAGCCCAGATCCAGCACTTCTTCGAGCGCTACAAAGAGCTGGAAGCGGGCAAATGGGTCAAGGTGGAAGGTTGGGGCGACAAGGCCGCTGCCGAAGCCGAGATCAAAACCTCTGCCGAGCGTTACGCTGCCAAGTAAGCATCACTCGGTTTGTAAAAAAGGCGCCTTATGGCGCCTTTTTTGTCGGTGTTTGCGGCAGCAGACCGGCCGCCTCTTCGGCAGGATTGCCCTGAATGTATATTTCACGGCCATCTTTCTGGTAGGGACGATAGTAATCACCGCCACAGCGATAGCCGCCGCCCGGCTGGCTCATCAGCTCGCAGTTGACCGGCAACACCTCCAGCCACTTGATGGCCTGCTGGTAGCGCAGCCACTCCTGCCATTCGTGTTCGCGCGCCAGCTGGTCACGCAGGGCAAAGGTATCCGCAACGGACATCCCCTTGTTGACGATCACCTGACCCGCCATGGCTGGCAGGCTGAGCAGCCCAAACAGCACTATGATCCAAGGCTTCATAACCCCTCCAGAGTGACTTAATTTCACAATTAAATTAAAAGTCACATCAATCTGTTATCCAGATCACAAAACGAAACATCACCAAAGTGGTGCCGGCTCACCTAGTTGTTAATTATCGTCCACGGCAGGAAGCACCACCATGAAGCTGACCCCCGCGCTGTTGCTCAGCCTCACTCTCTACACCACCCTTGGCGCCACAAGCAACGCCAGCGAGATCAACATGAGCTGGCAGTGGCAATCCACCGATGGCCAGCGCAAGCACTTCCAGCTGACCACCGACGATCAGGTGATGGCCGCCAGTCGCCACGAGATGAGCCTGCTGAAGGCCTCTCTCACCAATCCGCTGGAGACCCTTTACGCCTATATCAGCCCACGGCTCTACAACAGCATCAACCTGATCAATCAGAGCAGCCCCGAGACAGCTACCAAGTTTCGCAATCTGGAGCAGGCCTTCACCCTGCGGGACGACAGCATGGAGTCGCTGCTATTCTGGCAAGCCTACCAACAGTATCAGGAGGATGCCTTCTACCAGATGAGGGTGATACCCTGCGTCCATCCTGCCAATCGCAAACTGCCTTGCGTACGCCCCGATTACTCCCAGCTCTTCTACCACTTCAAAGGGCACCTCAAGCCACTGGCGCAGCAGTTTGCCGCCAAGGATCTCGCCACCAGCGTCAGCCTGATGCAAGAGTGGCTAAACGCCATCCCCACCCAGCCGGAGCAGCTGGATCACTTCGCGCCGCCGCTGCAGGCGTTGCAGGATAACAAGGCCGACAGCGACGAGAAGGCGCTGCTGATGGCCAGTCTGCTGGCGGAGCTGGCCCCGCAATATGTGCTCAGCATCATCTATCCGGATATCAGCATCGGCAGCGTCTCCCCTGCCTGGCTGGCCATTACGGCAGACAGTGGCGTACCCGGAGATGTGGTGGTGATCAACAATCAGCGCCATGTGCTGCTGACCGGCTCGTCCCTGCTGGCCCAGCAGATGACCATGGCCAAGATCCCCCTCATCAGCGAGTCGCTCTACTGACGCAGACAGCTCAGACCAGCAGCCAATTCATTGATTTTTATTGATGTCATGCCATCCTAGCCGCCCTTGCCAGCCAACCCCCTGACTGGCGGGGCGCCGACGCTTCTGAATTGCGATCTTATTTAACACTTTTTAAACAGATCCGATCAGTTTAGGATGAAGCTCGCCCATTCCCTCAATCCGAAACTCGTTATAACATAACAAATGGAGTGTCATCAGGATGAAACATCTCGTACTTACTTTGGCGCTGCTGCCATCTCTGGTCTTTGCTCACAACTTCAAGGATGGCAACCCGGTGCCGCTGGTCAATGTCAGCGACAAGGGTGAGCTGGTACTGAACGGCAAGGATATCGGCTACCAGCCGTGGCAGAGCACCTCGCTCACCGGCAAGGTGTTCCTGATTCAGCATATTGCCGGTCGCTCCAGTGCCAAGGAGCTGAACGCCCCGATGATCGAGGCGATCAAGGCCGCCAAGCTGCCGCAAGACAAGTACCAGACCGTTACCGTCATCAACAGCAATGACGCCATCTGGGGTACCTCCGGCTTCGTGAAGAGCAGTGCCGAGGACAGCAAGAAAGAGTTCCCCTGGTCCGCCATGGTGCTGGATGCCAAGGGGATGGCACGCAACGCCTGGGATCTGACGCCGGAAAGCTCGGCGATCATCCTGCTGGATAAAGAGGGCAAAGTGCTGTTTGCCAAAGATGGCCAGCTCGATGCCAACAACATTGCTACCGTGATGGGGCTCATCAAGTCCCATCTCTAAGTCAGAGAGAAAGGGCGCTGATGGCGCCCTTTCCATAAGGGTCTATGGGTCGTATCAAGCTGAAAATCTGGATCTTGCTGCTGGGCTGGTTATGGCTGCAGCCTGCCCTTGCCCGGCACCAGTTTGAATCCGCCCTGCCCGGCCACGACGACCATCACTGCCTGGTTTGCGCCCTCCATCTGGATGGCAAACAGGTCATCACCGCCACCCCCTATTGTTTCCCCGGTTCGACCTCTGTTCTGCCCGCAGTTGCAACCATGCAACGCTCGGCAGATACCGCCACGCTTCACAGCTATGCCATCCGTGCGCCGCCCGCCTCTGCTTTTCTCTATCCCTTTGTTTAATTTCGCTATTTGTTTTGAAAAAGGATTAAAGATGAAAGCAGTTACTCTGTTGCTGGCCGCTGCGGCCTTTGGCGCACACGCAAATCACGACGAACACGAGAGCCACAGCCACGGCGCCCACGAGCATGGCCACGGCCACCTCAATCTGGTGGTCGATGGCGACCAGCTGATGATCGAACTGCAGGCACCCGCAGCCGATCTGGTGGGCTTCGAGCACGCAGCCAAGAGCGATGAAGAGAAGGCGCAGTATGCCAAGGCGGTCGCCCGCCTCCAGCAGCCTGACGCCCTGTTTCGCTTCGACCCGGCCGCTGGCTGCAAACTGACCCAGCAGGAGCTGCAAGCAGCCAAAGAAGAGCATGATCACGACCATGACCATGACCATGACCATGACCATGACCATGACAAGGCTGCCAGCGACAAACATGAAGACCACCATGATCATGACGAAGCGGGTCACGCCGATATGGGCGCCATGTACACCTACACTTGCGCCACGCCGGCCAAACTGACCGGCCTTGAGGCGACCCTGTTCAGCGTCTATCCGAGCCTTGAGAAGCTGAGCGTGCAGGGCATTCTGCCTACCGGCCAGACCGCTGGCGAGCTGACCCCGTCCGCCAACAAGCTGAGCTGGTAACGCCATGAAAAAAGCCGTGGTTGAGATCCGCGATCTGGCCTTTGCCTGGCCAGGTGGCGACGCTGTACTCGATCTGCCCGCCCTCACCATCCGCGAGGGTGAGCGGGTCTTTATCAAGGGCCCGTCGGGCTCCGGCAAGTCGACCCTGCTCGGGTTGCTGGCCGGGATCCAGACCGCCAACCACGGCACCCTGGAGGTGCTGGGCCAACCATTGGCCCGGCTCTCTGGCCGTGCCCGTGACCACTTCCGGGCGGCCAATCTGGGTTATATCTTCCAGCAGTTCAATCTGCTGCCTTTTCTCTCGGTGCAGGACAACGTGACTGCTGCCCTCACCTTCTCGCCCGCCAAACGGGCCCGCCTGCAAGGGAGTCCGGAGCAGGAGGCGCGCCGTCTGCTGGCGGAGCTGCAACTGCCGGACGACGCACTGCATCGCCCCGTCCATGCCCTCAGCATCGGCCAGCAGCAGCGGGTTGCCGCCGCACGGGCGCTGATCGGCTCGCCGCCACTGGTGATCGCCGACGAGCCCACCTCGGCCCTCGATACCGACAACCGGGCGGCCTTTATCAAGCTGTTGTTCGAGGAGTGCGACAAGCAGGGCTCGACCCTGATCTTCGTCAGTCACGACCCTTATCTCGAACCCCTGTTCCCGCGGGTCGAAAACCTGCAACAGCTCAACCGGAGGGCATCATGCTAAAGCTCGCCCTGCAAAGTCTCTGGGCCCGCCGACTCACCGCCGGGCTCACCCTGCTGGCCGTCGCCATCAGCGTCACCCTGCTGCTCGGGGTGGAGCGGGTGCGCACCCAGGCCCGCGAAAGCTTCTCCAACACCGTCTCGGGAACCGATCTCATCGTCGGCGCCCGCTCCGGTCAGGTGAACCTGCTGCTCTACTCGGTGTTTCGCATCGGCAACCCCACCAACAACGTGGGGTGGGACTCCTATCAGGCCATCAAGCAGAAACCGGGCGTCGCCTGGACCATCCCGCTCTCCCTTGGCGACTCCCACAAGGGATTTCGGGTGCTCGGCACCAATGGCGACTACTTCACCCACCTGAAGTACGGTCAGCAGCAGTCGCTGCAACTGCGGGAAGGGCGGCCTTTCGAGACGCCGTTTGAAGCTGTGCTGGGCGCTCAGGTGGCCGAGAAGCTCGGCTATCACCTTGACCAATCCATCGTCATCGCCCACGGCGCTGGCAACACCTCCTTCAGCCAGCACGACAATCTGCCGTTCAAGGTGGTGGGTATTCTGGCGCCGACCGGTACGCCCATCGATCGCACCATCCATGTGCCGCTGGCGGGGATCGAGGCGATCCATCTCGGTTGGGACACCGGCCGCCACAGCAAGAACGTGACACCGGAGCAGGCGCTGGCGCAGGATCTCACCCCGAAAACCATCACCGCCTTTATGGTGGGGCTGAGCAACCGCATTCTGGCGTTCCAGCTGCAGCGCAGCGTCAACACCTATCCCAAAGAGCCGCTGATGGCGATCCTGCCGGGGGCCGCCCTGCAGGAGCTGTGGAGCCTGATGAGCGTGGCGGAAACCGCCCTCTCGGTCATCGCCGGTTTCGTGGTGGTGGCGGGCCTGATCGGCATGCTGACTACCCTGCTGGCAGGGCTTAACGAACGACGCCGGGAGCTCGCCATTTTGCGATCCCTCGGTGCCGGCCCCGCCCACCTGTTCCTGCTGCTGGCGCTGGAGGCCATGGCGCTGACCACGGTCGGTATCGCCCTCGGGGTCGCCGTGCTCTATCTGGGACAGGGGCTTGCCTCGCCCTGGCTGCTCAGCCACTATGGCCTGCAACTGAGTCTGGGGCTGCCGAGCGCCTATGAGTGGCAGTTGCTGGGGGTAGTCTGGCTGGCAGGCATGGTGATCGGCCTACTCCCTGCCGCCCGCGCTTACCGCTACAGCCTGAGCGATGGCATGAGCATTCGCGTCTAGCGAGACGCCCAAAATAGAAACAGAAGGACAGATGATGAAGTGGAAAATTGTGGCGCTGCTCGCCAGCCTGCTGGTGCTGCCCGCCCTGGCCGCCGATTACAAGACCATCGACTGGGATGTGCTCATCCCGGAAGGGGAAAAACTGCTGCCACCGCCCCAGGTCAATCACGAAGATCCCATGTCGGTGCCGCAACCGGTGGGCGGGGTAAACAAGAAGCTGGACAACCAGGATGTGCGCATTCCGGGCTTCGTGGTGCCGCTGGAGGGGGATGCCAAGAAGATCACCGCCTTCCTGCTGGTACCCTACTTCGGCGCCTGCATCCATGTGCCGCCGCCCCCCACCAATCAGGTGATCTATGTGAGCTACCCCAAGGGTGCGCCGGTGGATGATCTGTGGGACGCCATCTGGGTGAAAGGCAAGATGCGCACGGTCAGCTCCAGCCACGAGATGGCCACCGCCTCCTATTCGATGGAAGCGGTCGAGGTGAGCGTCTACGAGGAGTAATCCTCCCGTTGCAAAAAAAGCGGCCTCCACGGAGGCCGCTTTGTTATCTTGGCATCCCGGTTGGAGTAACATTCAGCTCCAGAACCTGTGCGAATGGAGTCAGCATGGCAGACCTCCCCCCCCCGAAGAAAGAGAGTTCGATCCTGAGCAGCCAGGAGCAGACCCTGCGTCTGGCGCGCAGTCGCGGCATAGACGGCATGCTCACCCGCAACACCGACAGCACCTTCGAACAGCGCGCCACCTTTCGCCATCTGGCGGATCAGGCCGCCCGCCAGCGCAATCTGGAAGCCATCATGGTGATGGCCTCCCGCCACTGCGAAGAGACGGCCGCCGGCGGCGAGATGGACAGCGACTGGCTGACCCGCTTCCTGCAACTGGCGGAAGATATCAGCATGGTGCCGATGCAGCAGCTGTGGGGGCGGATCTTCGCGCTGGAAGTCGCCACCCCGGGCCGCTTCTCCATCCGGGCCCTCGCCACCCTCAAAGAGATGACCCAGCGCGAGGCCCAGCTGTTCCAGCGCATCTGCTCGCTGACCTGCCACTACACCGGCAGCGACGAGCAACGACTGCTGCTGGGGCTGCACAAGGGGGCCACCCTGCTGAGTCGCGCCAAAGCAACGCGCCTTGGCCTTGGCAAATACCGACTGCCCTACAACGCCCTGCTGCAACTGTTTGAGCTCGGGCTGCTGCATCGCGCGGAGCTGGAGTCAGGCCCGCTGCCCGCCGATGGGGTCGAGCTGGAGTTTGGCAACCAGCGCTGGCGGCTGCAGTGCAAGCAGAACAACATCACCCTGCTCTACTACCGCCTCACCCCGGTGGGCAACGAGCTTGCCCAGCTGCTGCAAGAGTCACCGCTGGAGGAGTACCTGCAGGATCTGAAAACCGTGCTGGTGCAGGGGATCCAGATTGAAGTGATGCAGCTCGTCAGCGCCCCCTCCTCACCCGCTCCCGACCCTCTCCCCTGATCTCTGGCGGGGCAGCGGATGCCCCGTCGGTTCGTGGCTCCTTCGCATCCAGCTGCTGACTCCAAGCTCATGGGCTTGACCAGAATAGGTTGCAAATTGCAGATGCCGCAGAGGCACACCCCGTCAGCTCCGTTGCATATTGCAAACAACCACGCGTTTTTCCTCTCCAAACCTCGCTAATAACACATCAATCATTAGTTTTTGCCAGCTGGCCCGCCCTTTGCACATGTCTTGATGCAGATCAAAATTTAACCACCACAGCTCGGGAGCAAGGTCATGAGAATCAATCAACCGGTTACCCAAAGAGAACGTCTCTATCCAGACCACCAGAGCCTGATCTCCACCACGGATCTGGAGAGCCGCATCACCTACGCCAACGATGAGTTCTGCGATATTGCAGGCTTCTCGCTCGACGAGCTGAAGGGGGAACACCACAATCTGGTGCGCCATCCTGACATGCCGAAACAGGCCTTTGCCGATCTGTGGGGTCACATCAGGGATGGCAAGAGCTGGATGGGGCCGGTGAAAAATCGCTGCAAGAATGGCGATCACTACTGGGTCAGCGCCTTTGTCACCCCCATCAAGGATGCCAGTGGCCGGGTGGTGGAGTATCAGTCGGTACGCACCGCCCCGAGCGAGGAGATCAAACAGCGGGCCGAGAAGGTCTATGCCGACCTTCGCAACAACAAGCTGCCGCTGGCGCTCAAGTTGCCCACCTTCTCCCATACCCTGGCTATCAACCTCTGTCTGCTGCTGAGCCTGCTCGCCATGTTTGCCCTGGGCTACAGCCACGATATGAACTGGCAACTGGCGCTGGCCGCCCTGCCGCTGGCGATAGCGGCCATCACCCTGAATGCCCTCTCCCGTCGCCTCGGCAAGCTCAACAAGATGGCCCGCAGCCGCTTTGACAACCCGCTGATGCAGCTGCTCTACACCAACAAGGTGGACAACATCGCTGCCATCGAACTCTCGATGGTGATGAATCAGGCCGAGTTCAACGCCGTGCTGGCCCGCACCCAGCAGACTTGCAGCAAGATCCTGCAGGCCGCCGAGGGGGATCTGCGCAACGCCGAATCCATCACCGACAACCTGCAACAGCAGCAGGCCGAAACCAATCAGGTAGCCACTGCCGTGACCGAGATGTCGGAGTCCATTCGCGAGGTGTCGCAAAGTTCGACAGACTCCTCCAGCCTGCTGGATGAAACGGCCGTGCTGTTCAAGAGCGGCAACAGTAGCGTGGCCGAAACCGTGGCTGCCGTGGCAGGCATGAACAGCGAGCTGATCACCTCCAAGAGCGTGATCAGTGCGCTGGTCGGCCACTGCCGCGATATCGACGGCATCCTCGATGTGATCAACAACATCGCCAACCAGACCAACCTGCTGGCCCTCAATGCCGCCATCGAAGCGGCCCGGGCTGGCGAAGCGGGTCGCGGCTTCTCGGTGGTGGCTGACGAGATCCGCACGCTCGCCATCAAGACCCAATCCTCGACCAGCGAGATCCAGAAGATGATCACCGAGCTGCAAAACAGCTCTGGCGAGGCTGAGCAAGCGATGGAGAAGGGCTGCCAACTTGCCGACAGTTGCCAGCAGAAGGCCACCGCGACCGGCAATATACTCCAGCAAATCAACAATATGCTGCAGCAGGTCGCCTCCGGCAGCGGCCAGATTGCCCAGGCGGTGCAGGAGCAGTTCCACGTCACCGCCGAGATCAACCGCAACGTGCTCAGCATCAAGACCCTGGCCGATGACTCCAGCGTTGGCAGCCAGCACGCCGTGCACGGCATCACCCAGCTGGTAAACCAGTTGAGCGATCTCGACCGGCTGGTACGCCAGTTCCAGAAGGGCGCTCCGGCAACCCAGAGCCGCTACGAAGTGGCCGCCACCCGCGCCGTGCCGATACGCCAAGCCAGATAACAACTACACAAACAATCACCGCAGAAAAACCCTATGGGCCCAAGGGCCCATAGGGTTTATTAATGCCCGCCAGCAAGAGGGCGGTACTCTCGCTTCACTGTCCGATTTTCCCCTGCACTGATGACCGCCGCTGTTGCGCGGCCATCTCACCGCCCGTTACTGATTAATTTGTTGATCTTGCTCAGAAAACCGCCCGCTTGCGCTTTTCACCCCAGCCCCGTTCGGTAACATTGCCGCTTGGCAACCTCTTGTCGGAGTCAGCCATGAGCCAAGCCAGTGCCAAAACGCCGGTAACAAGCAGCAGACTGGAGGCTGAAATTCAGGGGCGGTAGCGTTAGCTAACAACTCATCTAATTAAGTAGAGGCATGCTAGGCACCACTCAGAATAATTTCCTTTTTATTTCAGTTAAAATTAATATGGCGGATTTTGCAAGCATTAAAAACCTAGCTTGCTTATTTAAAATATAGAAACGAAGTAATTACTGCCGCTTATCATAGCCTATGCTATACCACCTTGATTTCTATCAATGAACATAGCCCATATAACTGGGCATTTATTTAATGTGTAACCACATAGCGCCTTAAGATAACAATACTGATTATTATATTTATAATAAATACATTGGAGATATGAATGAAAATTAAAAGCATTAGAATAAAAAACTATAGATTACTGAAAGATGTATGTATGACCTTGGACTATGAAACGACCTTGATCGTCGGCCGAAACAACACAGGGAAAACATCCTTTGCAGAAATTTTCAGAAGTTTCCTTAATCCAGCAGGTCCGAAGGTTCGATATGAGGATTTTAATCAGTCATGCTTGAAAATGTTTGAGATGGCTCTAGAAAAATTTTCAGGCTCTGCTGAAGATAAGGAAATTCGAGCCCTAATGCCTACGATAGAACTAGAACTCCGCATTGATTATAAAGATAATGAAGATGACTTTGGGGTCCTAGGAGACTTTATCATCGATCTAGATGATTCTCTTTTTGAAACTTGTGTCTTGGTTTCCTATCAATTGAAGGATGGAAAGATTAAAGACTTCTTTCAGACTCTGGACATTAATGATCGAAAAAAATATTTCTCAGACCTCAAGGGGTTGATAAATGAGTATTATGAACCCGTAATATATGCAATTGAGCCTAACAATTTTAAGAACAAGATTAGGCTTGATTTTTCATCTTTTAAAAGACTCATTCTATCAGGGTTAATCAATGCACAGAGAGGCCTTGATGACGAAACCCATAGCGAACGTGACGTACTTGGGAAGTCGCTTGGGAATATATTTAAAAGTGCAAACAGTTCTGGCGCCCCCGAAGCATTTAAAGCAAAATCTGAAGAAATTAATCAGGTAGTTGAAGCGCTTCAAGAAAAAGTAGACACTGATTTTCAACAGAAAGTCAAAAATCTTTTACCAACACTAAATATATTCGGCTACCCAGGATTACAAGACCCAAACTTAAGTGCAGCCACTGAATTAAACGTAAAATCCCTTTTAGAGAGCAACACTAGAATATTTTATGAAGGCGATGATCATTTTACTCTACCCGAAACCTATAACGGGTTAGGTGTACGTAACTTAATATTTATCCTCTTCAGAATTTATGAGTACTTCAGAGAATACCAGACACAACCCACGCCCCCGAAAGGTCACTTGATATTTATTGAAGAACCCGAAGCACACCTACACCCTCAAATGCAGGAGGTGTTTATTCGACAACTAGGTGAAATAGTTAAAGAGTTCCAGAATAAGTTGAATGACGGAAATACATGGCCGGTTCAATTTGTGGTCAGCACTCATTCATCTCATATTGCTAATGAGACAGATTTTAGCAAAGTACGCTATTTCCTGTCTAAAAGTGGCAAGGAAACCAAGGTTAAAGATTTGGGGACAGCGTTTTGCAGTGATGAAACAAAAATAGATAAAGAATTTTTACATAAGTACTTAACACTGACAAAGTGTGACCTCTATTTTGCAGATAGAGCGATTCTAATTGAAGGAGCTACAGAAAGAATACTCTTACCTGAAATGATAAAAAAATCAGATCAAGTCAACAAATTAAGTTTGAGGAGAAAGTATTTATCTGTTGTTGAGATAGGGGGGGCATATGCGCACCATTTCTATAAATTCATTGATTTTCTTGAGCTCAAGACATTATTTATTACTGACTTGGACTCTGTCAGAAAGACAAAAGGTGAAAAATCGACAACATATCCAGCATCGATAGTTAGTAAGGGAACGCATTCTAGTAATATAGGTCTGTCAAAATGGTTTGGTAAGGATAGATATTCCACTCTAGAAGAAATACGCTCTAAAAATGAGGTCTCCAAAATGTCTGGAAGCCGTTGCATAGCCTTTCAAGTCGATGAGAATGGTTTGTGTGGAAGAAGCTTTGAAGATGCATTTATTCTTGCGAATATTAATCTATTTAATTTAGATGGTTTACATGGCGAGGAGCTAGAGCAAGCAGTATTTGAAAAGGCCAAAGAAATAGGGAATGAAAGCAAGGCTAATTTTGCGATTGAGTTCGCAGTGGATAAAACTGATTGGGTTGTTCCAAAGTATATTCGCGATGGCTTGAAGTGGTTGGACAAGGATGACTCAGGCAATGATGAAGGAGAACAAAAATGACACTCTTAAATCCAGCAGAGCAGGCTTCTGTCGAGGCACTTAAGCAAATTAGGCATTGTCTTGATAACAACTTGTGTTTTCGCTTGGAAGCTGGCGCAGGAGCAGGCAAAACCTATTCACTAATTGAATCCATCAAATATCTGATATCACATCAAGCAGATTTATTGCTGAGTAAACGGCAGCAAATTGCCTGTATTACTTACACGAATGTAGCAAAAAACGAAATAAAAGACAGAACTGACAATCATCCAGTTATTTTTGCCGACACCATTCATGCTTTTTGCTGGAGTATTTTGCAACACTATCAGGCTAAATTAAGGGAGCTCATTCCCGAGCTAGATGGGAAATGGCAGCAAAGAATATCTGACTCTATAGGAATACATAATCAAGCAGTTAAATACGAGCTAGGATTTCCTTCGATCAATGAAAGAGAGATAACCTTGCACCATGATGACATAGTGATGTTAATGGCTCGTATGCTTGCTTATCCTAAGTTTCAAAAATTACTAAAAAGTAAGTTCCCAATAGTGTTTATTGACGAATATCAGGACACTGATCGCGAACTAGCGGCAAGTATTGTTGATAATATCATAGATAATAATTCTGGTGTGATGGTTGGTCTTTTTGGTGACCATTGGCAAAAAATATATGGATCTTCAGCATGTGGCTTGATTTCCAGCACCAAAGAAAAAATCGTAGAGATCGGCAAAAAAGCTAATTTTCGGTCAGATAAGAACATTGTGCAATGTTTGAATAGAATGCGGCCTGCCCTTCCACAGGCGGTGTCGGATCCGAATTCAGAGGGTATTATAAAGGTTTTTCATTCTAATGACTGGGTTGGAGATAGAAGAGATGGCAAAGGTGGTGGACATTGGAAAGATGACCTTCCTGAGTCTGATGTGAAAGACTTTATCTTAAAAACGAAATCACTGATGATTTCTGATGGTTGGGATATGTCTCCTCAAAAGACCAAAATTTTATTTCTAACAAATAATCTAATTGCGAGCGAACAGAAATTCAAGAATCTAGCAGACTGTTTCCCCCACACTGATGACTACTTGAAAAAGAATGATAAATATATCAAATTCTTTCTTGACGTTGTAGAGCCAACCCTATCTTCATATGAAAACAAGCAATATGGTGAATTGCTACAGATTAATACAAAAAATCATCCTCAATTGAAACGCCAATCCGATAAAACTAGCTGGCGGGAGAATCTTGATAAAGCTCTAAAAATAAGTAACAGTGGAAAGATTGGTGATATTCTGGACCTTTTGATGGAAACAAAAACACCTAGACCACCATCAAAAGTAGAAGACTTAGAAAATAAATTCAAAAATCTTCAATCAAAACCATCGGAAGAACTGGAAGAGGATGAGGCAAGATTTATTAAAAAACTTGATAACTTTCGCTCCATAAACTATCAAGAAGTCTCAAGCTTGGGAAACTATATCGAAGACAAAACTCCATTTTCAACAAAACACGGAGTGAAGGGGGCTCAGTTTGATAATGTGCTTGTCATCTGTGGTCGAGGCTGGAACCAGTATAACTGGAACCAGATGTTGGAATGGATGGATGGTTCTTATCCAGCAGATAAGAAAGATACATTTGAGCGAAATCGAAACTTGTTTTACGTAAGCTGCTCTCGCGCAAAACATAATCTAACTTTGCTCTTTACCCAAGAACTATCTGAAAAATCAATTGACGTCCTTGAACAGATATTTGGGAAACATAACATTTTTCCTAGCCCAACAGGATCGCCATAACTATCAACATTAATTTTTCACTGTTGTGCTTATATAAAAAATAATATTAACCAGAGCATTCTGATGGAGTGATAGCGATGACAGGGTAAATATCTGGCAACAATAACAATGGGGGCCAAGGCCCCCTCTGCTATTAATGCTCGGTAAATACTATCCCCATACAGACATCAGTCGATAAGCCCTCTCAGCCTTAGCGCAGTCATCAGCTCATCCACCAGCACCTCTACTGATTTACCGGCATTCAGCAGATGGATTTCCGGCTGCTCCGGCGCCTCGTAGGCGGAGTCGATACCGGTAAAATTCGTGATCTCCCCTGCCCGCGCCTTTTTATAGAGCCCCTTGGGATCGCGCTCTTCACAGATGGCGAGCGGCGTATCGACAAAGACTTCGACAAACTCCCCTTCGCCCAAGAGGCTGCGCACCAGCGCCCGCTCGGCACGGAACGGCGAGATAAAGGCGGTGAGCACGATCAGGCCCGCATCCACCATCAGCTTTGCCACCTCGCCGACCCGGCGGATATTCTCCTGCCGCGCAGCATCATCGAAACCGAGATCCCCGCAGAGGCCGTGGCGCACATTGTCCCCATCCAGCAGATAGGTGTGCTTGCCTTGTGCCGCCAGCGCCTGTTCCAGCGCCCCTGCCAGGGTCGATTTGCCCGCCCCCGACAGCCCGGTAAACCAGATCACCAGCGGTTTTTGCCCTTTAAGCTCGGCCCGGCTCTGTTTGTCGACGGCATGCTTGTGCCACACGATATTGCTCATCCCACACTCCTTGCTTGGCGCTCACGCCTCAAAACTTAAACTGTCCGGCACCACTGGGAGCCGCCTCGGACTATCCGCCGACAACGTGCTGATGCCATGGCATTGCTCATCCCAGACTCCTTGATTGGCACTTATGCCTTAAAACGGAAACAGCAGGGGCACCATCACAATCACCCCGAGGCTATAGGCCAGCGAGACCGGCAGGGCCAGCTTGAGGTAGTCCGGCATCTTGTAGTTGCCCGCGGCATAGACCATCAGGTTGGTCTGGTAGCCATAGGGCAGGATAAAGCTGGAGCTCGCCCCGAACAGCACCGCCAGAATAAACGGCATGGTCGAGACATCCATGCTGAGCGCCAGCTGGTAGCCCATGGGGAAGGCCAGCGCGGCGGCGGCGTTGTTGCTCATCAGCTCGGTCAGCACCAGCGTAAACACATAAATACCGATAAAGGCGATGATGGGGCTGGCACCGTTAAACTCCCCCATCAGCCAGTCGGCGATAAGCTTCGCCAGCCCGCTCTTTTCGAGCTGATCGGCGATGGCGAGCGCCCCGCCCACCACCAGCCAGATATCCAGCGGAAAGCGGCGGCGGATCTCGTCCAGGGTCAGGATGCGGGTGAGCAGCAGCGCCACCAGCATCAGCAGCAAGCCCTTGAACAGCGGCACCAGATCGAATACCGAGAGCGCCAGCACCCCGAGAAAGCCCAGCACCACGGCGGCGCTGCGCTTGCCATCGAGACGGGTGGAGGCTTCCAGCCCGCTCACCACCACAAACTCCCGCCCCAGCGACTTGTTGCGGGCAAACTGGGGGCCGGGGGCCAGCAGCAGGGTATCACCGGCGTGCAGCTCAATCTGGCCGAGGCCACCGGTAAGCTGGGTTTCGCCACGGCGCACCGCCAGTACCACCGCATCGAAGTGGGTGCGAAATTCGGCATCCTTGATGGTCTGACCCACCAGCCGCGAGCTGTGGCTGACGATCACCTCCACCAGATGCTGGCCGTTGAGGCGGTGCTGGCCGTAGAGATCCAGCCCCTTCATCTCCTGCAACACACCGACGCTCTCCACATCGCCACAAAACAGCAGTACGTCCCCTTCGTGCAGCTCGTGTTCCGGCTGCACCGGGCAGATCACCTGCTCGCCGCGAATGATTTCTGCCAGATAGAGGCTTTTCAGGCTGCGCAGGCCGTTCTCCTTGACGCTGCGCCCCGCCAGCGGTGAACCGGCGCCCACCTTGGCTTCGAGAAAGTAGCCAGATTCCCGGCTCATCTCGGTATCCTGCTCCGGCAGGTGGCGGGCAAACAGCAGCACGGCCACCAGACCGGTCAGCAGGGTACCCGCCCCCACCATAAAGAAGTCGAACATGCCGAGCGGCGGTACCCCCATCTTGATGAGGAAGCTGTTGACGATCAGGTTGGTGGAGGTGCCGATCAGGGTCAGCACCCCGCCAAAAGTGGCCGCGAAGCACATGGGCAGCAGCAGCCGCGATGGCGCATGGTTGGGGTTGCGTTTGACCGCTCCCAGCATGGAGGCCACCACGGCGGTGTTGTTGACGAAGGCAGACAGGAAGGCGGTGGAGAACCACACCTTCACCAGCACCTTGTTGAATGAACCCGTGCCCACCAGATTGGCGAACCAGCTCATGATGCGGGTCTTCTCCACCGCCAACGACACCAGCAGCAACAGCACCAGCGTCAGCAGGGCACTGTTGGTGTAGCCCGCCATCACGGCGTTGATATCCGCCAGCCCGCTCAGGTAGGTGATGAGCACGGCGCCCGAGAAGAGCAGCGCCGGGCGGAGTTTGCCCTGGATCAGCAGGGCCACGAGAGCAGCCAGCAGACCCAGCACCAGGAATTGTTGCCAGGTCATGGGCTTACTCCTTGCTTGTGTCGTTACCGATGGCAAGGGCTTGCCAGTGCGGGAAGTGCTTGCGCACCAGGGCGTTGAGCTCGATCTCAAACTCGCTGTAGTGCCCTTTTGCCGCTTTGGCCGCCAAGCCTTCCACTATCATGCCAGCGCCGACGGTGACGTTGGTCAGCCGGTCGATCAGGATAAAGCTGCCGGTATCACGGATCTCCTGATACGGGTCGAACGCCACCGGGTCGGTGAGGCTGAGCTCGCACAGGCCAATCTCGTTGAGCTTGAGCTCGCTCGCAGGCAGCTCGTCCAGCTTGTTGATCTCGATGCGGTGGCGGATAGCCTCCACCTGACCACGGCTCTTCTTGGTGGCCAGTTTGACGTCGTAGACCCGGCCCGGTTGCAGGGACTCCTCCCCCATCCAGACGATATGGGCCAGCACATTCTGGGTCACTTGCGGCTGCTTGGCGGCATCCACCAGCAGGTCGCCGCGGCTGATGTCGATCTCGTCGGCGAAGGTGACTGTGATGGCCTGACCCGGCAGGGCGTACTCCAGATCGCCGTCGAAGGTGACGATGCGGGTCACTGTGCTCTCCTTGCCCGACGGCAGCACCGCAAGCCGGTCGCCCACCCGCAGAATGCCAGAGGCGAGCGTGCCCGCGAAGCCGCGAAAATCGAGGTTGGGGCGGTTCACATACTGCACCGGCAGGCGCACCGGATGGCGCTCCAGCTCGCGCTCAACCTCGGCAGACTCCAGCAGAGCAAGCAGGGTTTCGCCCTGATACCAGGCCAGCTTGTCGCTCTGGTTGACCACGTTATCACCGTCCAGTGCCGAGACCGGCACGATATGGATGGTGTCGACGCTGAGCTTCTTGGCGAACTCTCGGTAGTCGGCACTGATGCGCTCAAACACCTCCTGACTGAACTCCACCAGATCCATCTTGTTGACCGCCACCACGAACTGCTTGATGCCCAAGAGGCTCGCGATAAAGCTGTGGCGGCGGGTCTGATCCAGCACACCCTTGCGGGCATCGATCAGAATGATGGCCAGATCGCAGGTAGAGGCGCCGGTGGCCATGTTGCGGGTGTACTGCTCGTGGCCCGGGGTATCCGAGATGATAAATTTGCGCTTGGCGGTGGAGAAGTAGCGGTAGGCCACGTCGATGGTGATGCCCTGCTCGCGCTCGGCCTGCAGGCCGTCTACCAGCAGCGCCAGGTCCAGCTTCTCGCCGGTGGTGCCAAGCTTCTGGCTGTCGGACTCCAGCGCTTTGAGCTGATCTTCATAGATCTGCTGGGAGTCGTGCAGCAGGCGACCGATAAGGGTGCTCTTGCCGTCATCCACGCTGCCGCAGGTGAGAAAACGCAGCAGGCTCTTGTGCTGCTGGGCGTGCAGATAGGCTTCGATGCCCTGTTCGGTGATGGCGGTCTGAATATGGCTGTTCATGCTGACGACTCCTTAGAAATATCCCTGACGCTTCTTCTGCTCCATGGAGCCGGCCTGATCGTGGTCAATCAGCCGCCCTTGCCGCTCGCTCGAGGTGGTGAGCAGCATCTCTTCAATAATTTCCGGCAAGGTGGTGGCATCGGATTCGATGGCCCCGGTCAGCGGGTAGCAACCGAGGGTGCGGAAGCGCACCAGTTCCTGCTTCACTTCGTCTTCCGGGCCAATGGGCATACGATCGTCATCCACCATGATCTTGATGCCGTTGCGCTCCACCACCGGACGGTAAGCGGCGAAGTAGAGCGGCACTATGTCGATCTTTTCCAGATAGATGTATTGCCAGATATCCAGCTCGGTCCAGTTGGAGAGCGGGAACACCCGGATGCTCTCCCCCTTGTTGACCTGGCTGTTGTAGACCCGCCACAGCTCGGGACGCTGGTTTTTCGGATCCCAGCGGTGAGACTTGTCACGGAATGAGTAGACCCGCTCCTTGGCACGGGACTTCTCCTCGTCGCGGCGCGCGCCACCGAAAGCGGCGTCGAAGCCGTATTTGTTGAGCGCCTGCTTGAGCGCCTCGGTCTTCATGATGTCGGTGTGCTTGCCGCTGCCGTGGACGAAGGGGTTGATGCCCATGGCGAGCCCTTCCGGGTTCTTGTGGACGATAAGATCCAGCCCGTACTTTTTGGCGGTCTCGTCGCGGAACTTGATCATCTCCTTGAACTTCCAGTCGGTATCGACGTGGAGCAAGGGGAACGGGATCTTGCCCGGATAGAAGGCCTTGCGGGCCAGGTGCAGCATGACGGAGGAGTCCTTGCCGATGGAGTACATCATCACCGGGTTTTCAAATTCGGCAGCTACCTCGCGGATGATATGGATGCTCTCGGCTTCCAGCTGCTGCAGATGTGTCAATCTTTCACGAGAGACACCTGCATGACTGCTCTCCGCGTTCGGCTGCTGCAAGTGGGTCAATCTTTCACGGTCCATGTTGGTCCTCGGGTCATTGCTTATGCGCCTGCTCGGGGCGCTGGGGGGTTCAGTGCGCGGCCGCACCGGCAGCCGCATCAAATATCTCTTTCTCGGTCAGGCCAGCTGCACCAGCTTGAGGTCGCAGCCATCGAGATCCGGGTTAGCGCGCTGCTGCTCGCCGCTTTTTTCTCCAAACCAAGCCAGCCGATCGCGTAGGGCAACCACTTCGCCGATGACGATAAGCGACGGGCTCACCGCTTGTTTGGCCAGCTCGGCCAAGTCGGCAAGCGTGCCGGTCAGCACCCGCTGACGGGATGTGGTGCCGCGCTCGATAATGGCGATGGGAGTGGCTTGGCTTCGGCCGTGATCCACCAGTTGCTGCTGGATATGCTCGGAGCGCATCAGCCCCATGTAGATCACCAGGGTCTGACTGGTGGCGGCGAGCTGCTGCCAGTCGGGCTCCTTGCCCTCTTTCTGGCAATGGCCAGTGATAAAGACGGCGCTCTGGGCGTAATCACGGTGAGTGAGCGGAATGCCGGCATAGGCGGTGGCCCCGGCGGCGGCCGTGATGCCGGGCACTACCGAGAAGGGGATGCCTTCATCGGCCAGCACTTCCAGCTCTTCGCCGCCACGACCAAACATAAAGGGATCGCCCCCTTTCAGCCGCACCACCCGGTTGCCCGCCTTGGCGTATTCCACCAGCAGGCGATTGGTCTCCTCCTGCGGCACGCTGTGGGCTCCCGCCTTCTTGCCAACCGACACCAGAGTGGCGTCGCGGCGCACCAGATCGAGGATCTCGGCGGAGACCAGCTGGTCGTAGAGCACCACTTCAGCCTGTTGAATCTGTTGCAGCGCCTTGAGGGTCAGCAGGCCCGGATCACCGGGGCCCGCGCCGACCAATACCACCTCGCCCACTTCGCTTTTCGCCTGATCGAGGCCATCACTCAGCCACTGCTCGGCACCTTGCCAATCCTCTTTTTCAATCAGGCTGGCGAGGGTGTTGGAGGCAAAGGCGCGCTCCCAGAAGCGACGACGATCGGAAATCGAGGAGAGCACCCGCTTGGCCTTGTCACGGACCCGGCCGGAGAGCTCGGTCAGCCCGCCAAGATGGCGCGGCAGCAGGCTCTCCAACCGCTCACGCAACAGGCGCACCAGCACCGGCGCCTTGCCGCCACTGGAGACCGCTACCATCAGCGGCGAGCGATCGATGATCGAGGGGAAGATAAAGCTGGAGCGTTTGGGGTCATCCACCACGTTGACGAACAGACCCAGCTGGTTGGCGCTCTGATAAACGAGGGCGTTGACTTCGAGGTTGTCGGTCGCCGCCACCACCAAAATCTGGCCAGCCAGATGGGCCGGGGTGAAGCGCTCCGCCAGATGGGTGAAACGACCGGTGAATTCCGCAAATTCCGGTTCAAGCTCCGGGGAGACCAGGGTCAGCCGGGCACCGGCCGCCAGCAGCAGGCGCGCCTTGCGCAGGGCAACCTCGCCCCCGCCCACCAGCAGTACCGGGCGGCCTTCCAACTTGGCAAACATAGGTAAATAATCCATTTCGGCCCATCCCTCGGAACACGACTAATATGGGGCGACTATAGGCAGGGCAGCTTATCCCTCAAAATAATAAAAAATGCTTTTTAATGCGTTTTGGTAATTAGCAAAGCCAATTCATGACAAAGGCGTACAAAGTCACTTGTGGTACCTGACGCCAGACCATAGGCTAGGGACTGTGTTTCATAAGGAGCTAAATGATGAATGAATCATTGATTGTGCTAGGGATTTTCGTGTTCCTGGTGCTCGCCACCCTGAGCGCGGGCATCAAGATAGTGCCCCAGGGCTACAACTGGACGGTGGAGCGCTTCGGCCGCTACACCCGCACCCTGACCCCGGGCCTCAACCTGTTGATCCCCTACGTGGATCGGGTCGGCCACAAGATCATCATGATGGAGCAGGTGCTGGATATCCCGGCACAAGAGGTGATCTCCCGCGATAACGCCAACGTCACCATCGACGCCATCAGCTTTGTGCAGGTGGTGGATGCCCGCAAAGCGGGTTATGAGGTCAACGATCTCACCAGCGCCATCCGCAATCTCACCATGACCAATATGCGCACCGTGCTCGGCGCCATGGAGCTGGACGAGATGCTCTCCCAGCGCGACACCATCAACGAGAAGCTGTTGCGCACCATGGATGCCGCCACCGCCCCCTGGGGCATCAAGGTGACCCGCATCGAGATTAAAGATGTGCGCCCGCCGCTGGCACTGGTCGAGGCGATGAACGCCCAGATGAAGGCCGAGCGCCAGAAACGGGCCGAGGTACTGGAGGCCGAAGGGGTGCGCCAGTCCAAGATCCTGAAAGCGGAAGGCGAAAAGCAGTCCCAGATCCTCAAAGCCGAGGGTGAGCGTCAGGCCGCCTTCCTCGCCGCCGAAGCGCGGGAGCGGGCTGCCGAGGCGGAAGCCAAGGCGACCCACATGGTTTCCCAGGCAATTGCGGAAGGAGACCTGCAGGCCATCAACTACTTCGTAGCCCAGAAATATACCGAAGCACTGGCCCGCATCGGTGAAGGCCCCAACAGCAAGATCATCATGATGCCGCTGGAAGCGGGCAGCCTGATTGGCTCGGTGGCTGGCATGGCCGAGCTGTTCAACAAAGATGGCAAGGGCAGTAAGTCATGACTGCCCTGTTAGAGGGGCTGACCCACTGGCACTGGCTGGGGCTCGGCTTCATTCTGCTGGCCATCGAGGTGCTCGGCTCGGTGGGCTTTTTGCTCTGGACCGGCATCGCCGCGCTGGAAGTGGGCCTGCTGCTGCTGATCTGGCCCTTTGGCTGGCAGGCGCAGTTGCTGCTGTTTGCGGTGCAATCCCTGCTCACCACCTGGGCCTGGTGGCGCTGGCAACACCAGCGTGACAACTCGGGTCAGGATGCCGCCAGCACCATCAACGAGCGGATGCAGAGCTATATGGGCCGCGAGCTGACCCTGCTGGATGATGTCGCCCAGGGCACCAGCCGGGTACATCTGGACGATACGGTCTGGACGGTGCGCTGCGACGAGTCGCTGCCTGCGGGCAGCAAGGTCAGGGTAGTGGGGGCCGACTCCCACATCCTGCTGGTTGAACCCCGCAACTGACGCAACTCTGCCATCGAGTCATAAAAAAGCCCGCGATCGCTCGCGGGCTTTTGTCTCTCTGGCAGCCACTCAGGTACGCAGCCGATCGAGCTGACTGGCCAGCGCCGTGGCTGCTTGCTCCAGCGCTTCGCTCAGCTGATGGCTGGAGGTGGCCTCCTGCCCAATCACGTTGGCGGTATCACCGATCCGCATCAGGTTCTGGTTGATGGTGTCGCTCACCGCACTCTGCTGCTCGGCGGCGGTGGCTACCTGACTGATGTGGTCGTGGATCTGCTGGATCTGGGCCACCACCCGATTGAGTGCCTCGAACGCCTGCTCGGTGCCCTGCACCGTGGTAGTGGAGCGCTCGATACCGGTATTCATCAGACGCTGGCTGCTGCTCACCTCGGTCTGCAAACTGCCAATCAGCTGGCCAATCTCATCGGTCGATTCACGAGTTTTGGTCGCCAGCGCCCGTACCTCGTCCGCCACCACTGCAAAGCCGCGGCCCATGTCACCCGCCCGCGCCGCCTCGATGGCGGCATTGAGGGCCAGTAGATTGGTCTGCTCGGCAATGGCGCGGATCACATCGAGGATCCGGCTGATATTGGTGCTGCGCTGGGCCACCAGCGCCACCGCCTTATCCGCCTCATGCATATCGCCGACCAGAGTATGGATCTCGTTGCGGGCATTGCTGAGGGTCTGCTGGGCGGTATTGATGTGGTGGGTCGCCGCTTCCGACTCCTGCGCCGCCTGCTCGGCATAACCTGCCACGCTGACTGCAGTGGTACTCATCTGGTGCATGGCGCTCACCACGCTCTCCAGCTCCAGATTCTGCTCGTCCAGACTGTTGCGCATGGTGTCGGCGGTATGTTTCATCTCCCGCGCCTGCTGGTAGACCTGCTGACCGATCCCCTTGCTCATTTGCACCATGCCCCGCAGCTTGCCGAGGAAGGCATTGAGCTGGGACCCCAGATCGATCAGCTCCTGATGGGTGTCGATCTCCATCTGCTGGGTCAGGTCACCCTCGTTGCTGGAGAGATGACCCACATGGCGGCTGATAAGAGAAAGTGGCGCAGTAATGGTCTGGATAAACCAGACCAGCAGCCCCAGCACCAGCAGGGTAATCCCGCCCATGGCGATGATCTGCTGCCGCTGGCCATCCACCAGCAGGGCGCCCAGTTCATTGCTGATGGCGTGCGCCTTGCCGAGCGCCAGCGCCTTGGGCACCTTGATCATCAACCACCACTGGGTATTGGCTGCTTCAACCCGAATGGGCTGATGAAGAATGAAGTCACTGTCGCTGCTGACCGGCCGACCGTCAGGCAGGGTCAGGCCCACCTCCTTGAGTGGACGGCCCAGCTTGTCGGCATAGCGGTTGCTGCCCACAATCAGCCCCATCTTGCTGACCAGGGTCACATCCGCCTTGTTGTCATAGAGGCTCTTGCCAAGGTTTTCAGCCAGTTGCTGGAAGATGGGCAGGTTCATATCCACCCCGGCCAGCCCGACAAACTTGCCGTCACGCAGCACGGGCACAGTCAGACTGGTCATGAGCATCTTGTTGCCCGGGTTGATTTCGTAGAGATAAGGCTCCATCAGGCAGGGCTGGCGGGTATCGCGACCACAGAGATACCACTCGCTGTTGCGAATGCCGAACTCGTTGAGGGAGGTATCAAACTTGGCCTCGCTGGCAGCAGCGTCCACCGCTTGCTGGGCGACGGCCCCTCCCTGATCCTTGGTGAAATAGACCTCCAGACTCCCCTTGCCTGCCACCGAGTGGCTGGCTCCGCCCAGCCAGTTGCCATCCTCGCCATCATAGCCATCCGGTTCAAACTGGGCATAAATGGAGCTAATCCCGCTCGCTTGCTGCAGGCTGCTGCCGAGCAACGACTCCACTTGGGGCCGCGACAACCGCAGTTCCGGTTTGGCCATCCCGGCTTCAATCTGGGCGGTCACGGTCAGGGGGATCTGATAGGAGTTCTGCATCAGCGAGGCAATCTGGATGGCATAGCGTTCTGCCTGATACTGCAGACTGCGGGAAACCTCCTCTTCCAGTGCATCGCTGGTCTGGGTCATCACCATGTTGCGAAGGGAGCTGAAAGAGGCCGATTGCAACAGGGTCATGGCCAGCCCGGTCAGCAGAAACAGCCCCATGGTAAGGCACAACAACTTGAACTTGAGGGAACGTTGCTTCATGCGACAACTCCTTATGGCAGAATAACAACGAATTACTTGAGTATATTCGCCCACTTGCGCTTCACCCGATTTGTTGATGGGTTTGTGGCAGGCTTCTGGTTATAATTTTTGCCTTCCCGAGCGTTGATGGAACAGTCGCAATGAGCAATGCACTGAGCAGTGTCCCGCCGGTAGTCGCAATGGACTACCCCTTTCCGGCCAAACCTCTTCCCCTGAGTGCCGAGCAGAGAACGACCTTGACCACAGAAATCAAGGCGCTGCTCAAGGAGCGCAAGGCGGTACTGGTCGCCCATTACTACACGGATCCCGAGATCCAGGCGCTGGCCGAAGCCACCGGCGGTTTCGTCGGTGACTCGCTGGAGATGGCCCGCTTTGGCCGCGATCACGAGGCGCAAACCCTGATCGTCGCCGGGGTGCGCTTTATGGGGGAAACCTCCAAGATCCTGAGCCCCCACAAGCGGGTGCTGATGCCGACGCTGGAGGCCGAATGCTCCCTCGATCTGGGCTGTCCCATCGAGCAGTTTTCAGCGTTTTGCGATGCCAACCCGGATCATACCGTGGTGGTCTACGCCAATACCTCGGCTGCGGTCAAAGCGCGGGCTGACTGGGTGGTGACCTCCAGCATCGCGCTCGAGATCGTCGAACACCTCGACAGCCTGGGTCACAAAATCATCTGGGGCCCGGATCGCCATCTGGGTGCCTATATCGAGAAGAAAACCGGGGCGCAGATGCTGCGCTGGCAGGGCCACTGCATCGTCCACGACGAGTTCAAGGCCCGCGCCCTGCGCGAGCTGAAAGAGCAGAATCCGGATGCCGCCGTGCTGGTTCATCCGGAATCCCCCGCCTCGGTGATCGAGCTGGCCGATGCGGTGGGCTCCACCAGCCAGCTGATCAAGGCGGCCAAGGAGCTGCCCCAGCAGAAGCTGATCGTGGCGACCGATCGGGGCATCTTCTACAAGATGCAGCAGGCCTGTCCGGAGAAAGAGATGGTGGAAGCACCGACCGGTGGCGATGGCGCTACCTGCCGCAGCTGCGCCCACTGCCCCTGGATGGCGATGAACGGTCTGGTGGCGATCAAGGAGGCGCTCACCGACGGTGCCGAGCGCCACGAGATCCATGTCGATGAAGATCTGCGGGTCAAAGCCTTGATCCCCCTCGATCGCATGCTCAATTTCGCCGCCGAACTCAAGCTCAAGACCCAGGGCAACGCCTGATTGCCGCCGTCACGAGATGCAAAGAGGGCTCCCGCGGGAGCCCTCTTTATTTATCTGAACCTCATCCTGATCAGATGATCACGGTAGAGAGACTGTGCTCTTCATCCGGCGCAACGGTCACCCCCGCCTCGCCAGCGATGGCGGCCTCGACACACAACATAGTGCGATAGCCATCGTCGCTCATGTCGGCCATGGCGGTAGCCCCTTCCAGCCAGGGGGTCCAGACCACCACGCTGTCGTGGTTACCGCTCACTACCCGGGTCTCGCGCTCACCATACTGCACGCTCACCAGCGCCTCTGGCTGCCAGTAGACCCGATCCAGCGGCCCACTCAGGGTCAATGCCCCCTGCTGCTTGGCATCCTGTCCGGTCAGCTTGTCGGCATAGGGCTCGCCCAGACCGCTCACGCTCACCGCCTCCGGTGCGCTGATCTGCAAATAGGTATGCAGCGCACCGCTATAAGTCAGCGGCTGGCTACCTGTGTTGCGAGTGGTCAGCACCAGCGAAAGCTCTTTGCCCACCAGCACGTCCAGCTCCAGTTCGAAGGGGTGATCCCACAGGGCGCGGGTTGCCTCGCTGTCGCGCAGGGAAAGATGAACAAGCGTGCCATCAGCGTGATCGGAGACCCCGTCCAGCATCCAGAGGGTGGTACGGGCAAAACCGTGGGAGGGCTTGCCGCTACCGACGCGGGCGGGCGCCGGGCCAAACCAGGGCCAGCAGATCGGGATACCACCGCGAACAGGCTTGCTGCCATCCAGCACCGCTTTGTCACTCAGCCAGATGGAGGCCGGCTCGCCATGACGCTGATAGCTCAGCACATGGGCGCCAAACAGGCTGATCTCGGCCTTGGCATAGTCGTTGTTGATAGTGAGAACCGGCAGACCGGCCGCATTGTTGGCAAGCTTGCAATTGGCTGTCAGGGGACGAATGGATTGCATGTGGACTCCTGTCATCAGGGGAAACCGAAAAACAAAAAGGCGGCCAATGGCCGCCTTTTTCAAGCTACGCGATTGCGCATCCCAAATTACTTGGAGATGTGAGCGATCAGATCCAGAACTTTGCTGGAGTAGCCCATTTCGTTGTCGTACCAGGATACAACTTTAACGAATTTGTCGTTCAGCTGGATACCAGCCTTGGCATCGAATACGGAGGTCTGACGCTCACCCAGGAAGTCGGTAGATACAACTTCGTCTTCGGTGTAGCCCAGAACGCCTTTCATAGCGCCTTCGGAAGCAGCTTTCATCGCTTCGCAGATTTCTGCGTAGGTGGCAGCTTTCTTCAGGTTAACGGTCAGGTCAACAACAGACACGTCCGGAGTCGGAACACGGAAAGCCATACCGGTCAGCAGGCCTTTCAGTTCCGGGATAACTACGCCAACAGCTTTGGCTGCACCGGTAGAGGACGGGATGATGTTCTGAGCCGCACCGCGGCCACCGCGCCAGTCTTTGGCAGACGGACCATCAACGGTCTTCTGGGTAGCAGTGGTAGCGTGAACGGTGGTCATCAGGCCAGACTCGATACCGAAGGTATCGTTCAGAACCTTGGCGATCGGTGCCAGGCAGTTGGTGGTGCAGGAAGCGTTGGAAACGATGTCCTGGCCAGCGTAGGTAGAGTCGTTAACACCCATTACGAACATCGGGGTAGCGTCTTTGGACGGGCCAGTCAGAACAACTTTCTTGGCACCAGCAGCGATGTGCTTACGAGCAGTCTCGTCGGTCAGGAACAGACCGGTAGCTTCAGCAACAACGTCAACACCGATTTCGCCCCACTTCAGGTTGGCCGGGTCACGCTCAGCGGTAACACGTACGGTTTTGCCGTTTACAACCAGGTTGCCGTCTTTAACTTCAACGGTACCGTTGAAACGACCGTGAGTTGAATCGTACTTCAGCATGTAAGCCATGTAGTCAACATCGATCAGGTCGTTGATACCAACAACTTCGATGTCTGCACGCTCGCAAGCCAGACGGAATACGAAACGACCGATACGGCCAAAACCGTTAATACCTACTTTGATAGTCATATTTAGTTACCTAACTGTTCAGTAGTCAAAGAAAATTCCGCTTGTAAATTTACTAGAACTCTCCGGTGAGTCAACCAACATTCTGTCTGAAATTGCGCTATATCATGAAAAACTGTGAAATTAATTTTCTGTTTATGTAACTGATTACCACGTTTTGACGAAAAAAGTGCCAGATCGTGGCATCGCGCAGATATCAACAATAGTGCCTACTCGGTCACACAACCATTCACAGAGATATGTAAAAATGTGCGCGGTTTAGCATGGCCAAAGAGCCACTGTTCAAGTACCACCCCATAAAAATCAAACAAAATAGTATAGATAGAATCCACAGCGGGAATTCTCAAACTATGACCACCCTGATTGAACAGCTGGCTGCCGCAAAAGGTATCGCCAGCGAGTATGTCGATGCCTGGGGCCACCCGGCCCAGGTATCAGAAGAGAGCAAGGCCGCCATGCTGGGCGCCATGGGCTACCGCGTCGATGACGAGGCCGCACTGGTGCAGCAGCTGGAAGAGGAGCATCGCCAGCACTGGCTGCGGGCGCTGGATCCTGTGATGGTGGTTCGCACCGGCGACGCCGTTACCCTTGAGGTTCGCCTCCCCATCGAATTCGTCAACGACGCCCTCACCTGGCAGCTCCAGCAGGAGCAGGGTGCAGTGCTGTCCGGTCAATTCACCCCCATCGAGGGTGAGCTGGTCGGCGTGGCCGAATTTGAAGAGATGGAGTGCCAGGCCTATCGCGTCACGCTGGATATGGCCCCGGAGCTGGGTTATCACCAGCTGGTGTTGCTGGAAGAGGGCAATGACGAGCCGCTGGCCACCATGCGCCTCATCGTTGCCCCCAAGGCCTGCTACAAGCAGGCGCCGATTGCCGATGGCCGCAAGGTATGGGGTCCGAGCGTGCAGCTTTACTGCCTGCGCAGCCGCCATAACTGGGGTATCGGTGACTTCAGCGATCTGGGCCAGCTGGTTGAGAAAGCCGCCGCCTGGGGTGCCCACTTCGTCGGCCTCAACCCTATCCACGCCCTCTATCCGGCCAATCCGGAGAGCGCCAGTCCCTACAGCCCCTCTTCCCGTCGCTGGCTCAACGTAGCCTATATCAATGTGGAAGCGGTGCCCGAATTCCAGCAGAACGATCGCCTGAAAGCGGAAGTGGCAAGTCCTGCCTTCCAGCAGCATCTGGCCGATCTGCGCGCCAAAGAGAACGTCGATTACACCGGCGTCATCGAGACCAAGATCGGCATGCTGCGTCAGGTGTTCGACGATGCCACCCTGAGCGCCGAACGTCAGGCCGCCTTCGATGCCTTCGTCGCCGCCGGTGGCGACAGCCTGCAGCAGCAGGCTGCATTTGATGCCCTGCAGGCCCACTTCTATGCCAAAGGCGAAAATGCCTGGGGCTGGCCGGTATGGCCGCAGGAGCTGCGCGATTACCACAACCCTGCCGTTGCCGCCTGGATGGCCGAGCACCCGCAAGATGTAAACTTCTATCTCTATCTGCAGTTCCTGGCTGATGAGCAATTGGCGCAAGCCGATGCCCGTGCCAAAGCTGCCGGCATGGTGATGGGTATCTACCGGGATCTGGCGGTGGGCGTCTCCGAAGGCTCCACCGAGATCTGGGCAAACCAGGATCTCTACTGCCCGAAAGCCTCTGTCGGTGCGCCGCCCGATATCCTCGGCCCGCTCGGTCAGAACTGGGGCCTGCCCCCGATGAACCCGAACAAGCTGTTTGAAGCGGCCTACCAGCCGATGGTGGACTTGTTCCGTGCCAACATGCGCTCCTGCGGCGCACTGCGCATCGACCACGTGATGGCACTGCTGCGCCTGTGGTGGGTACCGCCCGGAGCGTCCGCCGCCAAGGGCGCCTACATCTACTATCCGGTCAACGATCTGCTGGGCATTCTGGCCCTCGAATCCCACCGCAATCAGTGCCTGCTGATCGGCGAGGATCTGGGCACCGTGCCGGAGGGGATCGACGTGACTCTGAAAGAGAACGGCGTCCACTCCTACAAGGTGTTCTTCTTCGAGCGCTCCAAGGAAGATGGCGGCTTTATCTCCCCGGCGCACTACACCGAGCAGGCGATGTCAGCCCTGACCACCCACGACATGCCGACCCTCAAGGGCTTCTGGCACTGCGATGATCTGGCGCTCGGCCGTCAACTGGGTCTGTATCCGGATGAAGATGTGCTGAAGACTCTGTATGCTGATCGCCACCAGGCCAAACAGCGGATCCTCGACAGCCTGCATGCCCACAAGGTCATCTCTGACAACATCAGTCATGACGTGAACTGGGTCGGCATGAACACCGAACTCAACCACGGTCTGCAGATCCATATGTCCCGCGGCAGCTGTGCCCTGTTCAGTACCCAGCTGGAAGACTGGCTGGAGATGGACAAGCCGGTCAACGTACCGGGCACCAGTTACGAATACCCCAACTGGCGCCGCAAGCTTTCCGCTGATCTGGAAGATATTTTTGCCAATGAGGCACTCAAGGCACTGGCTGGCAAGATGAGCCAAGCCCGTGATGAGGCCAGTCGTTGAGACGCTGTCTCCCACAGCGCTCTCACCTAAATCCACTCCGGCTTCGGCCGGAGTGGATGCTCTGTCATGAAAGGAAATCTCGATGCTCGTTGAACGTTTGGTTGCTGCCCGCTGTTCCGATCCCTTCTCTCACTTAGGCCTGCAGGCCAATCCGGATGGGCCCGGCCTCAAACTGACCGCCTGGTTGCCTGATGCCCTCGAAGTCCGCGTCAAGGATCTCAAGTCGGGCAAAGTCGTTGCCACCCTGGCGCCCACCGATGAATCGGGTCTTTTTGAAACTGTTTTCACCCGCCGCAAAAACTCCTTCCCCTATCAGCTGATCGCCAGCTACCAAGATGCCACCACCGAGGTCATCGACCCCTATCAGTTTCAGGATGCCGCTTGGGCAGGCCTGGCCGAACTGACCGCCCAGCCGGAAAACCTCTACCACACCCTTGGCGCCCAGTTGCGCACCGTGGAGCATCTTGGCCAGCAGGTGGAAGGGGTACGTTTTGCGGTCTATGCGCCGAGCGCCACCGCCGTGAGCCTCATCGGCGATTTCAACTTCTGGGATGGCCGCCGCCATCCGATGCAGCGCAGCCTCTGCGGTCACTGGGTGCTGTTTGTGCCGGGCCTCAAGGCCGGGGATCGCTACAAGTTTGAGCTCAAAGACCCCATGGGCAACCGGCTGCCCCACAAGAGCGATCCGGTCGGCTTTTACTGCGAGCAGTATCCGTCGTTCGCCTCCGTGGTCTATGACCACGCCCAGTACCAGTGGCAGGATGCCGAGTGGATTGCCAGCCAGCACAACGACAAACGCGAGCAGCCGCTCTCCATCTATGAGCTGCACGTCGGCTCCTGGAAACGCCACCCCAACGGCGACAGCCTGAGCTGGCGTGAACTGGCAGTGGAGCTGGTCGCCTACGTCAAGGAGATGGAGTACACCCACATCGAGCTGCTGCCTGTCTCCGAGCACCCCTTCAGCGGCTCCTGGGGCTACCAGCCGGTGGGCATGTTCTCCCCCACCAGCCGCTACGGCACCGCTGATGATTTCAAATACTTCGTCGATCAGTGCCACCAGGCCGGGATCGGCATCATTCTGGACTGGGTGCCCGCCCACTTCCCGTCCGATGCCCACGGACTGGCCCGTTTCGACGGCACCCCGCTCTACGAATATGAAGATCCGCGCCGTGGCTGGCACCCGGACTGGAACTCCTACATCTACGACTTCGGCCGCGACACAGTGCGCCAGTTCCTGGTGGCGAGCGCCCTGTTCTGGCTCGACAAGTTCCACATCGACGGCCTGCGGGTGGATGCGGTCGCCTCCATGCTCTATCTGGATTACTCCCGCAACGCCGGTGAATGGGTACCGAACGTCGATGGCGGCAACCACAACTACGAGGCGATCAGCCTGCTCAAGTGGACCAACGAGGAGGTCTACGGCAAGTATCCCCACGCCATGACCATAGCCGAAGAGTCCACCGCCTTTGCCGGTGTCTCCCGCCCCACCTTCCTCGGCGGCCTCGGATTTGGCTTCAAGTGGAATATGGGCTGGATGCACGACACTCTCACCTATATGCAGAAAGAACCGATCCATCGCCGCTACCACCACAACGACATGACCTTCTCCATGGTTTACCACTATGACGAGAACTTCATCCTGTCGCTCTCCCACGACGAGGTGGTGCACGGCAAGCACTCCATGCTCTACAAGATGCCGGGCGACGAGTGGCAGCAAGCCGCCAACCTGCGGGCCTACATGGGCTTCATGTACGCCCACCCGGGCAAGAAGCTCAATTTCATGGGCACCGAAATCGCCCAGAGCAACGAGTGGAACCACGACGCCCAACTGCCGTGGCATCTGCTGCAATATCCCAAGCATGCCGGTCAGCAGCGGCTGATCCACGATCTCAACCACCTCTACCGTCATGAGCCTGCCTTGTATCAGGCCGATTATGAGCAGACCGGCTTCCGCTGGCTGGATCACAACGATGCCGACAACAGCATCTTTGCCTGGCTGCGGGCGGACAAAGAGGGCAAGCAGACTATTGTGGTGGCTTGCAACTTCACCCCGGTGCCCCGTCTCGAATATCGGATCGGCGTCCCTGCGGCGGGCCACTATCGGGTGGTGCTCAACACCGACAGCGAGTATTACTGGGGTAGTAACTATGATGTAGGTCTGGTGTTCGCTGCCGAACCGACCCCCTGGCAGGGGATGGCACACAGCATAGTGCTGGATCTGCCGCCGCTGGCGACCTTGTTTATCAAACAGGAGTCTTGATGCTTGTAATGGAAAAAGGGGTGGGCCACCCGCTGGGGGCCCGCCTTGACGAGAACGGTTGCCACTTCTGCGTCTGGGCCCCCCAGTCGGACAAGGTGGAGATCTGCCTGTACGACGAGCAGGAGCATGAGCTGATGCGGCTGGAGTTGCCCGGCCGCCGTGGCCAGTATCGCTTTGGCTACGTGCGCGGCGTAAAGGCCGGTCAGCGCTACGGCTATCGGGTCTATGGTACTCCGCAGGAGGGGATGCTGTTCGATCCGCAAAAACTGCTGATTGACCCCTACGCCAAGGCGCTCAGTCGTCCCACCTACTGGGATGAAGCCCTCTATCAGGGTGACAGTGCCGAGATGATTGCCAAGTCGGTGGTAGTGGATGACAGTTTTGACTGGCAAGGGGTTGGCAAACCCGGGATCAGTCCGGCCCGCACCATTATCTACGAGACCCACGTCAAGGGCTTTACCAAGCAGCATCCAGGGATCCCCAAAGCGCTGCAGGGCACCTACCTTGGCATCAGTCATCCGCTGGTTATCGAGCATATGAAGAGCCTCGGCATCACCTCGGTGCAGCTGATGCCGGTGGCCGCCTTCATGTCGGAACCGCGACTGGAGCAGCTGGGACTGACCAACTACTGGGGCTACAACCCCATTGCCTTCTTCGCCCCGGAGCCGCGTTACAGCACCCGAGCAGACGAGGCGGTGACCGAGTTCAAGACCATGGTGCGCGAGCTGCACCGGGCCGGGCTCGAGGTGATCCTGGATGTGGTCTACAACCACACTGCCGCCTCGGGCTTCGACGGCCCTACCCTCTCGTTCAAGGGCTTTGACAACGCCGGTTACTACGCATTCGAAGCGGGTCCCCACGGCCCGGACTACACCCGTCACGCCAACGTGACCGGTTGTGGCAACAGCGTCAATCTGGATCACCCCAACACCCTGCGGCTGGTGCTCGATGCTCTGCGTTACTGGGTCACCGAGATGCAGGTGGATGGCTTCCGTTTCGATCTGGCGGTAACGCTGGCGCGGGAAGCGGGGGAGTTCGAGCCCATGGGCGCCTTCTTCAAAGCCGTGATGGCCGACCCAGTGCTGTCACAGGTCAAGCTCATCGCCGAACCCTGGGATATCGGCCCCTTCGGCTACCGGCTGGGTCAGTTCCCGAGCCAGTGGCAGGAGATCAATGACCGCTATCGCGACACGGTGCGCGCCTTCTGGCGCGGTGATGCGGGCAAGATGGGGGACTTTGCCACCCGTCTGGTCGGCTCGCGGGATATCTTCCCGAAGAACTGGCGCTCGCCTCACAGCAGCGTCAACTACCTCTGCTATCACGACGGTTTCACCCTGGAGGATCTGGTCTCCTACAACCAGCGCCACAATCAGGCCAACGGTGAAGACAATCGGGACGGCCACGGCAACAACCTCTCCTATAACCATGGGGTAGAGGGGCCGACCCTGGATCCGCGGGTCAACAGCCTGCGCCAGCAGCAGAAGCGCAATCTGATTGCCACTCTGCTGCTCTCCCAAGGTACTCCCCACTTCCTCGCCGGGGACGAGATGGGACGCAGCCAGCTTGGCAACAACAACGCCTACTGTCAGGACAACCAGATCAGCTGGGTCAACTGGCAGTGGCGACCGGAGGATGAGCGGCTGTTCGCCTTCACCCAGCAGATGATGGCGCTGCGGGCGGAGTCCTGCGTCTTCTCCAACCTGCAACTGAGCGACGACAGCTGGAATGGCACCCCGTCCAGCTGCCATCAGGTCAACTGGTATCACCCGGACGGCCACCAGCTCACCGATCAGGATTGGCACGCCCCCATGGGGCAGGCGTTCGCCATGGATATCGGCATGATCAACTGTGTCGGCGAGCGCTGGTACGTGCTGTTCAACGCCAGCGATTACGACATCCAGTTCCGCCTGCCGCCGCCGGGGGAAGGGCTGGAGTGGATCCAGACTATCGACACCGCCACCAACGATGGCCTCCCCTTCCTGCCGGATGACATCAAACGGCAGGTGGCGGTCGGCCGGGCCCACTCCCTCAAACTGCTGGAGCGGGTGGCGCTGGCCAGCACGGCGGAGGATGCCCAGCCACCGCAGCAGGAAATTCTCCCTGCATCCGGTGAGGAGATGGTTGCCACCTCGATCACAGATACAGGCAAAGCATAAGAGGCATGCTGGAGTCAGCTTTACGGAGCCGCTATGCTGGGCTCCGGTATGGATGGCAAGGAGTCGGTATGAGCAGTAACAATCCGGAACAGTGGCGCAGCAAACTGACCGCCGAGCAGTTTCACGTCTGCTGGGAGAAGGGCACCGAGCGCCCCTACAGCGGCGCCCTGCTCCACAATCGCAAGAGCGGCGACTACCTCTGTGTCTGCTGCAAGAGCGTGCTGTTTCACTCAGGAGCGAAGTTTGACTCCGGCTGCGGCTGGCCCTCGTTCGACAAGGCCATCGAGGGGACGGTGGAGTACACCGAGGACAACAGCCACGGCATGAAGCGGGTGGAGATCACCTGCCGCCAGTGCGGCTCTCACCTCGGTCACGTCTTCCCCGATGGACCGACCGAGACCGGCCAGCGCTACTGCGTCAACAGCCTGAGTCTGGATTTCGAACCCGAGGTCTGAACGGTTTACCCATTGCAATAAAAACGGCACCTCCGTTATGGAGGCGCCGTTTTTTTATCGGGATTTCACCGGCTTCACGCCGGCAGGATAGCAGCCATCACCAACAGGGCCGCGATGGCCGGCACCGGCAACTTCAACACCCGCAGCAGATAAAAGCCGATGGCCGCCAGCGCAAGATCGGTCGGCGCCAGCACCGCACTCTGCCACACCGGCTGATAGAGGGCCGCCAACAACAAGCCCACCACGGCGGCGTTGATTCCGGTGACGGCCCCCGCCAGACGGGGCCGGGCCAGCCACTGTTGCCAGCAGGGGCCCACCGCCCAGAGCAGCAGAAAACCGGGCACAAACAGCGCCATGGTCGCCAACAGGGCCCCGATCAGCGGCATTTCGGGTTGCAGCTGGGCGCCAAGATAGGTGGCAAGGGTAAACATGGGGCCCGGCACCAACTGGGCCAGGCTGTAACCGGTCAGAAACTGCTGCTCGTTGAGAGTGTGTCCCACGCTCTCTTGCAGTAGCGGCAACACCACATGGCCACCGCCAAACACCAGACTACCGGCGCGATAGAAGTCGGCAACCAGCTGGCCAAGCGGGCTACCGAGCAGCGGCAGACCGATAAAAAGGATGCCAAACATCAGCAGGGTAGGCCAATGAGGCTGACTGCTGGCGGCAGAAGGTAGCTCGGCGGAGGCTGGCACACTACCCGCCCCGCTCTGGCTGCGGGCGCAGATCAACGCCGCTCCCGCCAGCATCAACAGTTGAGTCAGCAGACCGGGCTGCCACCAGAGTGCGGCAGCGGTCACCACCATAATCCCTTGGGTCATTCCAGTGGCACAGAACTGACGACTCATGGTGAACACCGCATCGGCCACCACGATAAGCGCCAGCAGCTTGAGGCCGTGCAAAGCCGCATCGAGCCACAGATTGCTGCCCAGCTGGCCGATGCCGATCGCGGCCGCCAGTAGCAGCAGAAATGAGGGCAGCGTGAAGCCAAGAAAAGCTGAGAGCGCCCCGCCCAGACCGGCGCGATGACGACCGATGGCGAAACCAAGCTGGCTGGAGGCGGGCCCCGGCAGCAGTTGGCACAGCGCCAGCAAGCGGGCAAATTCGGCCTGTGTCAGCCAGCCAAGCCGCTGGACGAAGGTGCGCTGGAAATAGCCGATATGAGCGGCCGGACCACCAAAGCTGATGCAGCCCAGCCATAAAAACTGAATAAATACCTGTCCCACGCTCTTCTCCCTCATCCCTCTTCTCCCGATGGAGAGGGGATATTATGACAGCGCGATGATCGTTTTATGACAATCAGACTGATTAGGCCGACACCATGGGCATATCACCCGGCAAATAGCAGCGTCCCGCCAGCCAGCAGGCGATGGACTGACGGCTGGCGTCGAAATGGGGCTCGGGCAACGCGCGCGGATCGCACCAGACCCAGCCTTCGCACTTCTCCGGCTCCAGCAGTTGCGGCTCACCATCGGCCTTAGCGTGCAGCGTCACCGAGATATAGTGCAGCCCGCTCTCGCGCCATGTCTCCAGATTGTTGGTCACCGCCACCACCTCGGGCCCGTGGATCTCAAGTCCGGTCTCCTCGGCTACCTCGCGGATCGCCGCCGACTCGAAGCTCTCCCCCAACTCCAGATGACCACCCGGGATCGACCAGTAGGGGGCATGGCTCCCTTTGCGTTTGCCAAGCAGCACCTGGCCTTGGGCGTTGGTCAGGATGACGCCGACCCCGACGCGGGGATAGAGAGTGGACATGAAAACGCTCCTTCAATCAGGCAATAAAACGGCCTCACCTTAGGCCCAAGGAGGGCACAGGGCAAGCCCCGGCTGCACGGCACCTGCGGCCGTCAGTGGTCCCCCCCCTTGCCCCTTAACCGGTTATCACTGATGCTGGGGAGTGAAGCCCGGATGGAGAGGTCATCCCCATCCTCTCAGTCCCCCATTACCCCGAGGAGTCCGCCATGAAAAAATTGCTCCCCCTGTGCGCCCTGCTGCTCACGGCTTGCCAAACCACGCCGCCCCCCAACTCGCTCGCCATCGATGATGCCGACGCCTGGCAGGCCATTTGCAAAGATGGCACCCGGGTTCGCGCCGTGGTGGCAGAGGGGATCTGTGGGGATCATCGTGGGGTAGCCATGTGGACGAATAAGCCAAGAGAGGAACGGATGGCAGAAGAAGCCGCCAAATAGTGTGATCTAGACACCATAAAATGACACTGCCGGCCAATTGGCCGGATTTTTTCGCGATCTCGCCAGCACTTTGCCACCTTGTTCATGGTGCGCTCAGTTTTCTGTTCCCATACTGGCCCTACAGTTCCAAAAGAGGAGAGACAAGATGCAAACATCCATCGTCGGGCTCTCCATTCTGTGGGGGCTAGCCAGTTTTGGTGTTCAGGGGGATTTCATCGAGAGCCGTGATTCCGTTGCGCCATCCTGGCAAGCCGAGTCCAGAGTGGAGATGGAAGGTTATCTGATTGAATCGCTTGGCGAAGATCGCTGGCTGTTCGACAACGGCAGCGAGAGCCTGCTGGTCTCACTGCCCGAGGGGCAATGGGTGCCGACCGGCGAGCGGCTGCGGGTCAGCGGCGAACCGCTGCAGGAGCAGAGCGGCTGGCTGCTGCAGGTGGCAGACATCAGCCAGGTCAGCGTCTGACAGCGGCAGTCGCCCCGTCACCGCGACAGCTAATCCAGACCCGATAACCACTACCGAATAACCAAGAGCGAATAGCAAAAGAGGAGGCCAGTGGCCTCCTCTTTCTGTTTATATAAGCGGCTTGCGCGGGCTCACCCCAGATGGTTGAGCGGTAGTGCCGTCTTGTGCTTGATGCGACGCAGCACGAAGCTGGAGCGCACCCCGGTCACCCCCGGAATATGGGTCAGCTTGTCCAGCAGGAAGTGCTGATAGTGCTCCATGTCGCGCACCACCACCTTGAGCTGGTAGTCGGCATCATTACCGGTGATGAGATCACACTCCAGCACTTCGGGCAGTTCGCTGATGGCGCGATCGAAGTTTTCGAACCGCTCGGGCGTGTGTCTGTCCATGGAAATGTGAATGTAGGCGGTGAGGGTGAGGCCAAGCTGGCGGGCGTTGAGCAGAGTAACGTGGGTGTCGATGAGACCGGCATCCTCCAGCGCCTTGACCCGGCGGGAGCAGGGGGACGGCGAGAGCCCGACCAGCTCGGCCAGTTCCAGATTGCTGATGCGGCCATTCTCCTGCATCAGCTCGAGAATATGTCTGTCTATGCGATCAAGTTTCAGCATCTACCCTTCCTCGTTGCAATGACTAATCCACTTTTCCTAGATTAAGGGTGAACTATTGCAAAAACAACCGAAAAAAGTGGTTACTTTGCAACCACTCACCGGCACGGGAGGGATACTATGGTTCCATCTTCCGGTGGCAAAGCAGATACCTGACCGGGTCTCTGCGGTGAAGGACCTTACCGGGTCAAGAGCCCCATCAGCCGTCTTACCTTATCGGGAAACGACGGGCTGGAACGAGAGAACCCCCTCCCCGAAGGCAACAAAGCAGGCATCCCGGCGCCTGCTTTGTTGTTTTTGGGCGTTTGACGAAATCAGAGCGCGGGCGGCGTGATGCGATAGAGGCAGCGATGCGCCCCCTCCAGCAGATATTGCTCCCGCTCCACCCTCGCCGGCGCCAGCAGCTGGCGAAACAGCGCCAGTTCGCTGCGACAGAAACCGCGGCAGGTGCGCGCCGCCGCACAGATGGGACAGTGGCTCTCCCACAGCAGCCAGCTGCCATCCTCTTCGCGGCGGATCTCCGCCATGTAGCCCTCGCGAGTACGCAGCTCCTTGAGCGCCGCCAGCCGGCCAGAGAGACCATGGGACCCCAGCGCCTCCTGATAGCGAGCAAGCATCTGCAGCTCCCGCTGCTGGATCAGCCGCTCCATCCCCTCCTCGCCAAACAGCTCGCGCACGTTGTCGATCAGTTGCACGGTCAGGTCGCTATGGCTATCGGGGAAGCGCTGCCAGGCCTGCTCGGTGAGCTGCCACAGCCGCACGGGACGACCGCGCCCGCGCGCCTCGTCGCTGAATGTAACCCACCCCTCCTGCTCCAGCGTGAGCAGGTGCTGACGGGCGCCCATGGAGGTCATCTGCAACTGCTCCCCCAGCGCGGCGGCGCTCTGCGGGCCATGGCTCTTGAGCAGAAACAGGATCTTGTCGGTGCTTGCGTTCATGGTCTCATTATGGGGATCGCCCTTTATTAAATCAACAATTCACTTTACTTAATCCCATCTATTAATCAGCATAAATAAACAAATAACTTTACTTAATGGGTGCAACATGGAGAAACACGGGCACAAAAATCCCCTCTGGGTGCTGGTCATGACGGTCACGCTGGCAGTTGCAGGCTTCAGTCTCCCCTCCCCGGTATTGGCACCTTTGCTGCTGGATCCGGCCCACGGCATGCTGACGCCGGAAGCCTCCGACTGGAGCCGCAAGGTGTGGCTGGGGGTCATCATGGGGCTCTATCCCCTGTTCCAGCTGGTGGGCAGCCCCTGGCTCGGTCGCCTCTCCGACCGCTATGGCCGCAAGCCACTGCTGTTGCTATCGCTGGCGGGGGTGCTGGCAGGCTATGCCCTGATGGCATTCGGTATCGCCTGGCGCTCACTCCCCCTGTTGCTGCTCAGCCGGATTGTGGAGGGGCTGTGCAACGGCAACATCGCCATCGTGCAGGCGATGGCGGCGGATCTCGCCGGCAAGGAGCACAAGGCGCGCAGCTTCGCCTGGATCAACATCGGCATGAATCTGGGCTGGGTAGTGGGGCCGGTGATCGGGGGCTACGCCGCGGTGATCTCGGGGGATTACAGTCTGGCGGCCTGGCTGGCCGTCGCGATGACCCTGCTCAACCTGCTGCTGGTGCTCTGGCTGATCCCCTATCGTCCGCCGGTGGCGGCCACCCTTCAGGCCGCGACTCTCTCCAGCCGCCAGTTGCTGCTGCAACCGGCCCTGCTGCCCTACTTCGCACTCACCCTGATCAGCTATGGCGCCGTGCAGCTCTATTTCACCTACTTCAACATCTGGCTGGTAGAGCGGCTGGCCTGGGATCCGGCCCAGCTGGCGCAGGCGGCTGTGCTGGTGAGCCTGCCCATGATGGCGGGCTCCTGGCTCGGCTCCCGCATCGCCCGTCACTGGCGCGGCAGCTCCCTCGGCATTGTCGGCCATCTGGTGATGGCGAGCGGCATGCTGCTCTTTATCCTGCCCGTGCACTGGTGGGGACTGGCGCTTACCTTCGTTCCCGCTGGCATCGGCATGAGTCTGGGGGAGCTGGCCACTTCGGTGGCGATCTCCAACCGCAGTCACCCGGAGCAACAGGGGCAGGCGATGGGGCTCTACCGCGCCCTCGCCGTAGGCAGCGAGATCCTGGCGGTGCTGCTCGGCAGTCTGGTGCTGCTGGCCGGTACCGAGTGGCCCTTCTATCTCGCCACCCTCTGCTCCCTTGCCAGTGCCGCCGGTTTCTATCTGCTGCGTCGCCGTGCCGACCGTCGTCAACAGCTGGCCAGCTGCACCTGAGCCACGAAGGGATCACAGTTCGGCGCTTCGGCTGCGGGCAAGACTTGCATCGGGGCGCCGGGTCTGGGACGGTAAAGCTCTTTGCGGATTTGTTCGATGCTGGAGGAGCTATGAGTGAGTACAAGGCCATCGCGCTCGATATGGATGGCACCCTGCTGACCCGGGATCACAAGATCTCGTCGGCCACCCGGGCAGCCCTGGCGCAAGCCCGCGCCCACGGCATCAAGGTGCTGCTGGTCACGGGACGCCACTACATGACGGCACGCCCCTTCCACCACGAGCTGGCCCTCGACACCCCCCTCATCTGCAGCAATGGCGCCTATCTCTATGATCCGGTGCAAAACCGGATCCTCAGCGGCGACCCGCTGGCGGCCGCCCCGCTTACCGAGCTGCTGGCCGCGGTCGAGGCGCAGCAGATGGGCGCTCTGTTCCACCTGAGCGAGGGGATCGGCTACATCGGCTGCGAAGAGCATGTCACCCGCATCCGCCATTGGTCGGCCAATCAGCCAGACCACCTCAAGATCGCCCTCCACCCGGTCGAGGAGCTGGCAGGCTGGCTCGACAACCCGGTCTGGAAACTGGAGCTGTTCAATCAGGATCCGGCACGCCTGCACACCTTTATGGGCGAGGTGGTCGAGCAGATGCCCTTTACCCGCGACTGGGCGGCCCCCTATGCGGTGGAGCTGGTACAGCCCGGTTGCAGCAAGGGCAACCGGCTTGCCCAGTGGGCAGCCAGCGAAGGGATTGCGATGGAGCAGGTGGTGGCGTTTGGGGATAACAACAACGACATCAGCATGTTCGAGCAAGTTGGGCTGGCGGTGGCCATGGGCAATGCGGCCCCGCAGATCCAGAGCCATGCCCATCGGGTCACGGCCGACCACAACGAAGATGGTATCGCACTGGCACTGCAGCGCTGGGTACTGCCCTGATCTGACAAGATGCAACATGGCCAGCACGCGGGCTGGCCATGAAGAGAGGGATTAACCGCCGAAGGAGAACTGGATCACCCGATCCGGATAACGCAGACGGTTGTACTCCCGGCGCAGGGATTCGTAGTGGCGAATGGCTCGATCGCGCTTGGCACGGTAGTAGTCGCGCTGTTCCGTGTTGGTTTCGTTGCGGATGCTGCGTTCAAGCGTATCGATATCCCGCTCGGTACGCTCCAGCTCGTCGCTGATCTCCCGCAGGCGGGCAGCCAGTTTGTACTCTTCGTAGCCACGCTGATACTGCTTGAGGAAGCTGGCGTCATTGGGGCATACCCCCAGATAAGCCTGCCCCTCCTTGCCCTTGCTGTAAGCCAGCTCGGGAATGCAGTAGAGCTCCAGCCCCTTGTCGTAGCCCCGTTTCCACTCGGCCTCATCCACTTTGAGGCCATATTCGCTGCAAGACGAAACGTAATCGCGGGTCGCCTGACGGGTTTTGCCTTCCGATCCATCCTGATAACCCAGGTTGTACCAACTCATGGTACGGCACTCATCTTCTGACAGGGCACTGCATCCCGCCAGCAATACCGGCAGGGTCAGCAACAGGATTTTGGGGGACATGAACAGACTCCGGAAAAGATAGTGAGCGGCATTCTAGAGAGGATAAAAGGCCATAACAAGGGATGCGCCCCCGTGTGATCTGGCGCGGTTTATTTGATGCTTTTGTCACTATTCAACGCAGTGCCAGACGGGCGGCCAACCCGCTTTCCTTGTTATCAGGTGCAAGGTAAACTGCGCCATCTTTTAACTGGCGCGCAACAAAAACAATGAAAGTCCTGACCGTCGATTACCGCTCACCCGATGCGGCCCAACGCTTCACCGAATCCCTGCGAACCACCGGCTTTGGCGTGTTGACCAACCACCCTATTCCGAAAGAGCTGGTGCAGTCCATCTACGACAACTGGTATCGCTTCTTCATGAGTGAGCAGAAGCAGGATTTCCTGTTCAACCGCGAGACTCAGGATGGCTACTTCCCGCCGTCGGTCTCCGAGGTGGCCAAGGGCCATAGCCAGAAAGACATCAAGGAGTACTTCCACATCTACCCCTGGGGCCAGATGCCACAAGAGCTGAAAGAGCAGGCGATGGAGTACTATCGCCTCGCCAACGGTCTGGCCGCAGAGCTGCTGAGCTGGGTCGAGCAGTACACCCCGGCCGATATTGCCGCCAACTACAGCTGCCCGCTCTCCTCGATGATCGAAGAGAGCCAGAAGACCCTGCTGCGGGTGCTGCACTATCCGCCGTTCGATGGCACCGAGGAGCCGGGCGCCATCCGCGCCGCCGCCCACGAGGATATCAACCTGCTCACCATTCTGCCCGCCGCCAACGAGCCGGGGCTGCAGGTGAAGGGCTCCGATGGCGAATGGATGGACGTGCCGTGCGACTTTGGCACCCTCATCATCAACATCGGTGACATGCTGCAGGAGGCCTCCCGCGGCTACTACCCTTCCACCACTCACCGCGTCATCAACCCGACCGGTGGCAGCGCCGCCAAGTCGCGTATCTCCCTGCCGCTGTTCCTCCATCCGCGCCCGGATGTAGTGCTCTCCGAGCGTCATACCGCCCACAGCTACCTGATGGAGCGGCTGCGGGAGCTGGGGGTGATCTAGTCCGCCGACGAGCAGTTGTCAGAGACCAAACCGGAGCAATCTCGCTCCGGTTTTTTATTTGGTGGCAGGATTGGGCTAAAAACAGAATTAAATTAGCCAATTATGCCAAGAAATCGCATTTACACCTGATAACCGTCGTAGTGATTGCGCAGTGACCTCCGTAACATGAGCGCCATTCTGCCCCTGCCAAGGGGCGCTCGATTGGAGTTCTTATGAAGCAGTCCCAATGGTCATCCCGACTCGGCTACATCCTCGCCGCAGCGGGTTCCGCGGTCGGTATCGGCGCAATCTGGAAATTCCCCTATGTCACCGCCGTCAACGGCGGCGGCGCCTTCCTGCTGGTCTTTCTGCTGTTCAGCTTCACCCTGGGGGTGGCGGTACTGATGGGGGAAACCCTGCTCGGCAGCATGAGTCGCCGCGGGGTAGTCGGAGCCTTCTCCGATCTGCTCGGCAAACAGTGGCGCTGGGTTGGGGTAATGGGAGTGATCTCTACCCTGCTCATCTACTGCTTCTACAGCGTGGTGGGCGGCTGGACCCTGGGTTATACCGGCATGGCTATCTCAGGTCAGCTCAACCATGGGGATGCGGCGGCCCTCACCGCCCGCTTCAATGACTATGTCAGCGGCGACCTCTGGCCAATCCTCACTCACCTGCTGTTTGCCGCCCTCACCTGGATGGTGGTGCAAGGCGGCATTCAGAAAGGGGTGGAGCGCACCCTGCGCTGGATGATGCCGGCCCTGTTCCTGATGATCCTGATGCTGGTCGCCTTTGGCCTCACCCTGCCCAATGCGATGGCGGGAGTACGTCACTTCCTGATGCCCGACTTCAGCAAGCTGGGGATGTCTGGCGTGCTCGATGCCATGGGACTGGCCTTCTTCTCCCTCTCCATCGGTCTGGGCATTCACACCACCTACGGCGCCTATCTGCCGACCAGCGAAGGGGTTGGTCGCTCCAGCCTCTGGGTGGTGCTGCTGGCCAGCATGGTGGCGGTACTGGCGGGGCTGATGATTTTCCCGGTGCTGGCCTCGACCGGTATCGACCCGGCCTCCGGCCCCGGTCTCACCTTCATGACCATGCCGGCGGTGTTTCAGCTGCTGGCATTCGGTCAGGTGCTTGAGGTGATCTTCTTCGCCCTGCTGGTCTTTGCGGCGCTCTCCTCGGCCATCTCCCTGCTGGAGCATTTGCAGTGCTTCCTGTGCGAGACCTGGGGCTGGTCACGCCGCACGGCCTGCAGCGCCATCACTGGATTCGTCATGGTTAGCGGTGTTCCGGTCAGCCTGTCGTTTGGCCCGCTGCAACACGCAACCCTGTTTGGCAAAACCATTTTCGAGCTGCTGGACTTTGTCACCTCCAACCTGATGATGCCGCTGTTCGGCCTGATGCTGACGCTGCTGCTGGGCTGGAAGCTGGGACGCAAGGCGCTGCCGCAGGGGATTGCCAGCCACTGGCATCACTTGCTGATGAACTGCTGGCGCTGGATTGCCCCCTTGCTGATCGGCGGGATCTTGATTCGCGGTCTGGTGTGACGGTTACTCTTCGCGGGTGGGCTCATCGGCCCGCCCCTGTGCGGCTCTGACGGCCTCCAGGGCATGCTGCCAGCGGGTGATCTCGGCATCATCCGTTCCCTTGGAGAAGACGATATAGAGACCGGCCTGATGGAGCAGTACACCACTGCTGACAATGCTGCGCCGGGATAACCCCATCTTGTCGAGGGTGGCCTCCATCACCAGCTCCGCCATCGGCAAGGCATCGATCTTGCCCAGCATCAGCCGCTCTATCGCCTCCCCGACTGTCTTGTAGCGCACCAGATTGGTGTAGCCCTCATGGGTCAGCCGCACATCATCGGCGTTACCAAGCACTACCCCCACTCTGGGCAGATCTCGCAGCTGCGCCAGCGAGGTCAGCGGGTGGCGACTATCCGGCGCCTGATAGATAAAGACCCGATTGATAAAGAGCGGGCCAACCCATTTGAAATGGGACTCCCGCTCCGGGAGCCGCTGTACCACGAACAGTCCATAACCGGGCTCGACCCGTGCCAGCGCCAGCGCCCGCTTGAGCGGGTAAATCCGCACCGGATAACGGGTGCCAAGCTCCTCCTGCACCTCATCAATCAGGCGAATAGCAAATCCGTCGAGCTTGCCGTCGCGGTATTCGGTAAAGGGGGGTAAATCGTGACTCAGCAGGGTTAATCCGGGCTGCGCCGACACACTCAGGCTGATCAGCCACCAGAGCAGAACCACCCATCTCATATGACATCCTGTCTCATAGTTGTTCCCGTCAGCGCCATGTGGCGGCCACAAGTTCCAGAAGAAGCTACGTCGAGTATCGCCCAGTAAATAGCCACAAGGTAGAAAAGATGCGGCCCTGCGAGGTTTTCCACATTGAGTTGTACGTACAGTCAGAGTGGTGACAGCGGCACACAAAAAAATTTTTGATTTTATGTGTCAATTATTCTTTCCATGGTTTAGGCTGTTTCCTCATTCATTAGTTAGGTTATCACCTCATGTCTGCCATCCTCGTGCTGTTTGGTCGATTTTTTAGCTCGCAAGAGAGGTGACCTTGCACGCACAGTTTTTCTGAATGTTCATTGCAAAGGTCGCCTCAGGCGGCCTTTTTTATGGTCTGTCGTTTATTGCTACAGAGGAGTATTGCTTCGATGTCGTGTTACCCGGAGGTTGTATGAGCCAGGTTCAGTGGTCTTCCCGTCTCGGTCATGTGCTGGCCGCAGCAGGCACAGCGATTGGTCTTGGTGCCATCTGGAAGTTTCCCTATGTGACCGCCACCAATGGCGGTGGCGCCTTTCTGCTGGTGTTTCTGCTGTTCAGCTTCACCCTGGGGGTAGCGGTACAGGTCGGCGAAACCCTGCTCGGCAGCCATAGCCAGCGCGGGGTGCTCGGCGCTTTTCGCAAACTGGTGGGGCCGAACTGGCGCTGGATGGGGTATATGGGGATCGCCTGCGGCTTCTTTATCTACAGCTTCTACAGCGTGGTAGGCGGCTGGACCGTGGGTTACGCCGCGCTGGCGATGGCTGGCAAGCTCAACCTGAGCGAAGGAAGCGCCCTCACCGCCCTGTTCAACGGCTATGTCAGCAACCCCTGGTGGCCGGTGCTGACCCATCTGGTGTTTGCCGGGCTAACCTGGTGGTTCGTGCAGGGAGGTATTCAGAAAGGGGTGGAGCGGGCGCTGCGCTGGATGATGCCCGCGCTCTTCATCATGATGCTGCTGCTGGTGGGGGTTGGCCTCTCCATGCCTGGCTCCATGGCGGGTGTGCGCCAGCTGCTGCTGCCGGACTTCTCCATGCTGACCGGCCAGAGCGTGCTGGATGCGCTGGGGCTGGCCTTCTTCTCCCTCTCCATCGGGCTCGGGGTACACACTACCTATGGCGCCTACCTGCCCAATAGCGAAGGGGTGCTGCGCTCCGGGGTCTGGGTGGTCACACTGGCAAGCCTTATCTCGGTGCTGGCGGGCTTGATGATCTTCCCGGCGCTGGCCTCCACCGGCATCGATCCCACCGCGGGCCCAGGGCTCACCTTTATGACCATGCCTGCCGTGTTCAGTCATCTGCCGTTCGGTCAGGGGCTGGGGGTGGTCTTCTTCCTGTTGCTGCTGGTCGCCGCGCTCTCCTCCTCCATCTCCATGCTGGAGCATCTGGTGCGCTTCACCACCGAGGAGTGGGGCTGGTCGCGCCGTGGCGCCTGCCGGGTGTTGACCCTGCTCATCATGGCCTCCGGCATTCCGGTGAGCCTGTCGTTCGGCCCATGGAGCGATCTGACCCTGTTTGGCAAGACCATCTTCGAGTTGCTCGACTATCTCACCTCCAACCTGATGATGCCGCTGTTTGGTCTGGTACTGACCCTGCTGCTGGGCTGGCGCCTGGGTGATGCCATTCTCCCTGTGGGCCTGTCACCCGCCCTGCGTCTGGCGCTGCTCTGGTGCTGGCGCGTGGTGGCGCCGCTGCTGATCAGCGGGATCCTGATCCGCGGGATCATGTAGCACCTTGCGCATCTTTGCGGGCAGGCCTTGGCCTGCCCTTTTTATTGCTGGCGTTTGCTTTATTACAGGCGTTCATATGAGCAGCATCACGATGGACAGGAGTGCAGTCGGGCAATCTCGGAAGAGCAGGATGAAGAAGGGTCGGAGTGGCAGAGTGGCACAATAAGAGGTGGCGTTCGGCTCGCCACACCGGCAACAGAAGAAGTTGAAGTACTGAATTGCGGGCAAAAAAAATCCCCATCTGAGTGGGGACTTTCTCAGCAACTGAAGCTGAAGCTGATATCTCAGCTTCGCTTGCGAATATGGTGGTCGTTACTGGGATCGAACCAGTGACCCCCTCCTTGTAAGGGAGGTGCTCTCCCAGCTGAGCTAAACGACCT
>NZ_JAAKSD010000013.1:0-156347 GCF_049173735.1 Aeromonas sp. 602396 | reverse complement strand
TGGTGGCTATGACGGGATTCGAACCTGTGACCCCCGCATTATGAGTGCGATGCTCTAACCAACTGAGCTACATAGCCAACCTTGCTTCCGGTGAGTCGTTACCTCGTCACCGTGCGGGCCGAATTATGCGTATCTGGCTCTGGGGCGTCAACCCTTTTTTTGCCAGAAAAACGCAATTTGAGTGCGTTTGACCAGTTATTGGTCTCTGTTGCGCAAAAGCCCAACAATCTGGTTTTTTTTAAGACATTGCCATGATTGCCCGGGCAATGGCAGATAAAAAACAGGCCAGCAAATGCTGGCCTGTCATGGGATTAGACGTTGAACAGGAAGTTCATGATATCGCCATCTTTGACGATGTAATCTTTCCCTTCAGCGCGCATCTTGCCCGCTTCCTTGGCGCCTTGCTCACCCTTGTAGTTGATAAAGTCTTCAAAGGCGATGGTTTGGGCGCGAATAAAGCCTTTTTCAAAGTCAGTGTGGATCTTGCCAGCCGCTTGCGGGGCAGTGGCACCGACCGGAATAGTCCAGGCGCGTACCTCTTTCACACCGGCGGTGAAGTAGGTCTGCAGGTTGAGCAGCTGGTAGCCGGAGCGGATAACGCGGTTCAGGCCCGGCTCTTCGATGCCAAGGTCAGCCATGAACTCGGCGCGATCTTCATCGTCCAGTTCGGCGATGTCGGCTTCGATGGCGCAGCAGACCACGACCACGACCGCGTTCTCGGCGGCGGCGATTTCACGCACCTTGTCCAGATAGGGGTTGTTCTCGAAGCCATCTTCCGCCACGTTGGCGATATACATGGTGGGTTTCAGGGTCAGGAAGTTGAGGTGGCTCACGGCGGCCAGCTCTTCTTTATCCAGCTTCATGCCGCGGATCATCTGGCCGTTTTCCAGCGCGACCTTGATCTTCTCAAGCACTTCCACTTCCAGCTTGGCATCCTTGTCGCCGCCTTTGGCGCGCTTGGACTGACGGTGAATGGCGCGCTCGCAGGCGTCCAGATCCGACAGGGCCAGCTCGGTGTTGATCACTTCGATATCGTCAGCGGGAGAGACCTTGCCGGCAACGTGAATGATGTTTTCGTCGTCGAAGCAGCGCACTACATGGCCGATCGCTTCGGTTTCACGGATGTTGGCCAGGAACTGGTTGCCCAGACCTTCACCCTTGGAGGCACCGGCAACCAGACCGGCGATGTCGACGAATTCCATGGTGGTCGGCACAACGCGCTGCGGATTGATGATGGCAGCCAGCTGATCGAGGCGGGGATCCGGCATCGGCACCACACCTGTGTTCGGCTCGATGGTGCAGAACGGGAAGTTGGCGGCTTCGATACCGGCCTTGGTCAGCGCGTTGAACAGGGTGGATTTGCCTACATTGGGCAGGCCCACGATACCGCATTTAAAACCCATGGATTGTTACCTTACTTGATGGATGCTGTTGGGGGTCGCCCGCAGGCGGCCCATGTCATGCTTGTTCTGGTCGTCGCTCATGTACCGGCACAATGCCCGTACAGGGTCAAACCGACCTAACCCTTTTCTGCCTTGAAGCTGTGCAAGCGATTCATGGCCTTGGTCATATCTTGTTTGAACAGGATGTCGGTGGCGCGCAGGGACTCGTCCAGCGCGGCGTCGATCAGGTTCTGTTCACTGCTGGGGGCTTTGGTCAGGACGAAGCCAGCCACCTGCTCTTTGCTGCCGGGATGGCCGATCCCGAGACGCAGCCGGAAGAAGTTATTGTTGTTGCCCATCTTGGCGATGATGTCCTTGAGGCCGTTATGGCCACCGTGACCACCACCCTGCTTGAACTTGGCGATGCCCGGCGGCAGATCCAGTTCGTCATGGGCTACCAGTATCGCTTCCGGCTCAATCTGATAAAAACGCGCCAGTGCGGCCACCGCCTTGCCAGAGAGGTTCATATAGGTGTTCGGGATGAGCAGCCGCACATCCTGCCCCTCGACCAGAATGCGGGCAGTATGGCCGAAGAACTTGGGTTCTTCACGCAGGCTGACATTGTGCCAGCGGGCCAGTTGCTCCACATACCAGGCGCCCGCATTGTGGCGGGTCTTGGCATATTCCGGGCCGGGGTTGCCCAGTCCGACGATCAGTTTGATTTCGCTTGTCACGCTTGATGTCTTCACTCGCAGCTGCCGTGGGCACACTACCCAGGGCAATAGGACGCAATATTCTAGCCGCCGAGTGGCGATCACTCAACCAATGCGCATGTTATGGCGGGATTTGCAGCATTATTGCGGCCAATGGGTGGCTAACGGTGGGCAAACGGGCCTCTTGCAAGAGGCCCGTTTCAGCTTACCGATGGATTATGCCCGGTTGACTATCGTCGTTATTTGGCACGCAGCAGGGTGACGGTCTCTTCATCCAGTACGGTCAGGGTGGGACGGGCATCGCGCACATACTCCACGAAAGACGCTGCATCGGTGCCGCAATCCACGCCACTGGCCTTGCAATCGAGGGTCTGACCCGGGGCATAGACGGCGCTCAGCAGTTCGCCGTTTTGTGCCACTTTCAGCACCGGGAAGGCGGTCAACTTGCCGTTGACACTGGCGATATCGACCCGCTCGCTCTGGTGGCGCTGGGCATTGGCCAGTGCCTGCCAGCCATCGTTGCCGTTGGCGCTGTAGGCGTTCATCACCACCCGATAGCGCTGGCTATCTACCAGATCCTGCCACTCGCCGCTTGCGGTCTTGTGCTGCAATTGGGTCAGGGTGCCCGCCTTGCCTGCGTCGGTCTCATGGAAGGTGTAACGCAGGTGGCCGCCATAGGGGAACTTGCCGGCATGGGCGCTGGCGGGCAGGGTGGCGGTGATGGTCTCGTTCAGCAGGGCGCGTACCTCGGCGCCAGTCAGGGTCAGCACCGCGAGCTGGTTCTTGAACGGCAACAGGGTGAGGGAGCTGTCTCCCTCACGCCATTCGCCGGCCGGCAGTTCGGCGCGCACGCCACCCACCGCCACCAGAGCGAAGTCGACCGGGCCGCCGGTCAGGGCTTGCACTGCTGGGGTATTGGCCCAGTAGAACTCCCCTTCGGCAACCAGCGGCGCTACATCTGAGCCGTGGCTGTCGCTGCCGTTGTCGCCGGGGCGACGGGCATTTTGCAGCTGCTCGGGGATGGTGCCGATCACCGGGCCGTAGGCTTTCTCCAGCGCCGGTTTGTAGTGGCTGTCGATGATGCCGCGCAGGCGTGGATCTTCATCCACGGTAACCAGATTGGGCTGGTTGTCGATGAACTGGCTCGCCTCCTTGCTGCGGTTTTCGTCGAGGGGCTGCTTGCGCGCCGCATCGGCGAAAAAGTCGCGGCTGGCCAGCAGGCTGTTGTGGCCCTGACAGTCGGTCACATGACCCTGACCATCAAAGCTCACCTGAGCCAGACCAATGGCCTGGGCGTAGGAGCCAGCCTGCACCACGCAGGTCTTGCCGATGCCGTCCGGGTTGGTCACCAGCTTGGCGTATTCGCCGGTGTTGCCCCAGCCGATATTGCGAAAATCGCCGAGCAGGCTGTGGGAGTGACCACCGACGATGGCATCAATGCCGTTTACCTTGGCGGCCAGCGCCAGATCCCGCTCGTTGCCGATGTGGGTGAGCGCCACGATCTGGTGGATCCCCTTGGCTTGCAGCATATCCACCGTGGCCTGGGCCGATTCAACCTCTTTGGCAAAGCGCAGCTTGCCGACGTTGGGCGCAATGTTGCTCATATCTTCCAGCACCAGACCGATGACTGCGACCAGCTGTTTGCCTTGCGGCAGGTTGTTGATGTCGGTGACCGGGCTCTTCTGGTTGCCGTCAAAGGCGTAGACAGTGAAAGGCTTGAGATTGGCCACCTTGCTGAGAGCGGGATCGGCCTTGGTATCGAGGTTGGCGGCCAGCACCGGGAAGTTGACCCCCTTGATGAAGCGGGCCAGCTTCTGGTTGTCGAGATCGAATTCGTGGTTGCCAAGGGCCATGGCATCGAGGCCGAACTGGTTGAGCAGCTCGGCGTTGGCCATCCCCTCGTTGAGCTTGAAGTAGCCGCTGCCCTGCCAGGCATCGCCGCCGTGCAGCAGCAGCATGGCGTGGTTCTGGGCCAGCGCATCGGCCTGATAGGCCTTGGCCATGGTCAGCAGCCGCGGGTAGCCGCCAAAACGGGTGTAGAGGGTATCTGTCTCTCCCTCCTTGGTAAAGATATGCCCCTTCAGCTCGGCGTTGACCGGGTCAAACTGGGAGTGGGTATCGTTCATGTGAGCCAGCGTCAGCACGAAGGGCTGATTTTCTTTGGCAGGCTGACAGGCGAAGAGGGCGGAGGTCAGGGTCGCAAGCAGGAGGGGGCGCAAGCCATTCATGGGTAAATCCTTAACACCTGCCACAGGCAGGGTCGTACATATAGCCGGGGTCTAGAAAGACGAAAACCGCCTGATGGCGGTTTTCGTTATTGCTGAATCTATCAATGCTCAAACATGGCAGAGATGGACTCTTCGTTGCTGATGCGACGAATGGCTTCGGCCAGAACAGTCGAGAGGGTCAGCTGTTTGACTTTGCCAACTGCCTTCATCTCCGCGGTGAGCGGGATGGAGTCAGTGATGATCAGTTCATCGATCACGGAGTTCTTGATGTTCTCGACGGCGGAACCGGAGAAGACCGGGTGGGTAGCGTAAGCGAATACACGCTTGGCACCGCGCTCTTTCAGGGCCTCTGCGGCTTTGCACAGGGTGCCGCCGGTGTCGATCATGTCATCAACGATGATGCAGTCGCGGCCGGCAACGTCACCGATCAGGTGCATGACCTGGGAGACGTTCGGGCGGGGACGGCGCTTGTCGATGATGGCGATGTCGGTGTCATCCAGCAGCTTGGCGATGGCGCGGGCACGCACGACGCCACCGATGTCCGGGGAGACAACGACAGGAGACTCGAGGTTCTTGGACTTCATGTCTTCCAGCAGCACCGGGCTACCGAACACGTTGTCTACCGGAACGTCGAAGAAACCTTGAATTTGCTCGGCATGCAGGTCAACGGTCAGCACGCGATCCACACCGACGCTGGAGAGGAAGTCAGCGACAACCTTGGCGGTGATGGGCACACGGGCGGAGCGGACGCGGCGGTCCTGACGGGCATAACCAAAGTAGGGGATAACGGCAGTGATACGGCCAGCTGAAGCACGACGCAGAGCATCCACCATGACGATCAATTCCATCAAATTGTCGTTGGTCGGGGCACAGGTGGATTGAATGATGAAGATATCGCCACCACGTACATTCTCATTGATCTGTACGCTGATCTCGCCGTCGCTAAAGCGACCTACGGCAGCATTGCCGAGTTTGATAAACAGGCGATCTGCGATCTTCTGGGCTAGTTCCGGCGTTGCGTTACCAGCAAACAGCTTCATGTCAGGCACGGTTTGAAACCTCGGGGTTGCATCCAGTATGTGGGGGAGTCTGAAATCAGACCCTATCGTTTTGGGGCAAACGATTTATCAAGATAACGTACAAGGTGTCTGCTGCCCAATGATTGTGATGATACCGGTAACCCGAATCCGTGGCCGAGTGCAAAACCGGCCACGTTAATCATCATCAATACCGTTCGGTAAAATTGGCTGGGGTACTAGGATTCGAACCTAGGAATGGCGAGATCAAAACCCGCTGCCTTACCGCTTGGCGATACCCCAATCATTTGAACTGTTGCAATGTGGAGAAGAGAGGTGATATGTTCTCGCCCTTGGCGACAAACCCATCAAGTCCCTTCGGCACGCAGGCCAACACTTCCCGAGCAGTCACTTCGTCTTCAAATTGAGCAAAGACGCAGGCTCCTGTGCCCGTCATTCTTGACGGCGCGTATTCTAGCAACCAGCCGAGCGCATTGGCAACCTCGGGGTGGCGCTTTTTCACCAGTGATTCGCAATCGTTTTTCCACTCGCCTTCCAGCAGGTTGTCCAGCGACATTTTCGGCGTGGCTCTCGGCAGCTCCGGATCCTGGAATACGGCTGCGGTCGCTACATGGCAATCGGGTTTGAGTACCAGATACCAGGCATCGGGTAGTTCGACCGGTTGCAGCCGCTCGCCCACCCCTTCGGCAAAGGCCGCCTTGCCACGGACAAACACCGGCACATCGGCCCCCAGCTGGACGCCGAGCGCAGCCAGTTCATCTTCACTCAAACCCGCCTGCCAGAGGTGGTTAAGCGCTACCAGCGTGGTCGCTGCATCGGATGAACCGCCGCCAATACCGCCTCCCATGGGCAGCACTTTTTCCAGCCGGATATGGGCACCTTGCGGGCTCGGCAGGGTTGCTTGCAGCAGGCGCGCCGCCCGGATAATCAAATTCTGCTCATCCGGCACCCCGGGAATGGCCGGCGTCAGGGTGAGTGTGTCGCTATTCGGTATCACCTCAAACTCGAGCCAGTCGCTGTGGTTGAGGAAGATAAACAGGGTCTGCAGCTCGTGATAGCCATCGGGACGACGGCCATTGACGTGTAAAAACAGGTTGAGTTTGGCCGGTGCCGGCCAGCGAGTGGAAGCCATTAACGTGCAAGAGTCCATTGGTTAATCTGAAGCTTGAGGCGGCTGTTCTGGCCGGTCATGGTCAGCTGGTGTGGCAGGCGGTAGCCATCCTGATCCCGATAATCGCCATAGACGATCTGCCACTGGCCGTCGCGCACGCTGGCCAGACTGCTGTCGGGGTTGAGTTCAAACTCCGCCTGACCCGGCAGCCCCTTGATCCACTCCGGTAATCCCGCAACCGGAATATTCCAGCCGGTCAGTTGATAGATGAGCGCTTCGGCATCCTGGCTCTGGTGGCGATTGCCGTCGCTGTCGAGCAGGGTGATCTCCCCCTTGCTGCGGGAGAGCTCCAGAATGCTGGTGCCGATCAGGCTGGTGAGGTTGAGGCGATAATCCTCCCCATCCTGCTGCCAGTTGAGACGGGCGCTGCCCTTTTGCTGTGGCGTGATGATGGCCATCTTGCCGGATAGCTGCCAGTGGGTCAGCTGCTCGAGACGGGTCCGCTCCTGGTTCCAGTTCACCTGGTCACGCTGGGGCTGGGTGGTGGCACAACCGGCCAGCAACAGCAGGCAGGTGAGAGTAAAAATACGTAGCAGCAAGAGACGGCTCCAGAGAGAGGAATTTGCCACAGTATACGGGGCGGCCGTATTGCTTTTAAAGACTTACCCTTTCTCGTACAATTGGCAGCCTTTGCACCCAGCGTATGAAATGATTGTCGCCCACTCATGAGTTTGCTTGCCCTCGGAATCAACCACAACACCGCCAGTGTCGCCTTGCGGGAACGGGTCGCCTTTGGCCCGGACTGCATCGATCGCGCCTTGCGTGAGCTGGTGAGCCAACCCGGTGTCAGCGAGGCGGTGATCGTCTCCACCTGCAACCGGACCGAACTCTATTGCAATCTGGAGGAGGAGCGGCAGGAGCAAGTGCTGCGCTGGCTGCAGCAGTTCCACGGGTTGGACGCGGCCGAACTGGTCACTGCCATCTATCAGCATCACGATGAAGAGGCGGTGCGCCACCTGATGCGGGTGGCGTGCGGGCTCGACTCGCTGGTGCTGGGGGAGCCGCAGATCCTGGGGCAGATCAAGCAATCCTACGCTCACGCCCAGCAGGCGGAGTCGGTGAAGGGGGCGCTGGAGCGGCTGTTCCAGAAATCCTTCTCGGTGGCGAAAAGAGTGCGTACCGATACCGAGATTGGCGCCAGTGCCGTGTCGGTGGCCTTTGCCGCCGTCAGTCTGGGTCGGCGGATCTTCTCCGATCTCTCCCAGACCAAGGTATTGCTGGTCGGGGCGGGGGAGACCATTGAACTGGTGGCCCGTCACCTGCGCGAGCAGAACGTGACCAAGATGATGGTGGCGAACCGCACCCTGCTGCGCGCCCAGACCCTGGCGGCCGAATTCGGCGCTCAGGTGATGACGCTCGAAGAGATCCCCGACTATCTGCACGAGGCGGATATTGTCATCAGCTCGACCGCCAGCCCCCTGCCCATCATCGGCAAGGGGATGGTGGAGCGCGCGCTGAAGGCCCGCCGCTTCAAACCCATGTTTCTGGTGGATATTGCCGTGCCGCGCGACATCGAAGCCGAAGTCGATGAGCTCTCCGATGCCTATCTCTACACGGTGGATGATTTGCAGGGGATCATCGAGCAGAACCTCGAAACCCGTAAACGTGCCGCCGCACAGGCCGAGGTGATCGTGCAGGAAGAGCGCGACGAGTTTATGGGCTGGTATCGCGGCCAGAGCTCGGTCGACCTCATTCGCGATTACCGCCATCAGTCACAGCAAGTGGCTGATGAAGAGTTGCAACGGGCCCTGCTGGCATTGGCACAGGGCGAGAGTGCCGAACAGGCGCTCAAGGCGATGGCCCATCGCCTCACCAACAAATTGATCCACGCGCCGACCCAGGCGTTGCGCCAGGCTGCCTCCCAGGGGGATCAGAGCGAGCTCTCCCGCTTGCGGCAGGCGCTGGGGTTGTCACAAGAGCAATAATTTTCGGGCAACCTGCCGGTTGTCCCGTCCTCCATTGAGAATGCAAGAGTTATGAATCCGTCACTGATCAGAAAGCTGGAAGGCCTCATCGAGCGCCACGAAGAAGTACAGGCCATGCTCGGCGAGCCAGACGTGGTCTCGGATCAGGATCGCTACCGCGCCCTGACCCGCGAATATGCCCAGCTGGAAGATATCGTTCACGCCTTCCAGCGTTACCGTCAGGCTCAGGATGATCTGGATACCACCCAGATGATGCTGGAGGAGGATGATGCCGACCTGCGCGAGATGGCGCAGGAGGAGCTGCCGCTCGCCAAGGCCAATCTGGAGGCGCTGGAGCAGGAGCTGCAACTGATGTTGCTGCCCAAGGATCCCAAGGATGACAATAACTGCTATCTGGAGATCCGCGCCGGTGCCGGTGGCGACGAAGCGGCCATCTTTGCCGGTGACCTGTTCCGCATGTATTCACGGTTTGCCGAGCGTCAGGGCTGGCGCGTCTCCATCGTCAGCTGCAATGACGGTGAATACGGTGGCTACAAGGAGGTGATCGCCAAGATCGACGGCGAGCGCGTCTATGGCCGCCTCAAGTTTGAATCCGGTGGTCACCGGGTGCAGCGGGTGCCGGAGACCGAATCTCAGGGCCGGGTGCACACCTCCGCCTGTACCGTCGCCGTGCTGCCGGAAGTGCCGGAAGCCGAGCAGATCGAGATCAACCCTTCCGACTTGAAGATCGATACCTTCCGCGCCTCCGGTGCCGGTGGTCAGCACGTCAACAAGACCGACTCGGCCATCCGCATCACCCACCTGCCGACCGGTCTGGTGGTGGAGTGTCAGGACGAGCGCTCCCAGCACAAGAACCGCGCCAAGGCGATGTCGGTGCTCTCCGCCCGCCTGCAAGCGGCCGAGGATGAGCGCCACCGCGCCGCCGAGCAGAGCACCCGCCGCAATCTGGTGGGCTCCGGTGATCGCTCCGAGCGCATTCGTACCTACAACTACCCGCAGGGCCGCCTCTCCGAGCATCGCATCAACCTGACCCTCTATCGCCTCTCCGAAATTTTGGAAGGGGATCTGGACTGCGTCATCACCCCGCTGGTGCAGGAGTATCAGGCCGATCAGCTCGCCTCGCTGGCCGAGAACAACTGATGCAAATGGTGATTCGGCAAGCTCGCATTAAGTGTCGTGCCCATAAGGTGGAGTGGCACTGATGCAGATCCAGCAGGCCCGCGCCCATATCATGACCATGCTGGCTGGGGGAGAATCCCCCCGCGCCGACGCCGATGTACTGCTCTGTCATCTGCTCGATTGCCGTCGCAGCTATCTGATGACCTGGCCCGAGCGTGAGCTGGATGCCGCCCAGCAGGCCACCCTGCAGACGTGGCTGGCTCGTCGTCTCAACGGCGAACCTATCGCCCATCTCGTTGGCGAGCGGGAGTTCTGGTCGCTGCCGCTGAAAGTGAGCCCGGCGACCCTGATCCCGCGCCCCGATACCGAGGTGCTGGTCGAGCAGGCACTGACCAGAATCCCGCAAGGGCCGTGCGCCGTGCTGGATCTCGGCACCGGCACCGGCGCCATCGCGCTGGCGCTCAAGTCCGAGCGGCCCGAAATCGATGTGTGGGCGGTGGATCGGATGGTGGACGCTGCCGCACTGGCTCGCGAGAACAGCGCCGCGCTGGGGTTACCCATCGAGGTGCGCGACGGCAGCTGGTTCGAGCCCCTTGGCGAGCCGGATCGCGACGAAACGCCACGATTTGCGGTGATTGTCTCCAATCCCCCCTATATTGATGGCGCCGATCCCCATCTCGAGCAGGGTGATGTGCGCTTTGAACCCCGCTCGGCGCTGGTTGCCGATGACGCCGGGCTGGCTGATATCCGCCACATCGTGGCCCATGCCCCCGCTTATCTGCTGGCCGATGGCTGGTTGCTGCTGGAGCATGGCTGGGATCAGGGGGAGGCGGTGCGTCAGTTGCTGCGCGATGGCGGTTACCGCGAGGTAGCCACGGTGCGTGATTACGGGGATAACGACAGGGTGACGCTGGGCCTCTGCCCGCTGCGCTGACGGTTCCTCACTGTTAATCGGCGGGTTGCCTGTGCGCCCCCATGCAAGGATTGAATATGGTTTTTGTGCTCAAACACCTGCACCTCACCCTGATTGCCGGGGCCGTGCTGATGTTTATGCTCCGCTTCTACTGGGTACAGACCGCCACTGGCCGAGCCTATAGCGCGCCGGTGATGAAGGTCAGCGGCTGGCTCAACGGTCTGGTGGTGCTCTCCGGCGCATTGCTCTGCATGGTGCTGGATCTCAACCCGCTCAATAACGGAACGCCCTGGCTCAGCGAGAAGCTGATGGCCATTCTGGTGCTGGTATTTCTGGCGGCGATGGCGCTGCGGCTGGCCAAAAGCAATCTGGTGCGCTGGTGCTCCTTTCTGGGGGCGCTCGGCTGGATCTACTTTATTGCCAAGTTGGCAGTGCTCAAACAGACGAGTGTGTTCGGCTAAGGCATGAAGAGAATGTTACACATAGACGAATGGACCGATTTCGAAGCCCACGACATCACCGAGCTGGCGTTGTCGGTCAGTGACGAAATTTATGGCTCGGTCGAGGAGGGGATCCGCGAGTTGAACCTGCTGGACGAGTGGCTGGACGAGCAGATTGAAGAGGGCACCTGCGACGAGGTGCGCCAACAGTTGCTGCAGGGCTTCTACCACAGCCTCGGTTTTCATGGCGACTGGCAGGACTATTTTTCTGCCAACAACTGTGACCTCAATCAGGTGCTGGTGCAGCGCAAGGGGATCCCGGTCAGTCTCGGCATTCTCATTATCCAGCTGGGGCGCAAGCTCGGGCTCGATGTAGAGGGGATCTGCTTCCCCGGCCACTTCCTGGTGAGCTTTGCCGGTGGCGAGGGGGAGGTCTATGTCGACCCCTTTACCGGCGACGAGCTGAGTCTGGCCCGCATCGAGCTGCTGCTGCGCGGTGCGTTGGGGGACTTGGCAACCCTGACCCCCGACTACCTGCAGCCCTCCGGCCAGTGGGAGATCATCGAACGGCTGCTCAACGTCAGCAAGGGTGCCCTGCTGCGGGAAGATCGCATGCCCGAGGCGCTGCGTTGCAGCGAGCTGTTGTTGCGGATGAAGCCCGGCGATCCGCTGGAGACGCGGGATCGCGGCTTTATCTACGAGCAGCTCGATTGCCCGCGCCAGGCCGCCGACGATTTTGAATATTTTATTGAACAATGCCCGGACGATCCGGTGGCCGATGTGCTGAAAGTGCAGCTGGCCGCGCTGGACCTGAGCCCCAAGCCCCTCCATTAAGGGCGGCTTGAGACTAAACAGAAGAATATCAAGGCCGCTGCGCTCGGCTGCAACGGAGTAACTTGGCTTCAGGCCCTTTTATTAAGGATGTCTTGGAGTTGAAACAGAAGAATATCAAGGCCGCAGCGCTCGGCTGCAACGGAGTAACTTGGCTTCAGGCCCCTTCATTAAGGAAGTCTTAGATGGAACAGAAGAATATCAAGATCAACCAGATCGACGTTGCCAACGACAAACCGTTCGTGCTGTTTGGCGGCATGAACGTGCTGGAATCCCGCGACATGGCGATGGCGGTGTGCGAGAAGTACGTGGAAGTGACCAGCAAGCTGGGCATCCCGTTTGTCTTCAAGGCGAGCTGGGACAAGGCCAACCGCTCCTCCATCCACTCCTACCGCGGTCCGGGTCTGGAAGAGGGGATGAAGATTTTCCAGGAGCTGAAAGCGACCTTCGGCATGCCGGTCATCTCTGATCTGCACGAACCCCATCAGGCCAAGCCGGTCGCCGAGGTGGTTGACGTTATCCAGCTGCCCGCTTTCCTGGCGCGCCAAACTGATCTGGTGGAAGCCATGGCCCGCACCGGCAACGTCATCAACATCAAGAAGCCGCAGTTCCTGAGCCCAAGCCAGATGAAGAACATCACCGACAAGTTTGAGGAGTGCGGCAACGATCAGCTGATCCTGTGCGAGCGCGGTGCCAACTTCGGTTACGACAACCTGGTAGTGGACATGCTGGGTCTGGGCGTCATGAAAAAGAGCACTGGTGGCTATCCGGTTATCTTCGACGTAACCCACTCCCTGCAGTGCCGTGATCCGCTGGGTGCCGCCTCCGGTGGCCGTCGCGAGCAAGTGACCGAGCTGGCGCGCGCCGGCATGGCGGTCGGTCTGGCCGGTCTCTTTATCGAATCCCACCCGGATCCGAAAATTGCCCGCTGTGATGGCCCGAGCGCCCTGCCGCTCGACAAGCTGGAAGGCTTCCTCAAACAGATGAAGGCCATCGATGACCTGATCAAGGGTTTTGAGCCCCTGGATACCTCTGCTTGATGGGACAAGCACTTATCACAAGGCCTCGCAATGCGAGGCCTTGTTTTTTGCGCTTGCCCAGTGAAAGCACGTATAAAAAAACGGCCGACAGGCCGTTTTTTGTGCTGATACAGTAAGTATCAGCGGTTCACTGCAGGACGCTGATTACAGGCTCTGGGTGAAAGTACGGGTAACCACGTCACGCTGCTGTTCCGGGGTCAGGGCGTTGAAACGCACTGCGTAGCCAGATACGCGGATGGTCAGCTGCGGGTACTTCTCCGGATTCTCGATAGCATCTTCCAGGGTTTCGCGACGCAGCACGTTGACGTTCAGGTGCTGGCCACCTTCAACAGCAGGCTCAGCCTGAACAGGCAGTTCGCGGTATTCGAACTGACCCAGATCAGAGAGTGCGACTTCCTGATCGGCAGCAAAGGCATCGCCTTTGACACAGATGCAGCGAGCCTGTTGCTTCTCTTCGTCCAGCAGCCAGAAAGAGTTCAGCAGGGCGGTGTTGGCAGCCTGGGTGATTTGAATGCCTTTGATCATGGTATGACTCCTCAATGGGAACGCGAATCCAACTGTAAGGAAATTACCCTGATGTATTTAAGCTACCGTTAATTGTGGTGGCTTAAAGGGCCCTTGCCTTACACCTTTGCTTTGATGAGGTCATATATACCATGTTGGTAATATTACTAAAATTGATCTAGATCAATAAAAATCAATAAAGCGCCATTTGAATGGGATTAAATTCTTGAGTTGAATCAAAAATAGGTCATTTTTCTGATTTTGTAAGATATCAAAATTATGCATCTTTTATCTTTTTAATCTAGTAATTTAACTACATCTTTTTCGGCTTTTCTGTGGTGGATTGAGGAGTTGGCTACACTCAGCAGAAAGCAAGGAGAGTGTCGGGTGAATATCAGGTGGCGAATGTGGGGATGGTTGGCCCTGTTCTGTTGCTGGGCAATCACAGCTGTGGTCCGGGCCGAAACAGTACGCATAGCGGTGGGCGAATGGCCGCCTTATATCAGTGAGTCGCTGCCCAATCAGGGGTTTCTCTGTCAGGTGGTACGTGAGGCCTTTGCCGAGCAGGGGGTCGATGTCAGCTTTCATTTCTACCCCTGGTCTGAGGCATACAGCCTGACTCTTGAAGGGCGTTATATGATTACCATGCCCTGGTTTCGCTCTCGCGAGCGCGAGCAGCACTTCTATCTCTCTGCATCGCTGGGCAAATTTACGACCCGTCTGCTTGCACTTAATGGTTCGCCATTGGTCAGTTTGGGTGAGCTGAAAAACGAGCCTGTCGGGGTTACCCGTGGCTATTTTTATGGTGAAGGGTTTGCAGCAAGGCAATCCGAGCTGTCTCTTGAGTGGTCCGACTCCGATGAGGAGAGCATGGAGAAACTGCTCACCGGACGCATTCGTTATCTGGTCATGGATGAACAGGTGGCACAGGTTCTGTTTCAGCAGGTTCTCTCTCGTCATCCCCAAGCGGCAGCATTGAGTGGTGCCCCCGATCCCATCTGGTCCCAGCCGGGCTATCTGCTGATGCGCAAGGCCGATCCCGATGCCCGCCGCTTGATGTTGCTGTTTAACGCCGGTCTGCACAAACTGGAGCGCTCCGGCCGGCTCGCCAGGCTCTGGAAAGTGTGAGTCACGGTTGCGTCTTGCGGGCTGCCCCCCTATCCTGACTCCTTCGCCGTATCAAGTGAGGAGGCCGGGGTGCTGACCTGGAGTGATGTGATTGGCTCTGAAAAAGAGCAGGACTATTTCAAGTGTACGCTGGCGACCGTCAGGGCAGAGCGGGAAGCGGGCAAGGTGATCTACCCCCCCGCGGCCGATGTGTTCAATGCTTTCAAACTGACCGAACTGGATCAGGTCAAGGTGGTGATCCTGGGGCAGGATCCCTACCATGGCCCGAATCAGGCGCACGGGCTCTGCTTCTCCGTCCTGCCCGGGGTGCGTACTCCCCCCTCACTGGTCAACATCTATAAGGAGATGCAGCGGGATCTGCCTGGTTTCGTCACACCCAATCACGGTTTTCTGGAGTCCTGGGCCAGACAGGGGGTTCTGCTGCTCAATACAGTGCTGACAGTGCAGGCCGGTCAGGCACACTCTCATGCCCATCTGGGGTGGGAAACCTTCACCGATCGGGTCATCGAGCAGATCAATGCCAGTTGTAACGGGGTGGTATTTCTGTTGTGGGGCTCCCATGCCCAGAAGAAAGGGCGTTTTATCGACCGGCAGCGCCACCACGTGTTGACGGCACCCCATCCCAGCCCCCTTTCTGCCCACCGTGGTTTTATCGGCTGCGGCCACTTTTCCGAGACCAACCGCCTGCTGGAATTGCAGGGTAAAAGCCCGATCGAATGGCAATCTGTCTGCCAACCACTTGATTGAGTGCAAAGTTCGGGCGACAAATGACCGTATACTCAGGAAAGTAACATTTTATTTCAGCGCCAAGGAGTGCCCATGTTATCGAGTCTGCACAAGGATCACCTCAATATCGCCCGACTGCTGGATCTGCTGAAGCAGAAGCTGGCCGCCATTCGTGCCGAGCAACCTATCAGCTATTTTCTGGTGCGCGATGTCATCGATTATCTGCGGGAGGTTTCTGACAAGTATCACCACCCCAAGGAAGATCTTGTCTATGACTACTACCTGAAATACCGGGTGGTGGAGGGGGATGTCGCGAACCGCTTGCATGAGGAGCATCTCAAGTTGCTGGAGGCGGGGACCGAGCTCAAGGAGATGGTGGAGATGATCCTGATGGATGCGGTGATCCCGCTCGATCAGTTCACCGCCAAGCTGGAGCGCTTCGTGGAGCTGCAAGAGGCACACATGAACTACGAAGAAGGGGTGATCTTCCCCCATCTGCGTGACTCCCTGACCGAGGATGACTGGCGTCATCTGGAGCAAAACTGGCAGAACCGAGCTATCGGTGATCCTCTGTTTGGTGCCGAGATCAGCCAGCACTTCCAGGCGCTTGCCAAGCGCCTCTCCCTGCCTTTTGCTGCCAGCTGACGCACGCGGCTTTCGGTCATCAGTCATCTGACTGTGCAGGTGTTACCCGGCCAATGTGCCGGGTTACTTATTGTTACTCACGCCACATGATTTTGTTGTGCCATTTGTCGGGCACAGTGAGCTGCCAGCGGGCCAGCTCGCTCTTGCTGAAGACATATTCGCCGCGCAGGGCCGCTCGCGGGGAGATAGTACGGGGCAGGGTGCCTGCCAGTATGGTGTTGATAAGGGACGCTGCCTGCAACCCCTGATCGTGGCCGTCCAGTACCAGCCCGCCGATGGCCATCCCCTTGCCGACGGCAAACTCCCAGAAACAGAAGAGAGGAACCGGTGTGTTGGCGCTGGTCCACTCCAGCACCGTCTGTTCGCTCACATGCTTGCCATTATCGTCGACCAGCGTGTGGTAGAGGCCGAGGAAGATTGCCTGATAGCCATTCTTCTTGGCGTTGAGCACCGCCTCCTGCCAGAGGCTGTAATCCCCCATCAGCTGGCTGTTGACCCGGGTCTGGCCGACTCGCAATTCGGTCTGGGTCTTGAATTCATCCTCGATAGCGGTGAGGGCCACATTGCTGGAATCAAACAGTACCAGCGCCTTGTCAAGCCCTCCCATCATCTGGCTTATTTCGCTGATGTTGCGCTTGAGCAGGGGGCGTTCCAGCACCCCGGTGATCTTGGGGTGGCCGACAAAGCCCTTGAGGCGGGGGTTTTCGTTCATGCCGAGAAAAACAACGGGAGTACCCAGCGAGGCGATCTCGTTGGCCAGATAGTTGATGGCATTGTCATCCCCCAGCACCACCAGATCCGGTTTGCTCTTGAGATAAAAAGCGATAGCCCGTTGAGCGATGTCGTCGAACGCCTCCCGTGGATGGCGTTTGGTATCCATATAGAAGTGAGAGATCTTGTGCTCCCCCTGCAACCCTTTGCGCAAACCTTCGTTGTAGCTCTGGTCCCAAAGGTATTCGGGATGGTAGCTGCTGATCACCAGAATGTTTGCGGCCCAGAGCGGCAGGGAGAGGGTGGAGAGCGGTAGCAACAGCAGGGAGGTGCGCATGGGAAGGCCCCTGTCGAGTGATAGTGTATGCATGCTCAGTATGGGCAGTGTTTGCCGTTACTGTCATCTCGAAACCGGTATGGCAGGGCGCGATTTTTTTTCGGTTGAGCGGATCGGACGCCAGCCCGCACTCTGCTTGGGATCGGGTTTTATTGAGTCTTTTTTTGGTTGGTCGTGAACTGTCCCGCTCGCTGAAAAACCTGTTCTGGATCAAGAAATGAGGCTGCGCTTTGGTGCCTAATAGACACCACATATAGGGACGCATTCGTCTTTAATCCCTATATGTTGTGTTATTAAGCTGTGTATAAGCTGTTCCCCTCCTATCTTCAGCCCAGGCTTGTCAAGCCTCGGCTGAATTTATTTGCGTCCAGGACGAGATGCCGGGAGGGGGGCCCAACAAGGGTGAGCCAGAGGCAAATGCCTGGCCTTTTAACGGGGAAAATCCATGAAACCGGTTGTGATCAAACGTGACGGATGTCGCGCACCATTCAATGCCCAGCTGATTCGCGATGCGGTCAGCCGAGCGGCGGAAGCGGTCAATCAGGCCAATCCGTCACTTGCCTCCCGCATTGCCAATGCAGTGAGTCAGGAGCTGGAAGGGCGTGGTGAAGTTGATATCCACGAGATCCAGAACCGGGTCGAAAACCACCTGATGGCTTCCGACGACAAGGCCATCGCCCGTGCCTATATCGAATATCGCCACGACAGGGATCAGGCTCGCGAGGCGCGCGGCCGTCTGGCCCAGGAGATCCGTGGTCTGGTCGAGCAGACCAACGCCGCCTTGCTCAACGAAAACGCCAACAAAGACTCCAAGGTGATCCCGACCCAGCGCGACCTGCTGGCCGGTATTGTCGCCAAGCACTATGCCACCAGCCACATGCTGCCCCGTGATGTGGTTCAGGCCCACGAGAGCGGTGATCTGCACTTCCACGATCTCGATTACTCACCTTTCTTCCCGATGTTCAACTGCATGTTGATCGATCTGAAAGGGATGCTGACCCACGGCTTCAAGATGGGCAATGCGGAGATCGATACCCCGAAATCCATCAGCACCGCCACGGCCGTGACCGCCCAGATCATCGCCCAGGTGGCGAGCCACATCTATGGTGGCACCACCATCAACCGCATCGACGAAGTGCTGGCCCCCTATGTGACCATCAGCTGGCAGAAACACCGTGAAGTGGCCGAAGAGTGGGGCATTGCCGACGTAGAAGCCTACGCCATGGCCCGCACCGAGAAAGAGTGTTACGACGCCTTCCAGTCGCTGGAGTACGAAGTCAACACCCTGCACACCGCCAACGGCCAGACCCCGTTCGTCACCTTCGGCTTTGGTCTGGGGGACAGCTGGGAGTCGCGGATGATCCAGCGCGCCATCCTCAGGAACCGCATCGCTGGCCTTGGCAAGAACAAGAAGACCGCCGTGTTCCCGAAACTGGTGTTCGCCATCAAGGATGGCCTCAACCACAAGCAGGGCGATCCCAACTACGACATCAAGCAGCTGGCGCTGGAGTGTGCCTCCAAGCGGATGTATCCGGACATCCTCAACTACGACCAGGTGGTCAAGGTGACCGGCTCCTTCAAGACTCCCATGGGTTGCCGATCCTTCCTCGGCGCCTACGAGGAGAATGGCGAGCTGATCCACGAAGGTCGCAACAACCTGGGTGTGGTGAGCCTCAACCTGCCGCGCATTGCCCTGAAATCCCGTGACGAAGCGGACTTCTGGGATCGTCTCGATGCCTCCCTGCGGGTCGCCAAGAAGGCGCTGATGTACCGCATCACCCGTCTGGACGGGGTGAAAGCACGGGTTGCACCGATCCTCTATATGGAAGGGGCTTGCGGCGTGCGCCTCAAGGCGGACGACAACGTCAGCGAGATCTTCAAGAACGGTCGTGCCTCCATTTCCCTCGGTTATATCGGGGTTCACGAGACCATCAACGCCCTGTTTGGTGACAAGGTGCACCTGTTTGACAGCGCCGAGCTGCAACAGAAAGCCATCGCTATCATCGCCCGTCTCAGGGCGGCCATCGATGAGTGGAAAGAGGAGACTGGCTACGGCTTCAGCCTCTACTCCACCCCGAGCGAGAACCTCTGCACCCGTTTCTGCCGCATCGATGCCAAGGAGTTTGGCGTGGTATCCGGCGTGACCGACAAGGGTTACTACACCAACAGCTTCCACCTTGATGTGGAGAAGCAGGTCAACCCGTACGACAAGCTGGACTTCGAGGCGCCCTATCCGCCCATCGCCAGCGGTGGCTTCATCTGCTACGGCGAGTACCCCAACATCCAGCACAATCTGGAAGCGCTGGAGAACGTCTGGGACTACAGCTATGACAAGGTGCCCTACTACGGTACCAACACTCCCATCGACGAGTGTTACGACTGCGGCTTCACCGGTGAGTTCGAATGTACCTCCAAGGGCTTTACTTGCCCGCGCTGCGGCAACCACGACCCGGCCAAGGTGTCGGTGACCCGCCGTGTCTGCGGCTACCTCGGCAGCCCGGATGCGCGCCCCTTCAATGCGGGCAAGCAGGAAGAGGTGAAGCGCCGCGTCAAACATATGTAAGCGCACAGGCGATGAAGAGCTGGCCCCTGACTCAAGGGGCCATTTTCATTGGAGGGCGGCAACCATGCCGCCTTCCCGTGAACGAGGCAGGAAAAAAGCGATGCACTACCACCAATACTACCCGGTCGATGTGATTAATGGCCCCGGCACCCGTGCCACCCTGTTTGTCTCCGGCTGCGAGCACCAGTGCCCCGGTTGCTACAACCAGAGCACCTGGCGGCTCGATGGCGGCAAGCCGTTCGATGAGGCGATGAGCGATCGCATCATTAGCGACCTCAACGACAGCCGCATCAAACGGCGAGGTCTGTCGCTCTCCGGCGGCGATCCGCTCCACCCTGCCAACGTGCCCCACGTGCTGGCGTTGGTGAAACGGGTGCGCGCCGAGTGTCCGGGCAAGGATATCTGGTGCTGGACCGGCTATCTGCTCGGCGAGCTGTCAGAGGCCCAGCGCGAGCTGGTGGCCTTGCTGGATGTGCTGGTGGATGGCAAGTTTGAAAAGGAGTTGGCAGACCCGGGCCTGCTCTGGCGTGGCAGCAGCAATCAGCAGATCCACGACCTCAACGCCTGGCGTGATGCGGGTGAGCGAATTCCCTGTCTGGTTTGCAGTTGAAGCCCGGGATGTTTATGGTTAGCCCATTCCAATCCTGACGACATTTTTGAAAAGGAGAGCCGAGATGAACAATCTGCTCAAGATCCTGCTGGCCATTTTCCTGCCCCCGGTGTGCGCGTTTATCCAGGTGGGCTTTAGCCTGCACTTTTTAATCAACATAGTGCTGACCCTGATGGGCGGTCTGCCGGGCATGGTCCATGCGCTCTGGCTGGTGGTGAGCGACAAGCGCGGCTGATACCTTCGGCTGGTTAGTGAGCTTATTGACGATAAAAGGGCCAACCTCTCGGGGTTGGCCCTTTTGTTCATGTTCATACGAATACTTTTTCGTTAGGATGGGTGACTGACCAAGCGGGCCGCGTTGAGCGCCCTGCAGTCCGGCAACAAGCACCGGCAGAGAACAAGGAGCGTTACATGAAGTGGAAAGTCGCAGTATGGTCAGGTCTGGCAGTGACACTGTTGCTGGGGTGCTCATCCCGTCAGGAGGTAGCGCAAGAGCGCGCTCCGATCGCTATCTCTCTCGAGCAGTTGTCCAGCTACTGGGTTCAGGAGAAGCAGTGGTCATGGCTTGGCAATGACGAGCCCGCCCTGCCGGCCAAACCGGTCAAGGGGTATGTGGAAGTTCGCTATCAAATTGACGCCAGCGGCACGCCGGTCAAGCCGGAAGTGGTGGCGGCCGAGCCCCCCGGCGAACTGGAACAGAGCGCGCTGGCGACCCTCTCGCGGATCCGCTACAGCCCGGCAGAGGGCAACCCGGATGCCATACCGGTCGAGGTGACCAACCGCTTCGAGATCGAGATCAACTGATCCCTCATCACTCGGATGCCAGAGAAAGAGAGACCCCGGCCAGGCCGGGGTCACGTTTATTGCTGTTTGCAGTCGTTGTAGGCGGTCTGCCACTCGCCATCCTGATCCCGAAGCTCGACAAAGCCCTCATCCCCCTTGTTCCACCAAACGGCCTCATGTTCGTCCGTATAGCGGGCGCCGGAGGCCGAAATGGCTTGGGGCAGGGTGTAATCCTTGCCGTCCGGCAGTGACAGCTTGATAAAGTTGAGGCTCTCGTCGGAGAGGGAGAAGTAGCGCACCTGCACCTTCTTGCCCTGCTCGCACTGGTAACTGACCGGTTCGCCACCGGTGACTGAGAGGGTATTGCCCTGATTGCAGCCAGCGAGCAGGCCGAGGGCCAGCGCACCAGCGGCCATCATATGTGCCTTATTCATGATTACAGCTCCATTGGTGTCATACGGGCGTGAGCCTAACAGGTTGCCGTTATTGTGCAATCCGCACGGCCATTCGGTGCGTCGCTGGCTGTCCGGCATACCGCGCGAGTATGAGGGGGACGCAATCAGGAAGGTATCGCCAATCAGTAGAGGCCAAGTCTGGTTTCAAACTGGCGGATCAGCGTCTCATAGATGCCGTTGTTTTTGATCTTCTGCAGCCCCTGCTCGAACTGTTTGGCCAGCGCTTCCCCTTGCGGGTGGTGGCGGGAGAAGGCGAGCCAGAAGCCATCGGTGGAGAGTTTGCCAACCTTGACCACCTTGCCGGTCAGCTGCTTCTGCTGGATCTTGAGATAGCCCGGCATGCCGTTCATCAGGATGTAGTCGACCCGGCCGCGTACCAGCATCTCGAGGATCTGGGCATCGGATTTGGCCTGAAAGCGGGTGATCCTGGGGTTCTCCATAAAATCGGTGGGGTAGGTGTAACCCAGGGTGATGCCCACCCGCTTGCCTTCTAGCGAGGTGAGCTTGAGATCCCGTTGCGGGTCGCTGGCAAGGGCGAAGATGGCAAGATCCTCCTCGAACATGGGGGTATCGTGCCAGTGGTACTGGTAGCGGTTCTCTTCGGTGATGGTAGCGTTGAAGCACCCCGCAAGTTTGCCGCTTTTCGCATCGTGCATGCAGCGGGCGAAGGGGAGGGTACGAAAGACAATCTCGATCCCTTCGGCGGCGAACACCGCCTTGACCAGCTCAGGCGCCAGTCCGCGGGGCTGGTCATCCTCATTGTCCTTGTCGCGCTCGCAGTAGGGGGCCCAGTCATCTTCGGCACCAATGACAAGCGGGGTGGCCCCGATCGGGCTGGTAGCCAACAGCATCAGACAAACCAGCCATTTTTTTAACAACGGAACCATAAGTGTGCACCTCATCGACAGCAGCCTTACAAGCATAGCCACACTTCTGCGCTGACTTGTAGTGGCAGGAGGATTGGTGATGGAAGTCAACGAGCGAGAGAAAAAACGCCCCGGCAGGCGACGGGGCGAAAGAGAGCTCATCCATGGGCTGACAACAGTGCTTACAACAGGAGATCAATAACCGAAGCGGGTCGCCTCGAAGCGGTTGAGCAACCGGTGGACGAGGTAGCAGGCCAGCAGGGTGACCACGATGGCAAACAGGATGCTGCTCACCCGGTAGAGGGCGCTGAACACCAGATCGTTGCCCGGAGTGAGGTACTGGCCAAACAGGATGCCGAGGGTAGTGAGGGCGCCAAAGCCGACCCCGGAGCCGCCTGCCTCCTTGACGTGGGCATGGCTGAACAGCATGGCGCCGAGCCACAGCAGTGGAGCGACCAGCAGCAGTTGCCCTGACCAGTCATAGAGCAGCAGCTGGCCGAGCAGGCCGAAGGTGACCCCCAGCAAGGTGCCCATCGCCCGTTTGCGGGCATAACTGAGGGCGCCGTTCCAGTGCATGGGGAACAGCACCAGCAGGGTCGTGGCCTGGGCAGACATGGAGTCGCGCAGGTCAAACACCTGAAATACCAGAAACGACAGGGTGGCCACTGTGGCCCCCAGCAGGGCTTCATGGCGCATCCGGTGCGGCGACTTGGGGGCCGAGGCGGGCTTGGGTCTGGCTTCCACATCCGGGATCAGCATGGTCATCAGGTAGGCGATCAGCACCGACAGCACGCTCGCCCAGATATTGTTGAGGATCAGGTCGTTGAGGTCGGTCTGCGGATAGCTTGCAAAGTGCAGCATGATGCTGAGGCTCAGCACCCCGTTGGCCCCGAACAGAAACAGGCTGCCCCGCGACATGGCGGCGAAACGGTAGAGAAACAGCAGAAAGGCGATGGGGGTCATCAGCGCCGGATGGCTGCCAAACAGCCCCCCCAGCAGACCGACCTCCACCCCACAGACCACCGCCGCCGCGATCAGCTGGCGCGCGGCATGGCCATTCATCACCGGCACCATTCCCAGCAGTAGCACAGGCGTGACCGTATAGAAGACCCCGTAACTCCAGCCAAACAGCTTGCAGAGCAGAAAGCCCGTGGTGCAGCCAAAGGCGATGCGCAAGCACTGGCGCAGCTCGTTGCCGGTGAGGGGCCGATACCAGAGGTGAGTGGCAGCACCACCGACGGGGTGGGCTGGGGCAGTATTGGTCGACGGGTGAGTGGCGTGGTTAGTAGACATAATGGAGCAGGCTGAGCAGGTGGATCTGGCCCCGTGCCAGCATGGCGGTCAGGGCATTGTCCGGCAGTAGTTGTACCGTGGCCCGCGCCCCGGCTGGCAGATGGTCGGGAAGCTGCTCCAGCTCGAGGTGCAGCCGCATCCGCTGGGCATCCCGTACCCAGCGATCCGACTCCACCGGTGCGGCCAGTCGACCGTTGGCATCAAACTGACCGGCACTCACCCCGGCATCCAGACTGCTTACCCGGGCAGGATAGAGCTGACCCGGCTCGCCATCGAAGGCGACCAGTGCGCGGGTTTGCTCGCCGACATGGCGCAGGCTCTTCTCCCGAAAATCGGCAATGACGTCCACCTGTTCCGACACCAGCGCCAGCAGCGGGCTGCCGGCGCTGGCGATACTGCCCGGCTTGAGCTGCAGGTTGGTGATGGTGCCATCCTGATCCGCGTGGACCTGGCTGTAAGAGAGGGCCAGCTGCGCTTGCGCCAGCTTGTTGCGGGCCTGGCGCAGCAACAGATTGTCCTCACCGGTCACGCCACGACTGGCCTTGATCTGGGCCAGTTTGGCCTGACTGGCGCGCAGGTTGGCCTGGGCGCTGCGCAGGGCGCTGTCAGCCTCATCTTTTTGTTGCAGCGAAACCATGTGACGTTGGTACAGCGCATCGATCCGCTCAGCCTCGCGCCACTTCTGGCTGGCCAGGGTCTCTTTGGCGTTGATCTCGGCAACGGCGGCGGTCAGGGCGGCATCCAGTTCACTGTTCTGCTGCTCTGCCTGCGCCAGCGCAAGGCGGGCCTGCTCCACCGCCAGTTCAAAAGGGGCCGGATCCAGCCTGAACAGCAGATCCCCCTTCTTGACCTGCTGGTTGTTGTGAACGGCGACCTCGATCACCTTGCCGCTCACCTGGGGGGCCAGCTTGGTGACCACCCGGGTCGCCATCGCCTGAGGGGTGAGGGGCATCAGCAGGTCGGCTATCAGAAAATAGGCAAACAGGGTGGCAAAGCCCGCCATGGACCATTTGATCCAGCGGGTAAATTGTTGATCCGGGGTCATCTTATTCTCTCTCTGTGTCGGTCTCGGGAGGGCTTGTATCGCCTCCGGCTTGTCGGTCGTGGTGTTGTTCAATCTTGCTGAGGGCGTTGGCCGAGATCCGCTGCACCGTGGCTTCGAACAGCTGCAGGGTCTGCTCGTCGATGCCCCCCAGCAGCTCCCGGCGGATATTCATGATGCGGTCGGCGATCTGATCGAGCAGGGTCTGGCCAGCCGGGGTCACGCAGACGATGCGGGCCCGCTTGTCCTGACTGCAGCAGTGACGCTCAATCAGTCCCTGCTCTTCCAGCTGGCCCAGGGTGCGCATCAGGGAGGGGAGCTCTATCTCGAGGGCTTCGGCCAGGGTCTTCTGGCTGACATGGTTCCCCATGCGGGAGAGCTTCCACAACGCGGTCCAGCGGGGATGGGTGAGGCCAAGGGGAGCCAGCTCCAGATCGGCGGCAGTACGCCATAGCCGGTGCATCCGCGCTATCTGCTCGGCGAGCGACAGCTCGCGCAACCTTTCCAGATCCGTCATCTTCTCATCCTCAATGTACTTAGCCTGCTAAGTATCATACTTGTTTAGCAGGCTAAGTAAATAGTGTGATGCGGATCATGTTTCTGGTCGGATCTTTCGCTGGTGCGAGTTAGCAGCATTCGAGCCCCTGATATTATTCTCGGGGCTGATCCACTCGAGGCTCTCTTGCCGATTCGGATATTGCGCCGTGAATGGAGGATATCCGGTGGTTATTTTCATGAAATTTTCAGCTTCAGTGAGCAGCTCTTTTTTTATCCGCTAATATTGATGGGGTTATAAAACAAGGGGGAAACGGGTTGTGGATGGATATGACAGTGGATGTGTGTATCTGGCAATTGAAGCGCTGTTGAGTGATGGAGAATATGGTGCAGAGTCACACCATGGCGTGAATCGGGAAGGCGCAATCAGAAGTACCGATATCAGTCATGATTTTGACCCCGCCAATATTCCATTGTTGTTGGCAGAATAGACCTGACCGTGTGTGATCCTTGTGAGTTCAAGCCAGTGTTCTGGTATTCGCTGGCTTGGCTCATCACTATTTCAATCTCCCCTTTTTGCATCTTTCTCCTCACCCTTTTTCATCGTGCGTGCTTCCTGCACGCCGACTCAAGCCCTGATGTGGCACGCCGTGGCACTCGCGTTATGGCGATGACATTGCCCGCTGATTATCACTCACAGGAGCTGTGGCGATAAATGGTCGCAGAGCTTGTCATCTGGCTCTGTTATTTCCCCGAAGGGGGGAGAACATCGCATCGTTATTACTGCTGATCACCCAAATATCCGCCATTGGGCTCGCTCTTTTTATCGCCCAATTTCTTGGTCAAGCAGGGCATCGATGGTCTGGTTTTCTATTGTGCAGCGCACGTTGGCGGCACCATGACGTTTAAGTTTTTAATGTTTTTATATGGCTTTGCAGTCTGGCTAACCGACAGGGGAGAGGGGGATCAATAAAGTAGCGGCCACAATCACACGCAGAGTACATAACAATGAAAAACCTCTCACCCCTACAAACCACACAAGAAAAGGCCGCCTTAATGGGCGGCCAACAAATTGCCGGTATGCCGCTCTTTATATTTCTGGGGCTGGCGACCTGCGTTCTCTTTTCCGGCTGGAACGGCTCGCTGCCGCTGGGCATGGTCGGTGCGCTGGCACTGATGTTTGTGCTGGGCACCCTGCTGACCGAGCTGGGCGAGCGGATCATGCCGATCCGTGAATATCTGGGGGGCGGCACCATCCTCGCCATCTTTGGCGGCGCCGCTCTGTTCGAATACCAGCTGCTGCCGGTGCAGGCGGGGCAGGTCATCACCAACTTCATGAAGGAGGGAGGCTTTCTCAACTTCTTTATCGCCAGTCTGGTGACCGGTTCTGTGTTCGGTATGAGCGGCGCTTTGCTGAAAAATGCCGCCATGCGCTACCTGCCGGTCATTCTCGGCGGCGTCGCACTGGCGCTGCTGAGCGTGGGGCTGGTCGGCTCCCTGATGGGGTATGGCTTCAAGAATGCGGTGCTGCTGATCGGCCTGCCCATCATGGGCGGTGGCATGGGGGCTGGTGCGGTGCCGTTGGTGGAGATCCTCTCCGGCCCGATGCAGATGTCCAGTGCGGATCTCTTGTCGCGCATGGTGCCGGCGGTGGTGATCGCCAATACCCTGGCCATTCTGGTGGGCTCCCTGCTGGCGCGCCTTGGTCGCCGTTACCCCTCCCTGACCGGCAACGGCAAGCTGATGATCAAGGAAAGTAGCCAGAGCATTGCCGATGAGCAGGCCGAAGCGCCGACCCTGCAGAGTCTGGGTATGGGGCTTTTCATCAGCTCCAGCATGTTTGTGCTGGGCTCCCTGCTTGGCAACTTTATCCCGATGCACCCCTTCGCCCTGATGATTTTGGCGGTTGCCTTTATCAAGGTGAGCGGCCTGCTGCCGCGTCGTTATGAGCAGGCTGCGGCCGACTGGTATCAGTTTGTGGTGAGCAACCTGACCCCCTCCCTGCTGGTGGGGATCGGCGTCGCCTATACCAGTATTCCCGAGCTGATCAGTGCCTTCTCCATCAGCTACTTCGTGCTGGTCATGGTCACAGTGATTGGCGGCGCCCTCGGCGCGGCGCTGGTGGGCCGGATGATCGGTTTCTATCCCATCGAGGCGGCCATCACCGGCGGACTCTGCATGGCCAACATGGGCGGCACAGGCGACGTAGCCGTGCTCTCGGCGGCCCAGCGGATGAAGCTGATGCCCTTTGCCCAGATCTCCTCCCGTCTCGGCGGCGCCGTGATGCTGATCCTGGCCACCGCCCTTATCTCCCTGCTCGCCTGATACCGGATTGAGGAACAAACAAAATGAACGACATCATGATGGGCACCAGCCTGCCCTATGCCGAGCGCAAGCGTCAGGGGGTGCGGGGGCGTATGCCCCACAAGGAGGAGTCCCTCTCCCAGCAGCGGCGCCGGATCTACCGGTTGGTCAGCGCCATGCAGAGCCCGTTTGACCAGCATCTGCTGCTGCGCCAACTGCAGGAGGACAACCCGGTGCTCTTCTACGATCTGGTGCGCCACCACCTGCCTGAGTTGCTGCCGATCATCTACACCCCAGTGGTTGGGGAGGCGTGTCAGCGCCACAGCGATCTCTATCTGCGCAGTCACGGTCTCTATCTCTCCTGGCATGACAGGGACGATCTCGACGATATTCTCGAGTCGGTGGAGCAGGAGGTGGACGTGATCGTCATCTCCGATGGCGAGCGGGTGTTGGGGCTTGGCGATCTCGGTATCGGCGGCATGGGGATCTGTATCGGCAAGCTGGCGCTCTACTCCGCTGCTGGCGGCATCAATCCGGCGCGCACCCTGCCGCTCTGTGTCGATGTGGGCACCAACAATCCCGAGCTGCTGGAGGATGACTCCTACCTCGGCTGGCAATCCCCGCGCATCGATGGCGAGAGCTACTACCACTTCATGGACAAGGTGGTGGCCGCCATTCGCAAGCGCTGGCCGCAGGTGGTGCTGCAGTTTGAAGACTTTGCCGGCAAGCATGCCGCCAACCTGCTGACCCGTTATCGGGACGAGCTCTGCATGTTCAACGACGATATTCAGGGCACGGCGGCGGTCGCCTCCGCCTGCGTGCTGGCTGGGTTGCAACAGGCGGGGACCACCCTCAGTGATGCCCCGGTGCTGATCGTCGGGGCGGGCTCTGCCGGTTGCGGCATCGCCGCCATGCTGGCCCAGCTGGCGGGGAGTCACGATGGCATCTGGCTGTTTGATCAGGATGGGGCGGTCTGCTGCGATCGCCCTGCGTTGACCCGTGCCCAGCAGCCATTTGCCCGTGCCGTGGAGGAGGGGAGCAGTTCGCTGCTGGAGACCATCCGTCAGGTGCGCCCGGCGGTGCTGATCGGGGTGAGCGGTCAGGGCGGCCTCTTTACTGGCGAGGTGTTGCAGGCGATGGGGGAGGTGTGCGATCAGCCGGTGATCCTGCCACTCTCCAACCCGACCCGCAGTGCCGAGGCTACCCCCGAGCAGGTGTGGGCCGCCACAGATGGCCGCGCCCTGCTGGCCACCGGCAGCCCCTTTGCGCCGGTAACGGTGGCCGGGGAGCGGCGGGTAGTCTCCCAGTGCAACAACGTCTATGTCTTCCCGGGGATTGGTCTCGGGGCCTGCGCCGTCAAGGCGCGCCGCATCAGCGATGGCATGTTGCTGGCCGCGGTGCGGGCTGTCGGCGCCTATCCGCTGGTGGCGGGCCGGCTGTTGCCCCCCATCGAGCAGGTGGGAGAGGTGGCCCGCGCCGTCGCCAGAGCGGTGGCGCTCTGCGCCCGCGAGGAAGGATTGGCCGATTTTGTCGGCGATCCGGCACCTTTGATTGACCAGACCTGGTGGCATCCGCACTATTGGGCAGCGTCCTGACGTTTTAAGGTATGTGCATGAAACTTCGCCATCAGTTGGTCACCCTCTCTCTTGGGCTCTCCCTGCTGCTGATCCTCATTCTGGGCAGCCTGCTGGCCCTCTTTATCCGCCATCTGCTGGAGAGCAATCTGCAGGATAAGGGGAGCGATCTGGCGCGGGTTATGGCGGCGGACACCCGGGTGGTCGAGGCCCTGCGTCAGGGCAGTGATCCTACCCTGCGCGACTATGTGGAGGCGGTCTGCAACCGCACCGACGCCACCTATATGGTGGTGACCGATGAGCATGGTCGCCGCCTCAGCCACCCCAACCCCGAGCTGGTGGGGCAGAAGTTTCGCGGCGAGGATATCTGGCCCGCGCTGCAGGAGCGGCGCAGCTACTGCTCCAAGGATCGGGGCACCATGGGACCGGCGATCCGCTGCTTTTCCCCGGTGGTTGGCGGAGACGGGCGCGTCATGGGGGCCGTGGTGGTGGGCTACCTGATGCAGCAGGTGGAGGGCATCTATATGGAGCGGGTGGCCCTGCTCATCTGCGCCATCGTTGCTGTGCTGGGGTGCGGCCTGCTGTTGGCACTCTGGGTGCAATACCTGCTGCGCAAGACCCTGCTCGATCTGGAGCCGGAGGCAATCGTGCGCCGTTTCACCCTGCAGGATCTGGTGCTGGAGCACATCACCGAAGGGGTGATTGCCCTCGATGGCCGCGGCAACATCAACATGATCAACAGCACCGCCAGCTATCAGCTGCGGCTGCCGGTCACCGGGCGCCATGCCCTGCAGGGGCAGTCGCTGGCGGAGTTGGTGCCACCCCTTGCCCCCTGTCTGGAGCAGGAGGGGGGGGAAGTGAGCTTCACCATTCAGGGGGAGTCCTTTGTCGGTCGCTGGCAGGCGGTGCAGGGCAAGGCGCCGGGGCGGCTGCTGATCTTCAGTCGTCCGGAGGTGGCCGCTAGTCTGGGGGTGCAGGTGACCCACCTGCGCCAGTACGCCGAGATGCTGCGGATGCAGAGCCACGAGTTCGCCAACAAGCTGAGCAGCCTCTCCGGCCTGTTGCAACTGGGCCATGTGGATCAGGCGGTGGAGCTGATCCAGCAGGAGAATGAGGCGTGCCAGACCATGCTGCAGGAGCTGCTGCGGCTGATCGACAACAAGCCGGTGGCGGGGCTTATTCTCGGCAAGTTCAGCCGGGCTCGCGAGCTGGGGGTGACCCTGGAGCTCGATCCCGATTCGGCGCTGGCGGAGTATCCGGCCTCGGTCTCGGCCGATCTCATCACCCTCATTGGCAACCTGCTGGACAACGGCCTGCAGGCGGCCTGGCGCAACCGCCAGCAGCGGCCGCCCCGGGTGCTGCTCTCTCTGTGCGATGTGGGGCGGCGACTGGTGATCGAGGTGGAGGATAGCGGCGAGGGGGTCGACGAGGAGCTGGCCGATCATCTGTTCGATTACGGAGTGAGTCGCCAGAGCGGCGATCACGGGGTGGGTCTGTTCCTGGTCAAGGAGACCGTGGGTCGGCACGAGGGTGTGATAGAATGGCGGCGAACCGCCGAGCAGACCACCCTGTTTGGTATCTACTTGAATAAAAACCAATTAATGTGAGCCATGGACCCAATAATCACGCTTGTTATTGAAGATGACGATCGGATCGGTGCCATCTTGTCAGAACTGGTGGCGGCGACACCCGGTTTCTCCCTGCTGGGGCGGGCCGGCACCCTGGCCCAGGCCGATGCCATGATGGCCGGTGTGGTGCCCCAACTGCTGCTGGTGGATGTCTCCCTGCCCGATGGCTCCGGCCTTGAGTGGGTGAGCCGCCTGCGCAGTCACAACCGCGAAGCCTATGTCATCATGGTGACTGCCTCGCGGGATGTGGAGACCATCCAGCAGGCCCTCAATCTGGGGGTTCATGACTACGTCATCAAACCATTGCGGCTGTTTCGCATCCAGCAGAGTCTGGACGAGATCCTGCAACTGCACAGCCGTCTGTGCGAGCGGGGTCGGCTGGAGCAGGAAGATCTCGACAAGCTGCTGGGCAAGGGGGGGCGCTCCCAGATTAAGGAGATGCGCGTCACCCCCAAGGGGATCGACAGCATCACCCTGCGTCAGGTGCTGGACCTGCTGGCGGGTGAGCCGGAGAGCGTCTTCTCCACCGACACGGTGGCGCTGCGACTCTCCCTCAGCCGCACCACGGCGCGCCGCTATCTGGAGTATCTGGAGTCGGAAGACCGGGTTGATGTGGATCTCAACTATGGTCAGCGGGGGCGGCCGGAGCGGCGCTACCGCTGGCGCCGGGCGGGTTGAGGTGCTCACTGACGTGCATTGCAGAAACAACAAGGGAGCCCATGGCTCCCTTGTTGTTTCCGGACGATGTTGGTTCTCAGGCGGCTTCCCGTTCTGCTACCGGTGCACGCCCCTTCAGCTGGGAGGCCATCACCCCGCCCAGGATCAGCCCGCCCCCCAGCAGGTGATAGCCGTGGATCGGTTCACCCAGGCTGACGACGGCGATCAGTGCCGTACAGAGCGGCATCAGGTTCATAAAGACCGAGGTGCGCTCTGCCCCCATACAGGCGAGGCCGCGCATCCAGCAGTAAGCCGCCAGCAGGGAGGAGGCGAGCCCGGCGAAGAGCACCAGACCCCACCCTTCGGCCGGCACCGCCATCGAGTCGGCACTGAGAGCGAGCGGCACCAGCAGTAGCACGGCCAGCAGGATCTGCATGTAGAGGTTGAGCCAGGGGCCAAACGGCAGTTGCCAGCGGCGGATCAAGAGGCCGTAAAGGGCGTAGCTGGCGGAGCCGAGCAACATCATGCCATCCCCCGGGTTGATGCCGTTATGGAGCAGGGCGAGCGGTTCGCCCTTGCCAAGCAGCCAGAGCACTCCGAACAGGGAGATACTCATGCCGAGCAGTGCCTGTTTGCCGGGACGCTGGCCGAAGAAGAGCGCCCCTTGCAGCAGGGTGAGCAGTGGAATGAGGGAGCCGATCACCCCCATATTGGTGGCCGAAGTGCTGTGAGCAGCGTAGTAAGCGAGGCACTGGTAGAGCACCATACCGAGCGCCGCCAGCACCAGCAGCTTGCCGAACCAGGGGCGAACCTCGCTACGGCGGCGCCACAGCTGCGGCAGGCAGAAGGGGGTCAGTGCCAGAGCGGCGATCACCCAGCGATAGAAGGAGATAGCCGCGGGGTCGAGCACGCTGGCGGCCGCCTTGGACACCACGGTATTGGTAGCCCAGATCAGCACCGCCATCAGCGGAAAGAGAAGAGGGGAAAAGATTCGCATCAGAGGCTCCTTATTAACAGGGGGCCAAGTCTACCCTTGTCTTTATATTATCAAGTAGCGTAAAACAGACAGATGACCCAGCAGAAAAGACAACTCTTTCTGATGCACCTTTTTCCGGCCCACACGGGCTGCGTTTGCTCGCAACTGATGGCTGCTTTTGACCTGTGCCGGAGACCGAGCCAACAGGGCGTTGCATCACGCCTGCTCCTCTCTCTCGCTGACAAGGGGCGCTGATGGCCACTCACCACTTTCAGCCGGTAGATGTCGTTCTGCCCGCTCCCAATCCGCTCTATTTCAGTTACCAGCAGATGCTGGCCGACAGCGCGACCGTGCTGCACTCCCACCCCTGGGGCCAGCTCAACATGATCAGTCTGGGGATCATGGAGATAGAGCTGGGGGATCAGCGACTGGTGGCCCCTGCCGACTACCTGATCTGGGTGCCGGCGGATCTCGACCACACCTCCTACAACGAGCAAACCCTCGACTACACCTCCATCTACGTCAGCCACGAGCTGGCGGCCAAGCTGCCGCCAGAGCCCAGATTGCTGCTGCTCACCCCGCTGATTCGCGCCCTGCTGAGCGATTTTTGCGAACGGCGGGTGAGCCATATGGCGGATGAGTGGGATCAGCGTCAGGCCGAGTTACTGGTGGAGCGACTGGCGCGCACCCGCTGTCAGGAGAGCTACCTGCCGATGAGTCAGGACAAGCTGCTGGCTCCCATGCTGGCGGCGTTACACAGCGATCCTGCCGATCCCCGAACTCTGGCCCAGTGGGCCGGACAACTGCATACCACAGAGCGCACCCTGGCGCGGCGCTGCCTGCGGGAGCTGGGGATGAGTTTCGGTCAGTGGCGGGCGCGGTTGCGGCTGCTCAAGGCGCTGGCCTGGCTCAAGGGCGACATGCCCATTCAGGAGATCAGCTGGCGGCTCGGTTACGGCTCCACCTCGGCCTTTATCGCCATGTTCAACCGGGAGCTGGGCTGCTCCCCTCAGCGTTATCGCCAGCAATCGGCAGAACGGGGGCTCTAATGGGAAAAAATGGGAGCGATGCAGTGTGAATGCCATGATAAGTAGCCTGTTTCTTGTCGTTACAGGGATTATCATAGAGCCTTGTTATCATGGGCCATCTGGCAGCAACGATCGGTTGTTTGCCCGAGTGAATGGCTGTGCCTTGATATTCAGGGGTTAGGGTAAGCATGATCGCGTCCGGTTCCCGTTTGGCCGAGTCACTATTCTGGTATCTGCTGGCGCTCACCGGTTGTGCCATCCTGCTGTTCGAGTTCGGGCCAGAGCGAGTTCTCGATATCAAGGAGTGGCCGCTCTCCATCACAGTGCAGCAGCCACGGGATGCTGGGCCGGGGGCGGTGCGCTATCAACCCTCGGCGGATGATCATCCCGGAGTGGTCTGTACGTTAACCGCCAATCCGGCCAGCTACCCAAGTTGCGGCCTTATCCTCACCCTGACCCCCCGTGACAAGGGGATTAATCTGACCCGTTTTGGCACACTTCATATCCGTTTGAGCGTAACCGGGGCTGGCGAGCAGGATTGGCGCTTGTATCTGCGCAACTACAATCCGGTCTATGACCGGGTTGATGAGCCTGAGCAATCCAAGTTCAACGAGATCATTTTTCGGCCGGCGGATTACGGCCGGGATCACGAGGTGCCACTGGATGTGTTTACCCCGGCGACCTGGTGGATCACCCGTTACAATGTGCCGTTGCAGCAGCAGGGGGTCAATCTGGATCGGGTTTATGCCATCGAGGTTATGGCTGGTTCAGATATGCCGCCCGGTAAGCATGGCGTGGTGATCGAAGCGCTGCAGTTTCACGGTAGCTGGCTCGATGCCACCCTCTTCTATCGGCTGATCCTGTTTGTCTGGTTTCTTTACGGTTGTACCGTTTTTCTGATCAACCACCTTTTGATGAAGCAGCGCTTGCAGCATGCCCATCAAGCCAAACTGGAGGCCGAGGCGCTCAACCGGACCTTGAGTGAAGAGAATCGCCGCTCCCGCGAGGAGGCCTGTTATGATGCCCTGACCGGCGCCCTCAACCGGCTCGGCGGTGAGCGACTGCTGCTCGAGATAGGTGAGCAGCCCAGCACTCTTGTCTATATCGATGTGGATCACTTCAAACAGATCAACGATAGCCATGGCCATCCGGTGGGAGACGAGGTGCTCAAACTGCTGGTCAGCGAGATCCTGCGCCACTGCGATCCCCTCTGCCATCTGGTGCGCTGGGGGGGAGAGGAGTTTGTGTTGGTCTGCCTTGATTACGATGAGTTGCGGGCGTGTATCCTGGCCGAGCGGCTGCGTACCCTGCTGGAGGCATCTGCCCATTGGCCGCTGGCCTTGCGGGTGACCGCTTCGTTCGGGGTGGCCGAGCGGGGGGGAGAGCCATGGGAATGCGTACTCAAACGTGCCGACGAGGCGCTCTATCAGGCCAAGACGCAGGGACGCAACCGGGTAGTGGCGCATTGAGGGCGGTAGCATGACATGTTAAAGACGAGAGCAAGATGACCAGACAATCTATTGGTGCCCTGACCCTGCTGGTGGCCGACTATGACGAGGCTATCGCCTTTTTCACCGAGGGGCTGGGGTTTGCGCTGCTGGAAGATACCCGGCTCGACGAACCGGGCAAACCGGGCAAACGCTGGGTGCGGGTTGCTCCCGCTGGCAGCTCGGGTTCCTCGTTGCTGCTGGCGCGGGCTGCGACCCCGGAGCAGCTGGCCGCCATTGGCAAACAGGGTGGCGGACGGGTATTTCTGTTCCTCGAGACCGATGACTTCTGGCGGGATTACCGGCGGATGCAGCAGTATGGTGTCCATTTTTGTGAACAGCCTCGACAGGAGTCCTACGGCACCGTGGTAGTGTTCGAGGATATCAGTGGCAACCGCTGGGACCTGCTGCAACGCGCTGCTGCCAACTGAATCTGAAAACGTTTATCATCCCGCCTGTCATAAAGTCATAAAAGTGTCACAGAAAATTCTAATAATTGGCGCACCCATCTTCACAGAGGAGAGAGAAGGGAATGGCTAAGCGAATTCTGGTGGTCGAGGACGAAGCACCGATCCGCGAAATGCTCTGTTTCGTGCTGGAGCAGAAGGGGTATGAGACGATTGAAGCGGAAGATTTCGCCGACGGACTGGCGAAGGTGCGTGAACCCTACCCGGAACTTATCGTGCTGGACTGGATGATGCCAGGCGGCAGTGGCATCCAGTTTATCAAACAGCTCAAGCAGGATGAGGTGACCCGCCAGATCCCGGTGGTGATGCTCACCGCCCGCGGTGAGGAGGAGGACAAGGTGCGTGGTCTGGAGGCCGGTGCCGACGACTATATCACCAAGCCGTTCTCGCCCAAGGAGCTCACCGCTCGCCTCCATGCGGTGATGCGCCGAGTCTCCCCCACCTCGGTAGACGAGGTGATCGAGGTGCAGGGGCTCAAGCTGGACCCCGTCTCCCACCGGGTCAGTGCCGAGGAGAAGGCGCTCGACATGGGGCCGACCGAATTCAAGCTGCTGCATTTCTTCATGACTCACCCCGAGCGGGTCTATAGCCGTGAGCAGTTGCTCAACAATGTCTGGGGTACCAATGTGTACGTCGAGGACAGAACCGTGGATGTGCATATTCGGCGCCTGCGCAAGGCGATTGAAGAGACAGGGCACGACAGATTGATCCAGACGGTGCGTGGAGCCGGATACCGCTTCTCAACCCGTCTCTAGAGGCAGTTATGTTGCAACCTTACGCCTGGCGGCGACAGTTGTGGCGAATGGCGTTTTTCTACGCCCCCTTCGCATTGGTTGGCTGGTTGATTGATCATCTTGCCCTCTGCCTGTTGGTGGCGGCAGTGTTGCATCTGGGCTGGCATTACCGTTTTCAGAAGCGGCTGTCTGATTGGCTGTGGCACGACCGCAGCCTGGTACCACCTAACGGCAGTGGCAGCTGGGAGCACATTTTCAACGGGATCTACAAATTGCAACAGCGTCACCGGGCTCGGCGGCGCGAGCTGGCGGGGCTGATCCGCCGCTTTCGGGAGGGGGCCGAGGCGCTGCCCGATGCGGCCGTGGTGTTTCGCGAAGATGGCAGCATCCTATGGTGCAACCGGCTGGCAGAGCAACTGCTCGGTTTCCGCTGGCCGGAAGATGCAGGTCAGCACATTGGCAACTTGATCCGCCATCCTGCCTTTGCCGCCTATCTGGGGAAGGGGAGCTATGATGAACCACTGGAGATGACTTCTCCGATCAACGAAGAGAAGTTTCTCGAGTTTCGCATTATGCCCTACGCCTCCGATCAGGCGATGCTGGTGGTACGCGATGTCACCCGCCTGCGCAGTCTGGAGAAGACCCGCAAGCACTTTGTCTCAAATGTCTCCCACGAGCTGCGCACTCCGCTCACCGTGCTCAAGGGCTATCTGGAGATGACTGAAAATCCGCCCCCGCCTGCCATGTGGGCCAAGGCGCACCGGGTGATGATGGAGCAGACCATCCGGATGGACAATCTGGTCAACCAGCTGCTCACCCTGTCGCGCATCGAGGCGGCACCGACCGTTGATCTCTCCCATCTGGTGGACATGCCTGCCATGCTCGGACTGCTGGAGCAGGAGGCGCGGGCGCTCTCGGGCGAACGGGCCCACCAGATCGAATTCATGGTGCAGCCAGACCTGTTTGTGCGCGGGGATAAGGAGCAGCTGCGCAGCGCCGTCTCCAATCTGGTCTACAACGCCATCCACTACACACCGGCAGGGCGCAAGATCAGCGTGGAGTGGCGCAAGCAGGGGGCAATGGCGCTGTTTGCCGTGAGGGATGAGGGGGAGGGGATTGCCCCCGAGCATCTGGCGCGGCTGACCGAACGGTTCTATCGGGTCGACAAGGCCCGCTCCCGCCACACCGGTGGCTCCGGACTCGGCCTTGCCATCGTCAAGCATGCCCTCAGTCATCATGACTGTCAGCTCGAGATTGAAAGTCGTGTCGGCCTTGGCAGTCGCTTCAGCTTCATGATACCGGCTCGTATGGTGGTGTTAAAATAGCCTTTTATGACAATGGGTTAGTAAATTCGAGAGGGCCACAATGCGGGCCCTCTCTGCATTTGTGCAACTTTGTTGTCATGTCATTAAAGTGTCACATTTAATCCATAAATTTGTCACTGCCAGGTCAGATACTGGCGCCGTCTTAAGAACGGACCTTCTGTAACTTTGGAGAGATTGGATGAAACTCAACAAACTGGCTGGTGTAATAGGATTTACCGCAGCAACCCTGTTTTCTGCCAGCACCCTGGCCTATGGTGTCGACAAGGATCTGCCGGATTACACTCCGACCAGCGGTATCTCAGGCAACCTGTCCTCTGTCGGCTCTGATACTCTGGCCAACATGATGACCCTGTGGGCAGAAGAATTTAAGCGTGTCTACCCCAACGTCAATGTCCAGATCCAGGCGGCCGGCTCTTCTACCGCACCGACCGCCCTGACCGAAGGGGTTGCCCAGTTTGGTCCCATGAGCCGCGCCATGAAGGCCGGTGAAATCGAAGCGTTCGAGAAGCGTTATGGCTACAAGCCGACCGCTATCCGCGTTGCCGTCGATGCCCTGGCGGTATTCGTCAACAAGGACAACCCCATCAAGGGGCTGACCATGCAGCAGGTTGATGCCGTTTTCTCCAGCACACTCAAGTGCGGCGAAGCCAAGGCGGCTACCAAGTGGTCTGATCTGGGTCTGGATGGCAGCTGGTCCGGCAAGGATCTGCAACTGTTCGGTCGCAACTCGGTATCCGGCACCTACGGTTACTTCAAGGAGCATGCGCTCTGTAATGGTGACTTCAAGAGCGGTGTGAACGAGCAGCCGGGTTCCGCCTCCGTGGTGCAGTCTGTTTCCGCTTCCCTCAACAGTATCGGTTACTCCGGTATTGGTTACGTTACCTCCGGCGTTCGTGCCATTCCGCTCTCCAAGGATGGCAAGACCTTTGTCGATGCTACTGCCGATAATGCCATCACCGGCAAATATCCGCTGTCACGCTTCCTGTACGTTTACGTGAACAAGCATCCGAACAAGCCGCTCTCTCCGATGGAGCAGGAGTTCGTCAAGATGATGCTCTCCAAGGCGGGCCAGAACATCGTTGCCAAAGATGGCTACGTACCGGTACCGGCCAAGGTGGTGCAGGCGGATCTGAAAAAGCTGGGCATCATGTAACCGCTTGCTGCCAGCATCTACTGATAAAACGAGCCCCAATCGGGCTCGTTTTGTTTTTGGTGACTGTCAGTTCTGTTAATAGCGCTGGATGGATGTTTTTCCGCCAGCCGGGGGCAGGTTCCCTTGCGTAGCAGGGCTGCATTTCCGAGAATAGGGCAACGTTATGGCAAAGGATCCCTTCATGATTGCGTCCCTCTCCAAGTTTGGCCTGGTAGCCCTCTGTAGTTCCCTGCTGGTCGCCTGCGCCCAGTCGCCGACTGGCCGCAGCCAGATGCTGCTCTACTCCCCCCAGCAGATGAACCAGCTTGGTGCCGACTCCTTCGAGCATATGAAAAAGCAGGAGAAGGTGAGCAAGGATGCCAAACTCAACGCCTATGTCTCCTGTGTCGCCAAGGCGGTGACCGCCCAGGTGCCGGCCAGCTATGGCATCACCAATTGGGAAGTGGTGGTGTTTGACTCCAAGCAGGTCAACGCCTTCGCCCTGCCCGGCGGCAAGATCGGGGTCTACAGCGGCCTGCTCAAGGTGGCCAAGAATCAGGATCAGCTGGCGACCGTCATCGGTCACGAGTTGACTCACGTGCTGGCCCAGCACTCCAACGAGCGACTCTCACGCAGCCAGTTGGCGGGGATCGGTCTGGCGGCTGCGGACATTGCCATGGGCACCAGCGAGTATCGCGGCGCCACCATGGCCGCCCTTGGCCTCGGGGTTGAGGTCGGAGTGATGCTGCCCTATGGCCGTACTCAGGAGAGCGAAGCGGATCGGCTCGGGCTTGAGCTGATGGCGCGCGCCGGATTCAATCCGGCCGAGGCGATCCCCCTGTGGCAAAACATGAGTGCCGCTGCCGGTGGCAACACCCCGCCGCAACTGCTCTCCACCCACCCGAGCAACGAGAACCGGATCGCCGAGTTGCAGGCGCAACAGGCGCAAGTGCTGCCGCTCTATGAGCAGGCCCGCGCCAATGGTCTGGTGCCCCAATGCAAGGCATAAGCCTGCGCATGGCGCGCAGCGATGATGCCGCCGCCATGACGGTGATGCAGCGAGCCAGCTGGCTCGCTGCCTATGGCCAGGTGCTCGGTGCTGACCTGCTGGAGCAGCTGGACGTTACCGCTCATCTACAGATTTGGCAGAGCCGTCTGGCCGAGCCGGGCCCAAGGCCCATGCTGCTTTGTCTCGATGAGGTAGTGATTGGCCTGCTCTATTGGCAACCACAGCAGGAAGCGGGGCAGAGCAGCGCCCTGATCCGCGCATTTTACCTCCATCCCGACCACTGGCGACAAGGCTATGGCAAACGGCTGTGGCAGGCGGTGGCGATGCAGATGCGCCGCGCCGGTTGCCATAGCGTCAAATTGTGGCTGCTCGATGGCAACCACATCGGCGAGGGGTTCTACCTGCGCCGCGGCTTCGTCTTTGATGGCGCAGAGCGCACCCTGATAAGCCTCGGGCAGCCCTGCCTGCAGCGACAAATGAGCCGTTTGCTCTGATCACTCTCCCGTTTTTCGTCCCCGGTCACTTTATTTTTTTTGCGAATTAATACAATGTCCCCCTTGAAACAGAGTTGGATAAACACGGGCTGACAAGGGAGTGCTGGCATGTATTACGGCTTTGATATCGGTGGCACCAAGATCGCCTTCGCGGTCTATGACGGTGCATTGAACCTCTGCCACGAGGAGCGCATGAGTACCCCGGGCAACGATTACGAGGGGTTGCAGCAGCTGATCCGCTCCCGGGTCGAGCAGGCAGATGCCCGCTTCGGCGCTCGGGGCTCGGTCGGTATCGGTTTCCCCGGTGTCATCAACAGCCAGGATCACAGCATAGTGGCGGCCAATCTGCCCTCCATCAATGGTCGCCATCTGGGCGCCGATCTGGCCGAGCTGCTGGAGCGGCCGGTCAAGGTGGATAACGACGCCAACTGCTTCCTCTGGTCCGAAGTGCATCAGGGTGCCGCCGACGGCGCAGGCAGTGCGCTTGGTGTCACCATCGGCACCGGCATCGGCGGCGCCGTTTATCTGGCGGGCAAGCTTATTCAGGGGCGCAACTGGCTGGCTGGCGAGATTGGTCACTACCCCTTGCCCGCGACCATGCTGATGAAGTACCCCGAGTTGCCCCGTCCCCGTTGCGGCTGCGGCCGTTTGGTCTGTTTTGAAACCTATGCCTCCGGCACCGGTCTGGAGCGTCTCTATCACCATTTCCATGGCCAGCGCGCCACGGGTCACCAGATTGTGGGACGCTTCGAGGCCCATGAACCCCATGCGGTCGAGACGGTCGACTGCTGGCTGGAGATCATGGCCGCCGGGCTTGCCACCGCCATTTCGGTGATTGATCCCGAGGCGGTGGTGTTGGGGGGCGGCCTGAGCGGCCTGCCCGCCCTCTATGAACAGCTGCCGCTGCGTCTGCCCGGTCACTTGCTGCCCGGGGTCGCCCTGCCCGAGATCCGCCAGGCCCGCTTCGGTGGTGCCGGTGGTGTGCGCGGCGCAGCCTTGCTCAATCTATGAGATCAGATGTGGGGTCTGATCTCCCCGAAAAAGGAGTCCTCATGACCCGTCTTGAAATCTGTATCGACAACCTGGAATCCCTCTTCACCGCCCAGCAATCCGGGGCGGATCGCATCGAGCTCTGCTCTGCGCTGGGTCTCGGTGGTCTGACCCCCTCCTACGGTTTTATGCAGCAGGCGGCCCGCCATGCCACCGTGCCGGTTTATGCCATGATCCGCCCGCGCGCCGGGGATTTTTGCTTTAACGACGGTGAGTTCGAGATGATGCTGCAAGATATCGCGGCGGCAAGCGCTGCGGGGCTGCAAGGGGTGGTGGTCGGTCTGCTGGATGAGGAGGGGCGGGTGCCTGCCGCCAAGCTCAAACAGCTGGTGGATGCAGCAGGATCGTTGGGGGTCACCTTCCATCGCGCCATCGACCTCTCCTCCGACTGGCGTCTGGATCTGGAGACCATAGTCGCGGCCGGCTGCGAGCGTATTCTGAGCTCGGGCCACGCCGCAACCGCGCTGGCTGGGCTCGAGACCCTGCAGGAGATGCAGCAGGCGCTGGCGGGACGTGCCAGCCTGATGCCGGGCGCCGGGGTCAATGCCGACAACGTGCGTACCATCATCGAGTTCACCGGGGTGAGCGAAGTGCATATGTCCGGCATGGGCTGGCGCGGTGGCATGGTGCCGCACGGAGTGAATATGGGCACTTCGGATGATGGTCGGGTCAATATCACCGATGGCGCCAAGGTGGCTGCGGTCAGAGCCTTGCTGGATCGCGGTTAAGCAGATCGCCGCCGTTGGGCGGCGTTCATCCGCATCTTGTGTGAAGTTCCTCCCACTGACGGGGAAATCAGGGGCGCCCCCGGCAGCACCCAGGCCAAAAGTCTGATATTATCCCGCCTCTTTACTACATGGATCTGGAGCAACATCTCAATGTCCCAATACGACTCTATCGAACAGAAGGCCAGCTATGGCATCGGCCGCAACATGGGTGATCAGCTGGCGCAGCAAGCTTTCGCCGGTCTGGATATCCCGGCCCTGCAACAAGGTCTGGCAGATGCCCTGAATGGTCTGGAGTTCGCGGTCAGCCGTGACGATATCAATGATGCCTTCCAGGTCATCACTGCGCGTATGCAAGAAGAGCAGGAAGCCGCCGCCAAGGCCGCCGCTGCTGACGGCGAAGCCTTCCTGGCTGATAACGCCAAGCGCGCTGAAGTGAAGGTGACCGACTCCGGTCTGCAGTACGAAGTGCTGGTAGAAGGCAACGGTGCCGTTCCGGTAGCCGGTCAGTCCGTGCGTGTGCACTACCACGGTACCTTCACCCACGGTGGCGTATTCGACAGCTCCGTCGCTCGCGGCCAGCCGGCTGAATTCCCGGTGACCGGCGTGATCGCTGGCTGGGTTGAAGCGCTGCAGCTGATGCCGGTTGGTTCCAAATGGAAGCTCTACATCCCCCACGATCTGGCCTACGGTGCCCGTGGCGCGGGCTCCATCCCGCCTTACTCTGCACTGGTATTTGAAGTCGAGCTGCTGGACATCCTGTGATCCTGCTGGCTTGATGCAAACGGCGACCCTCGGGTCGCCGTTTGTTTTTGGGCTATGTGATAGACAGCATTTGTCGCGACCAGCGGGCTGGAGAGCAGAAAAGGGCGGCACTTTTGCGCTTTTTACTGGTTTTTTCAGAAACGGGAACAGGCATACTGCGACTCATTAGAGAGGATAAGGAGAACCCGATGAGCAAGAAGATGAAGAAAGTAGCGGGGCTTGCTCTGTTGCTGCTGAGCATTCCGGCCAGTGCTGATGCCATGCGCTGCAAGAACGCCCTGATCACCGAGGGAGACACCACCGCCGAGATGCTGCTCAAGTGCGGTGAGCCGATGTTGCGTGAAGAGCTCAACCGCAACGAGGAGAACCAGTTTGGCAACATGGTGCAGGTCAAATATGGTGAACGCTGGACCTACAACTTCGGCAAGAACGAGTTCATGCGCTTTGTGACGGTGCGCAACGGCATCATTACCGATATCGAAAACGGCCCGCGCGGCCAGTAGCCGGCGGGCAAAGCATGGATGCACAACAGACAGTAGGGCAAGACCCTTTGACTCACATGTCCGGCAAGGGGTCGCGGTGACCAAGTTGTCTGACCGCCAGATTGATCTGGCGAGCCAGTCTTAGCCGCTGGCGGCAGGTCAGGCCATGGAGGCTGATCCTACCCGCGTTGAATTCAAATGTCCCCAGCGACTCGATGGCAAAATAGCCTCGATGAAAGCTCTTGATGTAGCGAGCGATCTGCCGTGGGGATAACTGCTTGAATACCTTCATCACACGGTTCCCTGATTGCCTGGACAGGGCACACTATGGTGTCGGTCGATGACACTGATATGACGGTTTATAAAGATTTGCATGAATCCTTATTTTGCCAGTGAGCTCGGCAAATTGACGGCATCATCGAAAAAGTTGTGCCATGACAAACCACCGCACCGATATACTGCGGGCTTGAATGGAACAAATAAAAGGGCCTGTGCGTGGAATGGGTTGATGTGGTGGACGAGGATAACCGGGTGATTGGCGTGGCCGAGCGAGCCAAGGTGCGGCGGGAGAATCTCTGCCATCGCGCCAGCTATATTCTGGTGCTCGACGACGCGGATCGGATCCTGGTGCAGCGACGCACCCTCAGCAAAGATTTCTGCCCCGGCATGCTGGATGCCTGCGCCGGTGGCGTGGTCACCACCGGTGAGGAGATGGAGCGCTCCGCCCGCCGCGAGCTGGCCGAAGAGCTGGGGATTATGGATGTTCCTCTGCAGGGCTTTGGCAGCTTTTATGCGGAAGGGGAGGGCTACCGGGTCTGGGGTGGCCTCTTCAGTTGCCGTTATCAGGGGCCGCTGCAGTTGCAGGCCGAAGAGGTGAGCGCGGTGCACTGGATGAGCCTGGCCGAGATCGCGGAGCGTGCCAGCGAATTTACCCCCGACTCCCTGCTCGCCATCGCCACTTGGCAGGCGAGACGCTGACAAGCGCCGCACATTTTCTTCGCCAGAGACAAGACGGGCAGCCTGATGGCTGCCCGTCTGCCTTTGTGCATTTACTTGGTCTGCTACGCCAGCTTGAGGCGTCGGTTGGTGCGCCCGCAAGCGCTCGGCTTGGCGAGCCAGTGCCCTTGCCAGTCGGTGGCTAGCCGCAGCAGCGGATACTCCAGATCGAGTCGGGTCACCACCAGCTGGCCTGTTTCATCGCCACTCACGGGATTGCCGCTGGCGGGATCGATGATCTCGATGATGCAGCTCTCATTGACGATAAAGCCCTGACCGGGCTGGCTCTCGTAGGCCACCACCCCCACATCCTGCCACACCAGACAGTTGAGGGCCGCAATGCCGTGAATGGCGCGCAGCGGTGCAGTTTCGGGATGGGTTGCTTCGCACAATAGGGCGCGGCGCAGCGAGTCGCTCGGGATCTCCGCCGCTTCGGCCGCTTCCAGCAGGTCGAGCAGGGTCACCAGCGGGCCGACATAGCCGGTGGGTTGATAGCGCAGCAGTGCCTCCAGCTGGCGCTGTGTATCGTGGGGGCCGCAGGGTACCACGGGAGCCCCCAGCTGGCGGGCGCCGTTATCGAAGATAAAGGCGGTGGGGCCAGCATGATAGTCGTGGCCATTGAGTATTACCTCACCCGGCTTGAAGCCGGCGGCAAACAGCGCTCGAGCGGCCCCCCACCAGTCTGCTCCCGCATACTCGGGGATGGCCAGCTGGCCCGGACAGGAGAAGACCCGCAACGCCTGACTGGCGGGGCGGCCGGTGAGTCCGGCGAACGGAGGGTGAGCCTGCTGGGCGGCAAACAGCTCTTTGCTGTCGAGCAGTGGCAGGGTGGCCAGCTCTGCCAGATCCTCGAGGCGGCACTGGCGATAGACGCTGGAGTAACCGGCGCAATATTGACTGACATGGGTAAGCTGATGATTGAGCTGCTCCAGCTGCTGTTGTTCGCGCAAGGCAGGGGGGCGAATTTCCAGTCCATCGTAATAGTGCTGCATGAGGCTTCCTTGGTCGGCTGATCCTGCTCAAGGTTAGTTCAAATGATCCCGGCAAAGGGAGGTCTGTGTCACAGCTCGGCAGTGGGGTAGACTGGGGCCTCCTCCCTCCACTTAAGGACGAGCACAATGATTGCGATGGGTCAGACTCTGCCTTCGGGCGAATTTACCTTTATCACCGCCGAGGGCAAGCAGCTGCGGGATAGCCAGACGCTGTTCGCCGGTAAAAAAGTAGTGCTGTTTGCCGTGCCCGGTGCTTTTACTCCCACCTGCTCCAATGCCCACCTGCCCGGTTATGTGGTGCTGGCCGATCAGTTTATGGCCAAAGGGGTGGATGCCATCTGCTGTCTGTCGGTCAACGATGCTTTCGTGATGCGGGCCTGGCAGACGGCCCAGAATGCCGAGGCGATCACCATGCTGGCGGATGGCGACGGCAGCTGGACCCGGGCGCTGGGTCTGGCCAAGGATACCGGCGCCTTTGGAGGTATCCGCTCCCAGCGCTTTGCGTTGATCGCCAACGATGGCGTGGTCGAGCAGCTGTTTGTGGAGGCGCCTGGCAAGTTTGAGGTCTCCGATGCCGCGAGTCTGCTGGCTGTGCTGTGAAATGTTAATCGCAGTTTGATTTTTCCTTGAAATGGGAGGCTGGCTCGTTACACTGGCGCCACTTTTGAATTGGGTCAGGAGCTTGTCCTGACTCTGTTGCTTACTGGCGATGGGATGGAGATGTTATGACCCTGGCTGTTGTTGCCCTGATTGCCGGACTGGCGCTGCTGGTCTGGAGTGCTGACAAGTTTGTGGATGGTGCTGCGGCGACCGCCCGTTATGCGGGGATGCCACCGCTGCTGATCGGCATGGTGATCATCGGTTTTGGTACATCGGCCCCTGAGATGGTGGTCTCGGCGCTGGCGGCCTCCCAGGGCAATCCCGGGTTGGCGCTTGGTAATGCCTATGGCTCCAACATCACCAATATCGCGCTGATCCTGGGGCTGACGGCACTGATCAGCCCTATCGCGGTGGCCTCTCAGGTAGTGCGCAAGGAGATCCCCATCCTGCTCGGTATTACCCTGCTCTCAGGTGCCCTGCTGATTGATGGTCATCTGGGCCGGATGGATGCGGTCATTCTGGGGGCCGTCTTCGTTGCCCTGATGGGCTGGTCGATCTGGGCTGGCATGAATGGCAAGGGAGATGCGCTGGATACCGAGACCGCCGAGGATATCGAGAGCGAGGGGATGTCCATCAAGAGCGCCGTTTTCTGGCTGGTGGCCGGGCTGGTGCTGCTGATCGGTGCTTCCCGCCTGTTGGTCTGGGGGGCGGTGACCATCGCTCAGGCGCTTGGTATCAGCGATCTGGTGATTGGTCTCACCATAGTCGCGATAGGAACCTCCCTGCCGGAGCTGGCCTCGTCTCTCATCGCCATTCGCAAGAACGAGCATGATCTGGCCCTTGGCAACGTGCTGGGCTCCAACCTGTTCAACACCCTGGCGGTGGTGGGGATCGCGGCGGGTATTCATCCGTTGGATGTGGCGCCGGAAGTGCTCTCCCGCGACTGGAGCATCATGATGGGACTGACCCTGCTGCTGCTGGTGATGTGTCTGGGCCGCAAGGGGCAGGGCCGTATCAACCGGTTGGAGGGGGGGGGGTTGCTCACCTGCTTCGTTGCCTACACCGGCTGGCTGCTGACCAGTCAGTTCGTCTAGCCAGATCTGGCAAGATAAAACGAAAGAGGGGAGGCCTGGCTTCCCCTCTTTGCATTCAGGTGTCGGTCTTAAGCGACGGCCACCAGTTTCTGCCCCTTCTGACTGCTGTCCAGAATGAGGATGCTGGCCTTGGGGAAGAAGTTGAAGGTGGAGGCGGAGGCCCAGGTGTAGGCGCCCATCACCTTGCCAACCACCAGTTCGCCGATAGCCAGATCGGGCAGCATGATGCCATCGCGGATCACGTCCACGCTGTCGCAGGTGGGGCCTGAGAGTACCGAGTTATGCAGCTCGCCACTGGCATAAGGCGTGCTCACCGGATAGGTGACGTGGTCATAGAGCTGGCCGTTGTAGCTGCCGTAGAGGCCATCATCCAGGTAGTACCAGATCTTGTCGCCACGGTGGGCCTTGCCCATCACGCTGGATACCGAAGTCATGGCCGGCGCACTGATAAAACGGCCCGGTTCGGCAATCTTCTGCACGGTAGCGGGCAGCTTGGCCAGCGCTTCGCGGATCGGGGCGCAGAAGCCGTCGATATCGAACTCGCCCCCCTCATAATCGACCGGGAAACCGCCGCCGATATCCAGCACCCAGGGCTTGAGCCCGAGCGCCCAGGCTTGCTCCATGATCTCGCGGCAGGCGTCGATGGCCTGCACATGGCGACGGGCATGAGGCACTTGCGAGCCGACGTGGAACGACAGCCCCATCACCTTGATCCCCTTGGCGTGGGCCAGTTGCAGCAGCGGCAGCGCCTGCTCCGGAGTGCAGCCGAACTTCTTGGAGAGATCGACCTTGGTCTCGGGGTTCGGGAAGCTGACCCGCAGCAGCAGTTTCACTTCGTCCTTGTAGGGAATGAACTTCTCCAGCTCCAGCGGGTTGTCGTAGACAAACACAGTGCAGCCGAACTCCAGCGCATAACGGATATCGCTGTCGCGCTTGATGGGATGGGTATGAATGCAACGTCCCGGGCGAACCCCCTGACTGCGCACCAGATCCACTTCGCCATTGGTGGCCAGATCGAAACAGGCCCCCTCTTCCTTCAAGACAGAGACCACCGCCTCATGGGGCAGGGGTTTGAGTGCATAGTGCAATCGTACATCGGGCAGGGCGGCGGCCAGGGCCCGATACTGTTTGCGGACGGCTGCCTTGTCGAGCAGCAGCAGGGGGGAGCCGAATTGTTCAACCAGCTGACGGTAATCTTGTGCGACCACATCTTTTGCAACCAGGGTCTCGTTCATTCTCTTTTGGTCATCCTTAGGGGGCGTGATATGCCCAAGCCATATGCGATTGAACCGGCGACGGCCGGGTCAGGCGAGCGGTCCGGTGGGACCAACCGAACACAGTGCATAAATTGATAACAAAGTGCTTGGTTATGCAGCGGATTATCGGCTTATTGATTCTGTGTGCAAGCATTTTGATTGGATATGTCGGCAAGATTTTCTTGGCGAAACGAGAGGGATCACTGTTCTCTATCCGCCATTTTTCCCGTTTGGGCCACATTTGATCCGTGAAAGCCTAACTTGTTGATAGTTAACTAACATTTAACATTCTTGCTGCGATTCTGGTGGTCACTAAAAAAATATAAATGGGGGCGGCCAAGTGCGAGACAGCTCACATTTTTTGGATTAACATGCCGACTTCCTAATCCAAACTAGTTCGGATGAAGGTAGCAGGAGAGCGATGGGCAACCATCCACCGAAGAAGTGAATCTTTCAGGTACCGGGCAACCGGTGTGGACTGCTACTGGACGATACTCTGGAGAGACCCGTTAAATCGGGCGCCGAAGGAGCAAGGCACCATGACTACCCGCAAGGGCAGGCTGGCGCCGGAAACTCTCAGGCAAAAGGACAGAGGGGATGGGATGGTTGTACCTGGGCTTGGCCCGCATCCGATCGCCTCTGGCCGATCGCGACACCTATGGGAAGATCATCCTTCTCCTCCTTAATTTATGTTTCTTAAGGAGGATGCATGTCATCAATTCAATCGGCGTTAACCGCCATCGATAGTTTTATCTGGGGGCCGCCCCTGCTGATCCTGCTGGTCGGGACCGGTATCTATCTCACCCTGCGTCTGGGTCTGCTTCAGGTCGTGCGCTTGCCGCTCGCTCTGCGGCTGGTCTTTGGCCGCGATCAGGGGCAGGGCAAGCAGGGGGATGTCTCCAGCTTCGGCGCCCTCTGTACCGCCCTCTCTGCCACCATTGGCACCGGTAACATCGTCGGGGTGGCTACCGCCATCAAGCTCGGCGGCCCCGGTGCCCTGTTCTGGATGTGGATGGCGGCACTGTTCGGCATGGCTACCAAGTATGCCGAGTGCCTGCTGGCGGTCAAATACCGCGAGCAGGATGCCAACGGCCAGATGGCTGGCGGCCCCATGTACTATCTGGAGAAGGGGCTCGGTTCCAAACCGCTCGCCAAGCTGTTTGCCCTGTTCGGTATCGGCGTGGCCTTCTTCGGCATCGGTACCTTCCCGCAGGTCAATGCCATCTCCGATGCCATGAGCCTCTCCTTCTCGGTGCCCCGTGAAGCGACCGCCGTGGTGCTGACCCTGATCGTGGCGCTGGTGACCCTGGGAGGGATCAAATCCATCTCCAGCGTGTCGAGCAAGGTGGTGCCCTTCATGGCCATCTTCTACATCGTCGCCTGTCTGGGTGTGCTGGTGAACAACGCCAGCGCCTTGCCCGATGCCGTCATGCTGGTTATCGAGAGTGCCTTCACCGGCCATGCGGCGACCGGCGGCTTCGTCGGTGCCAGCATCATGCTGGCCATTCAGTCCGGGGTGGCGCGCGGGGTCTTTTCCAACGAATCGGGACTGGGCTCTGCGCCCATCGCGGCGGCGGCGGCCAAGACCGATTCGTGCGTGGAGCAGGGGCTGGTCTCCATGACAGGTACCTTCATCGACACCATCATCATCTGCACCATGACCGGCCTGACCCTGGTGGTGACCGGCGTGTGGAGCGGCGATGCAAGCGGCGCGGCCATGACCAGTCTGGCCTTTGCCCAGGGGCTCGATGCTCATGTCGGCCAGTATCTGGTGAGCATTGGGCTGCTGTTCTTCGCCTTTACCACCATCCTTGGCTGGAACTACTACGGCGAGCGCTGCACCGAGTACCTGTTCGGGGTGAAGGCGATCAAGCCCTATCGTCTGGTCTATCTGGCGCTGGTGGCGAGCGGTGCTTTCCTCCATCTGGACATGATTTGGCTGCTGGCCGATATCGTTAACGGCCTGATGGCGGTGCCCAACCTCATCGGCCTGATTGGCCTGCGCCATGTGGTGATCGCCGAGACCCGCGCCTACTTTAGCCGGGATCTGGATAGCGAAGCCGAGCCGGAGCCGCAGACGGCCTGAGCGCCTCGGCCCGTTTCACGTTCCCATTGAAAAGAACAAGCCACGACTCCGGTCGTGGCTTTTTTGTGCGTTGTGTCTAAGGATGGGGACTATCCCTCTCCCTTCGGGATAAGGTCAGGATGAGGGAGATAGCCCCTCGCTCAGCAGGCTATCCAGACGTGCTCGCACTTTCTCTACCAGTGCCTGATCGCTACCGTGCCAATCGATGCAGCTTGCTAGCGTGGTGGAGGTTCCCGCCATAAAACGCAGCTCGCCGCCCGCCAGCTCGTAGAAGCGGCTCGCCATCCTGGTTCCCTCATCCACATCACCCGCCACCAGCAGCATGGCTTGCGCCAGCACGGCGCCCTGGTGATCCTGCCCCGGCGCCAGCCAGCGCTGGGCAGTGCCGGTGATCTTGCGTCCCCCGATCACCAGATTGTACTGACCATCGCAAAAGGAGCCGGGCACGAAGTCATAGCTTCCCTCAAGGCCGTACTCTGCCAGCAGGGTCAGTAGCGGCGTCCCCAGCAGCCGGTAGTAGTGGGCGAGGTCTGTGGTCGTGCGGGGCAGCAGCAGGGATAGGTTGAGGATCCCCGCCCCGTGGGGCACGGCGGTACCGCCGCTGTCGCGCACATGTACCGGCCAGCCTTCAGCTGCAAGTTGCTGGCAGGCGGCTTCGTAATGGGGGAGGCGGGTATCTTTGCGAGTGACAATCAGGCATTGGGGCGCCTGCCAGAGGTGAGCGCGGGGCTGGCCGTCATGGGCACAGTCGCGCAGCCAGCGCTGCTCTTGCGCCAGTATCTGTGCGGGTGAAGCGGTATCGGGAAGGGGGGAGAGCAGGCGATAGGGCATGGCGGCATCCTCAAAAAAGGCTGCCCAGCACACTACCCGTGGCGACAGGCAAGGTAAAGCCCCGCAAGTGCGGGGCTTGGGTTGGCTATCGGTGGACGATGTCTCAGGAGTGACGCGCTTCGCGCTTGGGTAGCAACAGGTTGAGCACGATGGCGGTAATGCCACCGGTAGCGACACCGTAGGAGAGCACGCTCTTGGCCAGCTCCGGCAGGTGTTGCAGCACTTCCGGCACCTGCGCGACTCCCAGCCCCATGGCCAGCGACACTGCCAGGATCATCAGAGCGCGGCGATCCAGCTCCTCGCGAGCAATGATGCGCACGCCAGCGGCGGCGATGGTGCCGAACATCACGATAGTGGCGCCCCCCAGCACGGGCTCGGGGATCTGTTGCACCAGACTCGCGACCGCCGGGAACAGGCCGAGCAGGGCCAGCATGGCGGCGATAAAGAGCCCGACGTGACGGCTGGCGACGCCGGTCAGCTGAATGACGCCGTTATTCTGGGCGAAGGTGGACATGGGGAAGGTGGAGAAAACTGCCGCCAGCATGGAGTTGGCACCATCAGCCAGCACACCGCCTTTGATCCGCTCCATATAGACAGGCCCTTCCAGTGGCTCGCCGGAGATATCCGAGGTGGCGGTCATGTCGCCGATCGCTTCGAGCGCCGTCACCACGAAGATGATGGCGAGCGGCACGAACAGCTGCCAGTCAAAGCCGAGACCGTAGTGGAGCGGAATGGGCACCATCACCAGCGGGCCGTCGAAGGTGGGGGCGCTCACTTTGCCCAACAGCAGGGCCACGGCATAGCCCGCCAGCATGGCGATCATGATGGCGGAGAGGCGCAACCAGGGGTTGCGACTGCGTTGCAGCAACACGATAAGGCCGAGCACCAGCAGGGAGAGGAAGAGGTTGGTGTGACTGGCGAAGCTGCCATCAGAGAGGGCTGCATAGCCGCCGCCCATGCTGATCAGGCCCACTTTGATCAGGGTCAGGCCGATCAGCAGCACCACTATGCCGGTGACCAGCGGGGTGATGATCCGTTTCACCAGATGGAGGAAGCGGCTCATCACCACGATAGTGAGTGCGGCAACCATCATGGTGCCGAACAATGTGCCTAACAGATCCTCGGTGGGCATGGCGGCCTGCTTGAGGGCGAGACCTGAGGCGATGATGGGGCCGAGGAAGTTGAAGCTGGTACCTTGTACCGAGAGCAGGCCGGAACCGATGGGGCCGAAGCGGCGGGTTTGAATGAAGGAGGCGATGCCGGACATGACCAGCGACATGGAGACGATATAACGGGTGTCGGCGGCAGGGAGGCCGAGGGCATTGGCGATAATCAGGGGCGGGGTAATGATGGCGACAAACATGGCGAGCATATGCTGCAGGGCGGCGAACAGCGTCTGGGGCAGAGGCGGGACATCCTCTATGCCATAGACCAGTTCGCTATGGGCTCGCCTGGGGGGATGGGCCTCTCGATTGGCGCGTGTGACAGCAGCCTGTTCCATAAGTACCTCGAATAGTGTGGGGAGGGGGAGAAAATTGGGCGCTATTGTAGTGATTGAAATGAGGCTGACCAGCGCTAATTATGCAAAAAAAGGTTTATTTTTTGATGGGTTGAAACGTTTGCGCGCTGCGATTATCATCTGTCGGTTTGTGTGACCGACCTCTCCTTTTTATTCTCCCCGCTAATGACATTTTTACCACTTTGTAGGTGTAGAATGAGCCCTCAGTATTCATCGTGGAGACTCTGGATGCTCAAGTTGTCAGAGTTCTGGAGTGCGAGGGTTCACTCCGAAGATTTTACTCGTACTCGCATGGGGTTTATGACGGTGCGTTTGCGCCTGCTGACCTGCTTGCTGATGCTCGGATTGCCCGCCTGGGCCGTAGTGGATTGGTTGACCTTGCCCGCCGTTCATTTCGAGCAGCTGTTTCAGGCCAGGATCTTCTGCACCCTGGCGCTCTCGCCACTTATTCCGCTCTCGTACCTCATCCACTTCAAGCGGGAGCGAATGAAGCTGGCCCTTGGCTACCTGATGGCCGTGATGATGCTCTTCTCCCTCTTTTGCCTGAACAGCTTTGGCGCCGGACAGGAGTTGCAGGCGGGCTATGCGGCCTTTCCCTATCTGCTGATCACCCTGTTTGCCATCTTCCCCATCCCCCTCTCCCTCGGCTTGCAGCTGGCAGGCGTGGTGCTGGTGACCATGCTGCTGGGCCACTGGCTGCTGGTGGGCCAGAGCATCTGGAGTCAGGCCACTCTGAATCAGGTGTGGGTGCTCGGCATGTTTACCATGGCCAGCTGCTGGGTGCAGTGTGGCCAGCTCAATATGCTGCTGCGGCTATATCGGGAATCGACCACTGATGAGCTGACCGGCATGATGAACCGCCGCCTGCTGATGAAGCAGCTGGAGCAGGCCAGAATCCGGCTGCAACTCAAGAAGAAGCCCTTTGCGGTGATGCTGCTGGATCTCGATCGCTTCAAGCGGATCAACGATATCTACGGCCATCTGGCGGGGGATGCGGTGCTCAAGGAGGTGGCGACCACCCTGGGCGAGCAGCTGGAGCCTGACATGGTGCTGGGGCGTTATGGCGGCGAAGAGTTTGCTATCCTGATGCACAACTGTGCCGATCCGGCGCTGGCGAGCAAAATGGCCGAGCGGCTGCGCATTGCCGTTGAGGCGCGGCTGGTGAAGAGTCCCACTTCGGATGAATTGCTGGAGGTGACGGTGAGTATCGGGATTGCCATGGCTCGTTCCGATGACACCATCGATATTCTGATCAACCGTGCCGACGAGTGTCTCTATCAGGCCAAGATGGCGGGACGCAACTGCGTGGTGGTCGAGGGGCAGAACCGCGCAAAAACAGATGCCGCCTGAGGGCGGCATCCTGTTGGCAATGTGCTGGCTAGATCAGGCCAGCTTGTACTTGCCGGAGAGTTGCTGGGCCAGCAGCTTGAACATGTTGAAGACCGCCATGGTCTTGCCGGTCGGGGTGCCATCTTCGGCCAGGAAATACTCCCCCTTGAACACCAGAATATCCCCCTTCTGCTCCACCGAATCGGCGCGCATACCGTGGATGAAGTCTTCATGCTCTTTAATGATCTTGTTGGCCATCTCAAGCAGGGCCGTCTCGGTGATCAGCTCTTTCTGTGGTTGCATGCTCGTCTCCTTAAACGACTACTGGACAGGGAAATCGTGGATCCCTGCCTCTGATTGAAGAGGCGCCCAGCATACTGCAAACAGGGTTTTTCTGTCATTGATATGACCCCGATTTGTGGCTGTTTATCCGATCACCAGATTCTTCAACCAGCAGCGCTGGCGAATACGGCGCTGCACCAGCAACACCTTGCTGAGCTCCTCCAGCAAGACCACCGCCACCACCCAAGAGAGGGGCCAGCCGAGCAGCGTGACCGCCACCCAGGCGAGCGGGATGCCGATGCACCACATGCCGACGATGTCGATAAAGATGCTGTAGTTAACATCGCCGCCAGAGCGCAGCACCCCGATGATCCCCACCATGTTGAACACCTTGAGCAGCATCCCGAGACACATGATGCCGAGCACCTGACCCGCCTCCGTCATCAGCCCAAGGGGCAGGTTGCCGACCCACTGCAACAGGTTGGCTTGCAGCAGCCAGACGATGATCCCCACCAGTAGCGCGCCAATCGGTGCCAGCAGCAGGAACAGCTGGGAGTGCTGCCAGGCGACCTCGTACTCCTCGGCCCCGAGCCGGTGGCCGAGCAGGGTGGAGCAGGCCACCGCCAGTCCGAAGAAGAGGGAGATAAGGATGCTCTCCAGGGTGCCGAGTGTGGTCATGATGGCCAGCGAATCGGTGCCAAGATGGGCATAGAGAAAGCCGTAAATCAGCATGCCGAAGGCCCATAGGCCGTCGTGGAACAGCAGCGGCAGGGCGATCAGGGTAAAGCGCACCACCTCCTTGCGCTTGAAGGCGGCCAGCCAGTCTGGTGCGCGCGGGATCAGGCGCGCTTCATAACGCTTTACGTAGAGCAGCAGCAGGGCTGTCTGCAGCAGCCGGGAAATGGTGGTGCCCCAGGCCGAACCGGCCACCCCCATCGCCTCGAAGCCGAAGTGACCGAAGATGAGGGCGTAGTTGAGGATGACGTTGGCGATGATGGCGATAATGCCGATCCGGGTCGGCGCGGCGGCATTGCCCACCGAGCGCAGGGCTGATTCCAGCGGCACCACGATGGCGGTACAGAGGATGGTGGCGCCGGTGATCATCAAGAATTGATCCGCCAGTGCCCGCAGCGCCGGATCCTGACTGGCAAAGCCGAGCACGCTGCCCGGTGATAACACATAGATGAAGGCAAAGGGCAGGGTGACCAGCAGGGCGCCCACTATGGCCAGCGCCAAGGAGCGGCGTACCCCGGCCATCTCCCCGCGCCCGAAGTATTGTGCTGCCAATACCGAGACCCCGCCCGCGAGGCCCGCTATCACCAGCAGATTGAAGAAGAAGACCCGGTTACCCAAGCCGACCGCCGCCACAGCTGTGGTACCAAGCTGGCTCACCATCATGATATCGATGAGGCCAAGCAGGGAGAACATCATGGATTGCAGCGAGACGGGCAGGGCCAGTCGCCACAATCGGGTCATGAACTCGCGATCGGTGGTTTGTTTTAAAATCGCTTGCCAATAATTCATAGTTGTTAACCGGGTATGAGAAAAGCAAGGGTTGTCATGGTTATGATAAGGGGGTGTAGAGCAGTTACCACTGTGAGTAGATCTCGATTTTCTTGTGTAAAACTATCCTTTTGAGGTGTTATGCCATTTGCCAGAGAGTGTCTGGAGATAGCGCCAGCCTGTGAAGAACGGATGCTGGGGCGAGAGGGGCTCCCCCTGCTCGGCGAGGCAGGGATCTTCCTGACCGGCCTCTCCCGCGTGCGGGATCACTACCTGATCCGCCGCAATCGCCCCGAGTTTCACATCCTGATGGTGAGTCACGATGAAGGGGGCGCGCTGCTCACCGAAGAGGGGGAGCAAGCCATTCCGGCCGGGTCGCTGATTTTCCTGCCCGCCGCCGTCCCCGGCGGTCTCAAGCTGATTGGCGAAAGCTGGCAGATCAGCTGGATTCTGCTCGATGACGTGCCGCGCTGGCAGCACCTGCACCGCCTTGGTCACCGTATCTGGCAAGGGGATGGCGGCGATCAGCTCTATCATCTGCTCAGCCTGATGCAGGGGGAGGGGGTTCGCTCTTCGCTGCAACCCCAACTGCTCAGCCTGTTGCTGGCGCTGCTGGAGCGTACCCTGCAAGGGGAGGTGCGCGGCACCCCTGAACTCAGATTGCAGGCGCTGTTTCGCCGGGTGGAGGCGCGCCTGGACGAGCCCTGGAGTGTCGCCCTGCTGGCCGAACAGATGGCTTGCTCCGTGCCTCATCTGCATCGCCTCTGTCAGCAAGCGTTCGGTATGGGGCCGATGGCGAGGGTGACCGAGCTCAGAATGAACAAGGCGCGCCAGCTGCTGCTCTATACCAACTGGCCACTTGGCGAGCTGGCGGCCCGGGTCGGTTACAGCGATGGGGCCAACTTTGCCAACCGCTTTCGTCGTCTGACTGGTCAGACCCCCGGCGCCTTTCGTCGACTGGGTCGCAAACCTTTTGCAACGGATGTGCAAACTCTTTGAAATTAATGAGACAAGCCCCTAGGATCGGCGGGTCCCTGCGTCTAGCTAACCGTTTAGGTACCAAGATCCATGTTTGAAGATAATAACCAGAAACGTCCTCTCTACATTCCCTACGCCGGTCCCGCCCTGCTGGAGACCCCTTTGCTCAACAAGGGCAGCGCCTTCACCAGCGAAGAGCGCAGCAACTTCAACCTCGAAGGTCTGTTGCCCCAGAATATCGAGACCATCGAAGAGCAGGCCGAGCGCGCCTATCGCCAGTTCATGGCGTTTGGCAACGACATGGACAAGCACATCTATCTGCGCAACATCCAGGATACCAACGAGACGCTTTTCTACCGTCTGCTGCACAACCACCTGACCGAGATGTTGCCCATCATCTACACCCCGACGGTTGGCAAGGCGTGCGAGGAGTTTTCCAACATCTATCGCCGCGCCCGTGGCCTGTTTATCTCCTATCCGGACAAGGACAGGATCGATGACATGCTGCAAAACGCCACCAAGCAGAACGTCAAGGTGATCGTGGTGACCGATGGCGAGCGGATCCTGGGTCTGGGTGATCAGGGGATCGGCGGCATGGGCATTCCCATCGGCAAGCTGTCGCTTTACACCGCCTGTGGCGGCATCTCGCCTGCCTACTGCCTGCCGGTGGTGCTGGATGTGGGCACCAACAACCAGCAACTGCTCAATGACCCCTTCTATATGGGGTGGCGCAATCCGCGTATCTCGGGGGATGAGTACGCCGAGTTTGTCGATGCCTTCATTCAGGCGGTCAAGCGCCGCTGGCCCGATATTCTGCTGCAGTTCGAGGATTTCGCCCAGAACAACGCCATGCCGCTGCTCAACCGCTACAAGAACGAGCTCTGCTGCTTCAACGACGATATTCAGGGTACCGCGGCTGTGACGCTGGGCAGCCTGATCGCCGCCTGCAAGGCCTCCGGTGCCAAGCTCTCCGAGAAGCGGGTTGCCTTCCTCGGTGCGGGCAGCGCTGGTTGCGGCATCGCCGAGCAGATCGTGGCGCAGATGAAGGCCGAAGGGCTGACCGATGCGCAGGCCCGCAGCCGGGTCTTTATGGTGGACCGCTTTGGTCTTATCACCGACAAGATCCCCAACCAGCTCGACTTCCAGCGCCGTCTCTCCCAGCCGGTGGAGCGGATCAAAGACTGGCCAGTGGGGGACAACATCTCCCTGCTGGAGGTGATGGAGCACGGCCGCCCGGACATCCTGATCGGGGTATCCGGTCAGCCGGGGCTGTTCACCGAAGAGGTGGTCAAGACCATGCACAAGCACTGTGCCCGTCCCATCATCTTCCCGCTCTCCAACCCCACCTCCCGGGTCGAGGCGACGCCAGCAGATCTCATCCGCTGGACCGACGGTCAGGCGCTGGTGGCAACCGGCAGTCCGTTTGCTCCGGTGGAGCACAAGGGCAAGCGCTACGTCATCGCCCAGTGCAACAACTCCTTCATCTTCCCGGGGATCGGCCTTGGCGTCATCGCCTCCGGCGCCACCCGGGTGACCGACGCCATGCTGATGTCGGCCAGTCGTGCGCTGGCGGAGTGTTCGCCGCTGGTGAAAGGGGAGGAGGGCTCCCTGCTGCCGGATCTGGCGGATATCCATCAGGTCTCCCGCTACATCGCCAAGATGGTAGCCAAGACCGCCATGCTGCAGGGCAAGGCGGTGCAGACCCCGGACGAGGTGATCGATCAGGCCATCGAAGCCAACTTCTGGCATCCGGAGTATCGCCGCTACCGCCGCACCTCCTTCTGATTGGGGAGAAGGGAATTCCACGGCAAAGCAAAAGGGATGCGAAAGCGTCCCTTTTTACTGCACGTCTGACATGGTTATCGCCTCAAAATCAACTACTCGCTGGCGCCCTGTACGCCGGTGACGCGCACCTCGACCCGGCGATCCGGCCCAAGGCAGTCTATGAGGGCGGTTCTGGCTTTGATGTCGTCACACTGGTTGCCGGTGACCGGATTGCTCTCGCCATTGCCCTGAATGCTTACCTTGTCGGCAGGCAGCCCTTTGTTGATCAGAAAGTCGGCAACGGTTTGGGCCCGAGCTTCTGACAACCTCTGATTGCTGGCATCCGAGCCGATACGGTCGGTATATCCCATCACGACGGCACTGCCATCCTTGGGCTGCACGTCGACGATCTGCTGGTAGAGAGCGTCCAGCGCGCTCATCCCCTCCGGTTTGAGGTCCGCTTTGCCAAAGGCGAACAACACATCGGAACTGAGGTTGAAGGTCTGATCTACCATCTCCGGTTCGGCCGGTGGCGGGGGGATCACGACCGGTGCGGGCGTGGGAGCCGGCTCTGTCGGCTGGCTGCGATTGGGATGGATCACTACTTCCAGGGTTGCTGTGCTGATGTCGCTGACCCAGCGCTGGGTGCCGCTGTTTGCCTTGTCATTGTCAGGATCATCGCCGACCCTGACCAGATAACGATACCTGGCCTGGAGATCGACCCAGTCATGGAGCCGGGCCGTCACTCCCAGGCCTGCCAGCGGTGCCAGGTTGTCGTCCCCGCCATTGATCGATTCAACGTGATAGATATAGCCACCACCCTCGGCAAACACCGAGAACATCTCGCTGAGCGGCAAACGACCAATCACAGACAGGGTAGCTCCCTTGCTGTTGAAGTCATGGCCGCTGATATCCCAGTCACCGGTGGAGAGGTAACCAATTTCGGCGCCCAGGTTCTCCGTGAAGTTGTAGCCGCCAAACAGGGAGAGCGCAGTCGCATCCTTGCTGACATCCTGGCTGAAATCATTCAGATCGTGGGCTATCGCCCAGCCACCGCCTATCCCGGCATACCAGTCATGGACCGGTACCGCTTGTGCGCCTGTGCTCGCCAATGCCAGTGCAATCCACACAGGTTTTAATCTTATGTTCATCGCGTATCCTCGTCGATGTGTGGTTTAGTGGGGCTGCTTGTTGGTCAAACCCCACACTTATGTATAGGTGACGGGTTGTTTTTAACCACTCAAGAGGTGTGGATTGCGGCAATAAGTGAACCTATGTCACTGAAACCATGCGGGAAGAGGAAAGATAGCCTGAGGTGGGCGGCATGGAAGACAATAAAAAGGAGGCCATATGGCCTCCTGCTTATCCAGGTGATCAGGATTATTGTGTGACTTGTTGCACACCGGTGACGCGCACTTCAACGCGGCGATCCGGCGCCAGGCAGGAGATCAGCTGAGCCTTGCCCTTGACGCTGTTGCACTGGGTGCCTGTGACCGGATTGGCTTCACCGCGGCCTTCGATGGCAACTTTGCCAGCCGGCAGGCCCTTGCCAACCAGGAAGTCGGCTACGGTACGGGCGCGTGCTTCGGAGAGTTTCTGGTTGTAGGCGTCAGTGCCGATACGGTCGGTGTAACCGACGACCACGGCACTGCCATCTTTTGGCTGTACGTCGACGATCTGCTGATACAGGGTGTTGAGCGCTGCGACACCTTCTGGCTTGAGGGTGGATTTGCCAAAGGCAAACAGCACGTCAGAGCTCAGGGCGAAGTTCTTGTCAACCACCACAGGCTCTGGGGTTGGCTCGGGTGCTGGTGCCGGAGCGGGGGCCACGTAAGTGGTGCGGTTCGGGTGCATCACCAGCTCCAGGGTTGCGACGCTCATGTCGCTCTCCCAGGTCTTCTGCTCGTCACCCAGACTCCACATGTAGCGGTAGCGGGCTTGCACATCGATAAGGTCGGAGAGCTTGGCAGTCAGGCCCAGACCCGCCAGCGGCGCAGTGCCGTTGTCGCTGTTGCCATTGCCGTTGACGTGGTTGAAGTAGGCACCACCTTCGGCAAACACCGAGAAGATGTCACCCAGTGGCAGGCGGGCGATACCGGAGAGGGTTGCACCCTGGGTTTTGAAATCGGCACCGTCAACGCCCGCTTTACCTGCGTAGAGGTATCCCAGTTCTGCCGAGTAGTAGTCGTTGAAGTTGTAGCCGCCGAACAGATTGAGCGCGGTGGCATCCTTGTCAGTGTCTGTCCCGAAGTCATCCAGGTTGTGAGCATAAGCCCAACCGGCACCGACACCGGTATACCAGTTATCGGCGGCCTGAGCCGTGGTTCCTGCGGCGGCGAGCGCCAGTGCAATCAGGGTAGGAGCCATTTTGAGTTTCATCGGTTTATCCTCGTTGTGTTAGCCCATGTCGGGCAATGCACTTGTTTTTATTGCTGCGAAAAAACCGCCAGCAAAGTGGATAGCGAAGGCTTATGGACACTCATGAGGCAGTGGCGTCATGGACAACAGACCGGACAAGAAGCGCTTTTTAGTGCTTATCCAATACCTTACAGGCGCAACTACTTTATGCTTTCGGGGCGGGGCAGGCAAGGGTAGGGAGGCGGGAGTGAGGGATGATGCAAGCGAGAATGAGGCAAACAAAAAGGGATGCCGCAGCATCCCTTTCTTTTGCATTATTTGAACGAGGTCAGATTATTGCTGAACTTCTTGTACGCCAGATACGCGAACTTCTACGCGACGATCCGGAGCCAGGCAGGAGATCAGCTGAGCTTTAGCGGTTACGCCGTTGCACTTGGTGCCGGTAACCGGGTTGGCTTCGCCACGACCTTCGATGGCTACCTTGCTGGCAGCCATACCTTTGCTCACCAGGAAGTTGGCAACGGTACGGGCACGGGCTTCAGACAGCTTCTGGTTGTACGCGTCGGAACCGATACGGTCGGTGTAACCAACAACAACAGCGTTGCCATCTTTCGGCTGGAACTCAACGATCTGCTGGTACAGCGCATTCAGGGCTGCAACGCCTTCCGGCTTCAGAGTCTCTTTGCCAAAGGCAAACAGCACGTCTGAGTTCAGTGCGAAGTTCTTCTCTACCACTTGCGGAGCAGGAGCCGGCGCTTCTTCAACTACCGGAGCAGCTACCGGAGCTACGTAGGAAGTGCGGAACGGGTGGTATACCGCTTCCAGAGTAGCGATGCTCTGGTTGGCCTTGTAACGCTCACCGTTGGCGTGCAGGTCAGCCACGTCCCACATGTAGCGGTAACGAGCTTGCAGATCCAGCGCGTCATTTACCTTGTAGGTCACACCGGCGCCAGCCAGCGGGGAAACTTTAGTGTCGCTGGTACCCAGACCATCGGTGTGACCCCAGTAGGCGCCGCCTTCAGCGAACAGGGAGAAGTCGTTGCCAACCGGCATACGGGCGATACCGGACAGGGTGGCGCCCTGGCTCTCGTAACGGTTGCCGTCGGTGTTGCCACGACCGGTGTACTGGTAGCCCAGTTCGGTACCGAAGTTCTCGGTGAAGTTGTAACCCATGAAGGCGTTGGCGGCAGCCGCGTCTTCCTGGCCTACATTGGTGCTTTCCAGCTTGTTCAGGCCGTTGAAGTGAGTAGCACCGACACCGGCACCGAAGTAGATGTCGTCAGCGGCGTGAGCAGCGGTAGCACCCAGAGCAGCCATGGCGATGGCGATCATGGAAGGAGCCATTTTCATCATAAAAAAATCCTCGTTGAGATCGCACGTTATTCACGTGCTTCACACTTTGTAATTTATGTAAGCTGCAGGCTCCGCCGTACGGCTGGCGTCGAGTCTGGCAGATGACCCGGTATAACCGGGTTGCACACTCTCCTGGTGTGTCGAGTGCGCTGGCATGGCACGCAATGCGTGAGAAACCACTGCCAGGCAACTGATGTCATTCCGATGACGAGGCGCACTCTATGCCGATTTTAAAACATGATCAAGCTCACAAATGAGCCTTGTGGCAAATTGTGTCGTGCCCTTAACTGGCTGTTTATCCAGATTAATTAGTGATCCAGATAGGCCCTGTGCAGTTTCTTTTCCAGCTTCATATAGGCCTGAACCCAGTCGCTATGCGGGTTGGCAGGATTCGCTCTGGCGGCAAAGACCGCAAGGTAATCTGCCTGGGTTGCGCTCTGCAGCAAGGGGGTAAATGTCATCAAGAAATGTCGGGCCAGATAGGGGTCAAGGGGCCAGATGTTGAGGATGGCGCGAGCCACAGGCTGAACCGCAGCTGAACAGATGAAGTGGCGGTGTCCCGCCTCCAGCCAGTCGGCCATCTCGCACATGCCCGATTCAGCTACCAGACCACCATCACCCGGGGCGCTTGCCAGCGCAATAGACTGGCCATTTACCGTGGTGAGCTCTTCATTGTTATGCAGGGCACCATCGTGGCTGCGCAAGGGTAGGTTATGCGATTCCTGTTCAAGAAACAGGCTGCAGCTCTCCGGCAGGGCGGCCAACAGCTCGCTGGCCTGGCTGGACATCAAGGCCGGAAGCCAGAATGCTTCGGCACGATATTGTGCACCTTGACTGAGCTGTTGTTGCAATTGGGCCGGGTCAGAAACCGGGTGCAGGCGAGAGATAATGCCGGGAAACGCCATACTTATTCCTCTTAATGGGTAGCTGGCGGATTATACGAGTTATTCTGGTGGCAACAATAAAGGTTTCTTTTCGAGACTGTTTACCTGAGACAGCTGAGCGATTACCATCCCCCGTTGAAGATAAGGGTTGTCGCCGAAAGGCGCTCATAAAGATAGAGGCTCGACCATAACGAGTCCGTACAAAACTGATACACTTGACTACGAGTCGTCGCGAAAAATAAAGACGGATTTAATCCGTCAAACGGAGTATGGAACATTATGAATTCAAATATCGTCACTGTTGGCAAGAAGATCCGTCAGATCCGTGAAGCGGTCGGTTTGAGCCGTCCGAAGTTTGCTGATTTGCTCGGTGTTCCTCCCACCACGCTGAAAAACTACGAGCTGGGTTACCGTGAAGTTGGGGGCGCCTTCCTGGTTGCCCTGGCGCACCACCCGGATCTGCACAAGTTCACCCTCTGGCTGCTGGCAGACAAGAAAGTCGCCGAAATCGGCCAGATTGGCCCGGATGACCTCGCCAAGGCGTGATCATCGATGTGAATAGAAATGCCGCCTTCGGGCGGTATTTTTTTGGGTCGCCGATCGATATTTTGATCTAACACGCTTTGAATTATCCATGCAGGCCAACGAGAATAAGCGGCCCCGAAAAGTGGGCCCCTGGTGGTATCTGGCCACCTGAACACTATTACATTCAGGATGATATGAGCAATCGTATGGAGTATGGGTATGAGCAGTAATGAGTTGGATAAACGCTATGGCCTGATGACTGCCATTGCGATGGTGGTCGGCGTGGTGATCGGCTCCGGTGTCTTCTTCAAGGCCGATGATGTACTGCGTCTGACTGGCGGTAATCTGGCCATTGCGCTGCTGGCATGGGCGCTGGGGGCATTTTCGATGATCTTCGGCGCGCTGGTGTTTGCCGAGTTTGCCCAGCGGATCGAAAAGTCCAACGGTATCGTCGATTATGCCGAAGCGGCATACGGCAAAATGTTTGGTTATCTGGTGGGGTGGTTCAAAGGCGTACTCTATTACGCCCCTCTTTCCGCCATCCTTGCCTGGGTCGCCGCTCTGTACACCATGATCTTGCTTGGTAGTGATAATCCGACCAACTCTGGTGCGACCTGGATACTGGCGGCTGTCTATATGACGGTCACCTATCTGATCAACTTCTACACCCCGGTCCTGGCGGGCAAGCTGCAAGTGGGCTCTACCCTGATCAAGTTGATCCCGCTGATCCTGGTTGCCATTGTGGGCACCATTTCAGGCTTGCTCAATGGTGTCACCGTGACCAACTTTGTGCAGGCAATGGATGGGATAGGAAGCACCGGAGGCACGCTGGCCACGGCCGTGGTTGCCACCGCCTTCGCTTATGAGGGGTGGATCGCCGCCGTGACCATCAACAGCGAAATTCGCGATTCCAAGAAGAATCTGCCCAGAGCACTGGTGATTGGCACCCTGATAGTCTTTGTGGTCTATGTCACCTATTTTCTGGGGATCGCCAGCGTCTTGCCGACGGACGAGATAGTGGCGCAAGGGGATAACGCGGTTAATCTCGCGACAACCAGCCTGTTTGGCGGGACTGCCTCGACCATTTTGACCGTGTTCGTGATTATCTCCTGCCTCGGCACCCTCAATGGTTTGGTATTGGCGACCATGCGTATTCCCTACTCGCTGGCGATCCGCAATCAGGGGCCAGCCCCCAAGTGGATGAGCCGTATCGAACCGCATCACCACATGCCAATCAACTCGGCCCTCGCGGCAGCGCTGTTGTCGGTGATCTACTCAGTGCTGTGGTACTGCAGCATCAACGAGACATTCGGTCGTTACATCGCCCTGGACGAGATGCCGATCGTGCTGATTTATGGCCTCTATCTGTTCCTCTATGTCTGGTACATGCGCACCTTTACCGAGTTGGGCTGGATAAAGCGGTTTGTGATCCCGACCTGCGCCACCCTGGGCGCGCTCATCATTCTGTATGGCGGTATCACCAATCCCAGTCTGGGACTCTATCTGCTGGTCTCTGTGGGGGTGATTCTGCTCGGGTTGCTCTTCTACCGTAAGGAGTAACCGGGTAAGTAAGTTGAAAAAAAAAGCGCCGAATGGCGCTTTTTCCATGTGTAAACCGCTGCATGTCGACAACTAACTGCCCAGCAACCCGAGGCGGCCCAGTTCATCCTTGAGCTGATCGAGATTGCGCTCGACACAGGCTTCCCCCTCGTTGATAGCATCGCTGGCGCGATGAAAATCCATGATGGAGAAGCTGCCAAGGCGCGGGCAGAGCTGGATCTCCGGCGGGTCACCGGCCATCCGGGCGCGGGTGATCCGCTCCTGCATGATGTTGATGGAGCCACTCATCACGCTCCACAGACCGGGGGTGGCTGGCGCGGATTCACCGCGATTGAGCCACTGGCTGAGCAGACCGCCGCTGCCGGGTTGATCCGGCTCGTCGGTCCAGGGTTGGTGCATATCGGTGTTGAGGTTGACCGCAATCACCACCTCGGCCCCCATGGCGCGGGCCAGCGAGATGGGCACCGGATTGACCACGGCGCCATCGACCAGCCAGCGGTCGTTGATCCGGGTCGGGGTTAGGATCCCCGGCATACCACAGGAGGCGCGCACCGACTGGCGCAGCGGGCCCTGTTGCAGCCAGATCTCGCGGCCGGTATCGAGCTCGGTGGCGATGCAGGCGAAGGGGATGGGCAGGCTCTCGAGATCGGGATCCCCCAGATGGCTGGCGGCAAGACCAAACACCTTTTCGCCGCGAAACAGACCGCCGGAGAGGGCCGGGTCGAGCAGGCTGACCACCTGCAGGCGGGTAAAGCCGCGCACCCAGGTTTCCAGCCGATCCAGTTCTCCGGCGGCATAGGCGGCACCGACAAAGCTGCCGATGGAGCAGCCAGCGATCAAATCCGGTTTGATGCCGAGACGTTCAAGGGCGCGGATGACGCCGATATGGGCCCATCCTCTGGCGGCGCCGCTCCCGAGAGCGAGCCCAACGCGGGGTTTACGTGGCACGACAGTCCTCCAAAAAAGGGGTTGAGGGCTCAGCTTACTCCGAGAGTCAGGAGGCGTCATCCTGCCATCTTTCGCTGCGGTTGCGACCGTTGGCCTTGGCCTGATAGAGCGCCACATCGGCGCGGCGTACCGCTTCGTGCAGGGGAAGGTTCTCCTGGTGGGGGAGATAGCCGAGGCTGATGGTGACCTCTAGCTCGGGTTCGATGGCGGCCCAGTCGTGATCTGCCACCGCCTTTCTCAGTCGCTCCGCCAGCTCGCCGAGCTGTGTTGCATCACTGCGGCCAATCAGCAGCAGAAACTCCTCGCCCCCCCAGCGGATCAGGCGGTCTGTGGGCCCAAGCTGCTGCTGGCAGATCTGCACCAGCCGGATTAGCACGATATCGCCGACGGCATGGCCAAAGTTGTCATTGACTCGTTTGAAGTGGTCTGCATCGAACATCAGGATCCCCGCTTGCAGCCGGGCCAGGTCGCCCGCCTGCTCCAGTAGCACCACATAGTGGCGGTTGAAAGCGCCGGTAAGGGCATCGTGGCAGGAGAGGTAGTTGAGCCGCTCGTTGAGGCGATGGGATCTCAGGTTGGAGAGGACGGCCAGCAGCATAAAGAGGATGGCGAGCAGGGTCGGCGCGGACTGGCAGAGCATGGCCCACACCAGCGGTAGCAGGGTCACGCTGTGCACCAGCCGCAACGGGGTATCAGGTATCGCCATGGTCAGCTGCAATGTGCCTTGCCGCCATTGATATTCGCCGGTCGGTTCGGTGTTTTGCGGCGCCACGGGCTGGTGTGCGCTGCTGGCCAGCACCTGGTGGTACTGATTGAGCAGCAGATATTCCCCCAGCGCCGGGGTCATCTGATCGAGCTGCTGCTGCAGGCGGGCGAGCAGCACATCCATGTTGATCATTCCCACCAGAGTTCCCTCTTTGTAGAGGGGCTGGGACATGGTGACCATGGGGCCGCGCCCGATAAAGTCCTCATAGGGGCGCGAGAGAACGGTCTTCTTGTCCGGATTGGTGCTGTGCAGCGCATCTTGCCAGAAGCTCTTCTGGTAGATGGTGGGATAAAAGCGAAACCGGCTGGAGGGTTGCCAAGGGTAGAGATAGATAAAGTTGTCCACACCGGTGAAGTAGACCCAGGCGATCTCGTTGCCAAGGCGCTGGCTGGCGGTGGCAAGCAAGGGGGAGAGGCTCAGGGCCAGATGAATGCGTGCCTCACGCTCGCTGCCGGGGGGCGGCAGCGGGCCATCACCGGTGAGGTTGCCTGCCAGTCCGGCAGGCAAATCACCGGGGAGCTTGTCGAGAGCCAGCCCCTCTGGCAGCGCCTCGATATGGCGATAGAGCTGGCGGGTGAGCACCGACTGGGGGTCGCTGCGCAGTCGCTCCTCAGCCTGCCCGCGCATCGCCTCCAGAAATACTTCGGTCCGTTTGAACCGATCCCGCAGGTAGATGGCACTGTTGAGGGTATCGCTTTGATAGAGGCGTTCAATCTGTTTCAGGCTTTGCCACAAAGTCAAACCAATCAGCAGGATGACCACGGCGAACAGGAGCCAGGTCAGGCGTGTGAGAAAACGGTGGACAGACATGTTGGGCATAGGCAGTCAGTCGGGTTGCGAAGGAAATTGTCGTTAGTGTATGCGATGTGGTGTGAAAACAAACTGAACTACCTGAAACCGGGTGAGTTCACCATGCACCTGTTACGTTTTGTCACATTTATACATAGTCACGGCATAGTCTGGGGCTAAAATGGCCCCCACTCAGATTTCCCCTTCTTAACACTTCATGGATTGTTTGATGAAAATGCGTATCTGGATTGGCCTCGGCCTGCTCTCTCTGGTAGCGGCCATCTGGTGGGCGGTTGGCCACTTGCAACCAGCAGCCAAAGCCCCTTCCCGCGAGATAAATATTCGTACCCAGACCGTCAAGCAGAGTCTGGCCGAGCCGACTCTCAAGCTGGTAGGTAAACTGGCGGCCAACCACTCGGTGGTGATCACTCCCGAGGTGACCGGGCGCCTGGTCAAGATTGCGGTGCAGTCGGGTCAGCAGGTCAACAAGGGCGATACGCTGGTCGCGCTGGATGCGGGCAAGCAACAGGCGGAGCTGGCCGAGCAGAGTGCCAGTCTGCGCGACGAGAATCGCAAGCTGACCGAGATGCGCAAGCTGGTCGCCCGTGGAGCCGTCACCCAGTCGGTGTTGGAGGGGCAGGAGGCCACCGTTGATCAGGTGCAGGCGCGGGTCGATGCCGCCCGTTACGAACTCTCCCAGCGCACTCTCACAGCTCCCTTTGCCGGTACCGTGAGCCTGATTGATTTGAGCGAAGGGGCCCTGGTCAATAGCGGCGATACCCTGTTGCACCTCGACGATATCGACACCCTGCGCCTCGATCTGGCAGTGCCGGAGCGCTACCTTTCCCTGCTGCGCCCCGGCATGGCGGTGACAGCGACCAGCGCAGCCTGGCCGGATCAGCGCTTTAACGGCACCCTCACCACCCTCGATAGCCGTATCTCCAACGAGACCCAGAACATCAAGGCGAGGGTCGAGTTACCCAATAATAACGGCCAGTTGCGCCCGGGCATGCTGCTCAACGTGGAGCTCTTGCTCCCCTTCCGCCAGCTCACTCTGATCCCTGCCCAGTCGGTGGAGTACGCCGGCGAGCAGCGTTTCGTCTATCGCCTTGAGGCCGATGGCCGGGTCAAGCGGGTGCCAGTGGTGCTCGGCGAGACCGAGGGTGAGACTGTCTGGGTTACCGAGGGGCTGAAAGTCGGCGATCGCATCGTGGTCGAGGGGCTGGTCAACTTGCGTGATGGTGCCAAGGTGCACGATCTGGCGGAGGTAAATGGCTGATGTGGCTCTCCGATATCTCAGTACGCCGACCGCTGGTGGCGGTGGTGCTCAGCGCCCTGCTCAGCGTGTTCGGTCTGGTCGCTTTTAGCAAATTGACGGTGCGGGAGATGCCGGACGTGCAGATCCCGTCGGTCTCCATCACCACCACCTACGAGGGAGCGGCTCCCGCAGTGATGGAGAGTCAGGTCACCAAGCCCATCGAGGATCAGCTCTCCGGCATCAGCGGTATCAAGAATATCAACTCGGTGACTCGCAAGGGGCGCTCGATGATCACGGTGGAGTTCAAGCTTGGCTGGAACATGGTGGAGGGGGTCTCCGATGTGCGCGACGCCCTGACTCGCGCCAAGAGCAAGCTGCCGGAGGATGCCGACGAACCGCTGGTGACCAAGGATAGCGGCAGCGGTGACGTGGCGGTCTGGCTCAACTTCAGCAGCAGCCAGATGGATCGCACCGCCATGACCGACTACGCCAACCGGGTGCTGGTCGACCCCTTGAGCCTGGTGGACGGGGTGAGTGAAGTGGCGCTCTCCGGCGATCTGACGCAGGTGATGTATGTGCGGTTGAGGCCGGCCGATATGGCGGCCCGCGGCGTGACGGTGGCGGATGTGCAGGATGCCCTCAAGCGCGAGAACATCGAGCTGCCGGGTGGCGAGATCCGCAACAACTCCATGACCATGTCGGTGCAGATTGCCCGGCTCTACCACACCGCCGAAGATTTCCAGCAGTTGCAGGTCCGTACCGCGACCAACGGTCAGAGTGTCTATCTGGCCGATATTGCCGATGTGGAGGTGGGAGCCAAGAACGAAGACAGTGCCTACCAGCGCAATGGTAAGGAGAGTCTGGGTATCGGCATCGTCGCCCAGTCCACAGCCAACCCGCTGGCGGTGGCACAGGGGGTGGAGAAGAAGCTGGTGGAGATGCAGCGCTTCCTGCCGGAGGGGGCCACCCTTGAGGTTGACTACGACTCCACCATCTTTATCAAGCAGGCCATCGACGAGGTATATGAAACACTGGCCATCTGTGCCGTGCTGGTGGTGGCAGTGCTCTATCTGTTCCTCGGGCAGGGGCGCACCACACTCATTCCGGCCATCACGGTCCCGGTGTCGCTCATCTCCGCCTTTATCGGCGCCTGGTATCTCGGTTTTTCCATCAACCTCATCACCCTGCTGGCGCTTATTCTCGCCATCGGTCTGGTGGTGGATGATGCCATCGTGGTGGTGGAGAACATTCACCACCATCTGCAGCGGGGTGAGCCCCCCTTGCTGGCGGCCTGGCACGGCACCCGCGAGGTGGGCTTTGCGGTCATCGCTACCACCGCCGTGCTGGTAATGGTCTTTATTCCCATCGCGTTTATGGATGGTATGGTGGGCAGGCTCTTTACCGAGTTTGCGATGTTGCTTTCGTTGGCGGTGCTTTGCTCCTCGCTGGTGGCGCTGACCCTCACGCCAGCCATGGGATCCTGGCTGATGCGCCCGCTCGACAAGCCGAACCGGCTGACGGCGGCCCTCGATCGCGCTTTGGGCCGGATGGAGGGGCACTATCGTCACCTGCTGCAGGGGCTGCTTCGTCGCTCCCGCTGGATGCCGCTGGCGCTGCTGCTCTGTCTGGCCGGTATCGGTGCCCTCTTTACCCAGCTGCCTAGCAGTCTCACCCCGACCGAGGATCGCGGTGTGGTCTTCGTCTTCGTCAAGGGGGCGGAGGGGACCAGCATCGAGCGGATGAAGCGCAACATGCAGCAGGTAGAATCGACCATCATGCCGATGTTGGGCCAGGGGGTGGTCAAGGCGATGAGCTTCAGTACACCCGCCTTTGGCCGTGGCGGCGATCAGACTGGTATGGTGATTATCCAGCTCACCGACTGGGCCGAGCGCGACATCACCGCCACCCAGTTCTCCCGCTCGCTCGGGGCCAAGCTGTCGGTTATTCCCGACGTGATGATCCGCACCTTCCAGCCAGGCTTTCGTGGCGGCTCTACCGCTGCGGTGCAGTTCGTGCTGCAGGGCAACGACTATGCCGAGCTCTACCAGCAGGGGCTGGCGCTGCAAAAAGCGGCGCAGGCGAGCGGCCTGATGATAAGCCCGGATCTCGACTACGCCGAGAAAACGCCGGAGCTGCAGGTGACCGTCTCACGTGACAGCGCCAGCCAGCTCGGCATACCGGTCTCCACCGTTGCCAGCACTCTGCAGGCGATGCTGGGCGGGGTGAGCAAGACCACCTATGTGGACAGGGGCGAGGAGTATGACGTCTACCTGCGCGCCAACCAGAAGGAGTTCAACGGCATCTCGGATCTCGGCCGCATCTACCTGAAGGCGGCCAATGGCGAGATGGTGAGCCTTTCGACGCTGGCGACGGTCAAGCAGGTGGCGACCGCCAACCGCCTCAACCACTATCAACGCCAGAAGGCGGTGACCCTGACCGCCGATGTGGCACCGGATCACACTCTGGGCGAGGCGCTCGACTTCCTCGATGGCTGGGCCAACGAGCATCTGCCGAGCGGTATGACGGTGGATTACGCCGGTGACTCCAAGGATTACCGCGACAATCAGGGGGAGATGGCGATGGTCTTCGGCCTCGCCCTGCTGGTGGTCTATCTGGTGCTGGTGGCCCAGTTCGAGAGCACCCTCACCCCGACCGTGGTGATGATGACGGTGCCGCTCGGCATCTTCGGCGGTCTACTTGGCCTCTGGTTGACGGGGCAGGAGATGAGCATCTACAGCCAGATCGGGATGATCATGCTGATCGGCATGGTGACCAAGAACGGTATTCTCATCGTCGAGTTCATCAACCAGTTGCGTCAGCGCGGTGAAGGATTCGAAGAGGCGATCATCGCGGGTTCGGTGCGCCGTCTGCGGCCGATCCTGATGACCTCGCTCACCGCCATCATCGGCGCTGTGCCGCTGATGCTCTCCATGGGGGCTGGCTACGAGAGCCGGATGGCGGTGGGGACCGTGGTCTTCTTCGGTCTCTCCCTGGCGACCCTGGTTACCCTGCTGGTGGTGCCCGCCACCTACCACCTGATCGCCCGTCACGCCAGCATGACCGGGCAGCGGGATCAGCAGGTAGATGAGGCGCTGGCCGCCAGGGGGGACACTTCTGAGCCATAACGGCAGTGTCCGATGCCAGCTTTGACTGGGGCCGCGGAGCGTATCAGTCCGCACCCGCAAGCGTGCAGAGCCCGATAGCCGGCTCTGCACGCGCCATCCCCTCGGACTGATAGCCCGTCGAGTGGTTAATCTTCACAACAAACCACTGGTCAAGTGGCTCGACAAACATCACGGTTCTACGGTGTGGCCGGTTACGGAGCCGTGCCGTGCGTGAAGCGGCCTATTCCCCGATCCCCCTCATCATCTCTTTTTCCCCTCCATTTCTGCGGCTTGAGATCGTTTTTACCTAATTGGCACTTTTATTGCTTTTGGTCCGTCAGCGTCAATGATTTGTCTGGGGACAGAAAATGGAAATTAGTGCAAGCAGCCTGATGCAAGAGATGCAGGCTCTCAAGGTAGAGGCCGGTGCAACCCCGCTGTCACAGCCTGGCCGTCAGGTGACCTCCGATTTTGGCCTGCTGTTGCAGCAGGCGCTCGGTAACGTCAACGAGTTGCAGGGCGCAGCCAATGATCTGCGCACCCGTTTCGATATGGGCGACAAGTCGGTGGATCTGGCCGAGGTGATGATCGCGGGCCAAAAATCCTCCATCGCCTTTGAGGCGACGGTGCAAGTGCGCAACAAGATGGTTGATGCCTACAAAACCATCATGAATATGCCGGTCTGAGCGATGACCGTGCATCATGACATGTCAGCAATAAGGACATAAATCGTGGCTACTGACCAAAATGGCGATCTGCTGATAAACGATGAGGGCACCGCCGCCCTCGATGCCAACGAGCAGAAGAGCTCGGCACTGGGATTCTTGTCCAATACCGATGTACTGCGCCAGATCACTCTGATCCTGGGGCTTGCCATCTGCCTGGCCATCGCCGTCTTCATCCTGCTGTGGGGCAAGGAGCCGGATATGCGCCCTCTTGGCACCTATACCACTCAGGAGCTGGTCAAGACCCTCGACTTTCTCGATCAGCAGAAGATCCCCTATGAGGTCGATGGCAAGAGCGTGCTGGTCAGTGCCGAGAACTTTGCCAGTATCCGGTTGGCACTGACCCGGGCCGGCCTCACCAATGCGGCCGATGTAGCCAATGGTGGAGAGGATATTCTGCTCAAGGACTCCAGTTTCGGTGTCAGCCAGCGGATGGAGGCCGAGCGCCTCAAGTTGAGTCGCGAGCGCCAGTTGGCGAGCGCCATTGAACAGTTCCAGAATGTGGCCAAGGCCCAGGTGCTGCTGGCCATCCCCAAAGATAACGTCTTTGCCCGCAACGAGCGCAAGCCCAGTGCTACCGTGGTACTCAACCTGAAAGGGGCGGCACTGGGGCAGGGGGAGGTGGACTCCATCGTCGATATGGTGGCCTCTGCGGTACATGGCCTGGAGCCGACTCGTGTCACCGTCACCGACCAGAATGGCCGCCTGCTTAATTCCGGCTCCCAGGATCCCGTCTCTGCCCAGACGCGCAAGGAATTTGCGATGCAGCAGAAGCAGGAGCTGGAGTACAAGCAAAAAATTGACGCCATTCTGATCCCGGTGCTTGGCGCCGACAATTATACGGCGGAAGTGGATCTCTCCCTCGACTTCTCCCAGCAGGAGCAGACCCGCAAAACCTACAACCCGGATCTGCCTGCAGTGCGCTCCGAGATGACGTTGGAAGAGAACAGCTCCGGCGGCAGCAATGGCGGAGTGCCGGGGGCTCTCAGCAACCAGCCCCCTGCCGCATCCAATATTCCTGAACAGGCCACTGGCGGTGATGGGGCCAGCGCTGCTGCCTCGGGGCGTTCTCGCAAAGAGGCGACCCGCAACTTCGAACTGGATACCACCGTCAGCCATACCCGGCGTCAGATGGGGGGCATTCGCCGCATGACCGTCTCGGTCGCGGTGGATTACAAGGCGGTGCCCGGTGCCGACGGGGCTGTGACCCGCGAAGCGCGCACCCAGGCGGAACTCGATACCCTGCGCCGTTTGCTGAGCGGTGGCCTTGGCTTTGATGTGACCCGTGGTGATACCCTCGAGGTGGTCGCCATTCCGTTCAATCGTCCCGAGCTTGATACCGTGGCCGAGGTGCCGCTCTACGATCAGCCCTGGTTCTGGCGTGCGGTACGGATTGCCGCCTCGGTACTGGTGATTATTGTCTTGATCGTCACCGTGGTTCGCCCCATGCTCAAGCGGTTGCTCTATCCGGATGCCAAGCCGGAAGGGGAAGTTGACTTTGACAACCACACCGTATTGGGTGGTGACGACGAGCTCAGCTTGCTGGCAGCCCAGGTTGAGGGAGAGCAGGTATTCGGGGTGCGCGATGGTCAGCTGAAACTGCCGGATCTGCACCGTGACGAAGATTTGCTCAAGGCGGTGCGTGCGCTGGTGGCGAACGAACCGGATCTGGCCGCTCAGGTCATTAAAGAGTGGGTAACCAAAGATGCCTGAAGAAACTAAAAGCCAGGTGACCGGCAACGACATTACCGACAGCCAGCGCCAGTTGCTGGATCAGATGTCCGGTATGGAGATGGCGGCTGTATTGATGTTGAGCCTCAACGAAGAGGATGCCGCCCAGATCTTCCGCCATCTCGAACCCAAGCAGGTGCAGCGGCTCGGTATGTCGATGGCCTCCATGTCCGATTTCAGTCACGATCGGGTGGCGGCGGTGCACCGTCAATTCATCGACGATATCCAGAAGTACACCAACATAGGTATCGGTAGTGAAGACTTTGTGCGCAAGGCGTTGGTGGCGGCCCTTGGCGAGGACAAGGCGAGCAATCTGGTGGACCAGATCATTCTCGGTTCCGGCGCCCGTGGCCTCGATTCGCTCAAGTGGATGGATGCCCGTCAGGTGGCCAGCATCATCCAGAACGAACACCCGCAGATCCAGACCATAGTGCTCTCCTATCTGGAGCCGGAGCAGTCCGCCGAGATCCTGAGCCAGTTCCCGGAGCAGGTGCGCCTCGATCTGGTGATGCGTATCGCCAACCTCGAAGAGGTACAACCGGCGGCACTGCAAGAGTTGAACGACATCATGGAGAAACAGTTCGCCGGTGCGGCCGGTGCCCAGGCAGCCAAGATGGGCGGCCTGAAGGCAGCCGCCAACATCATGAACTATCTGGATACCAATATCGAAGGCCAGTTGATGGACTCCATCCGCGAGTCGGACGAAGAGATGAGCCAGCAGATCCAGGATTTGATGTTCGTGTTCGAAAACCTCATCGATGTGGACGATCGCGGTATCCAGACTCTGCTGCGGGAAGTGCCTGGGGATCTGTTGCAGCGCGCCCTCAAGGGGTCCGACGATCAGATGCGCGAGAAGATCTTCAAGAACATGTCGAAACGGGCGGCAGAAATGCTGGCAGACGATCTGGAGGCCATGGGGCCGATCCGGGTCTCCGAGGTGGAGGCTGCCCAGAAGGAGATCCTCTCCATCGCCCGCCGTCTGGCGGATGCCGGCGAGATCATGCTGGGTTCCGGCGGTGGCGAGGAGTTCCTCTAAACCATGGCCAACTCATGTAACCTGTCTGCCGCCCAGTATGTTGTCTTGGCAAGGAGCGGCGCGAATAGATGAACAACAAGCTGCGTGGTTATGTGCGGCCTGAAGGGGAAGAGACCCGGGTAGAGGCCTGGGGCTGGCCCGAAATGGACGTGGTGGCTGAGGCCGAGACCAATGCGCTCGGTCTTGCACCTGACTGGTATCAGCAGGAAGAGGAGGTGGTGGAGCCGGAACCCGAGCAGGAGCCGACCCCCAGCATCACCGCCGAAGAGCTCGAAGCGATCCGTCAGGCCGCCTGGGAAGAGGGACTGACCGAAGGGCGCGAGGCCGGTTTTGCCAAGGGGCTCGAAGAGGGCAAACTGGAAGGATTGCAACAGGGTCATGCTGCAGGTCTCGAACAGGGGCGCGAGGAGGGGCTGGCCATGGGGCGCGATCTGGTGGAGCAGGAGATCGCCCACTGGCAGGGTCTCGCCGCACGCCTTGCCAATCCCCTGAGCGCGCTGGATCTGGCGGTAGAGCAGCAACTGGTCTCGCTGGTGATGCAACTGGCCCGCGCGCTCATTCGCCATGAAGCAGAGACCTCGCCCCGCATCCTGCTGGAGGCGCTCAAGGAGGGGCTGGCCTTGCTGCCTGCCGCCGAACAGGGGGTGACTCTGATGTTGCATCCCGACGATATCGCGCGAATCGAACAGGCATTTGGCGCCGACGAGTGCGCCAAGCGCCACTGGCGATTGCAAAGCGATCCCACCCTCTCCCCCGGCGATCTGCAACTGGCTACCGAGCTATCCAGCATCGATCTGACCCTCTCCGGGCGCATCGATCAGTTGCTGCGCAACTTCTTGCGGGACAATGCGTCGCAGAAACCGGCTTCGCAGGACTCACGCCCATAACCGATGCCGGACGTTGCCGTCCGGCTGCACTTTTTAGCTCTCAGGAGGCCAGATGAGCGGCTCGCTACTGAACCGGTTGCAAGGGTACAAGGTTCGCGACAGCGCCCCCAAACCGCCGGTTGCCGGCAAATTGACCCGGGTGGTGGGGCTGACCCTCGAAACCATCGGCTGCCGTGCCGCCATCGGAGCCTTGTGTCGCATCGATACCCTGGATGGGACGCTGGAGGCCGAAGTGGTGGGGTTCTCGGGCGATCGCCTCTATCTTATGCCGAGTGAACAGCTCAAGGGGGTTATCCCTGGTGCCCGTGTGGTGCCCATCACCGAAGAGCACGGTATTCCTGTTGGCATGAACCTGCTTGGTCGGGTCATCGACGGCATCGGCCAGCCGCTTGATGGCCTCGGCCCCATTATCTCGTCCCGGACGGTGCAGTTTGCCCAGCACCGCATCAACCCGCTCTCTCGCCGCCCGATCCATCAGCCGATGGACGTGGGGGTACGCGCCATCAATGCCGTGCTGACGGTGGGGCAGGGCCAGCGGATGGGGCTGTTTGCCGGTTCCGGTGTCGGTAAATCGGTGCTGCTGGGCATGATGACTCGCGGCTCGGTGGCGGATGTGGTGGTGGTCGGCCTCATCGGTGAACGGGGCCGGGAAGTGAAAGAGTTTATCGAAGACATTCTGGGAGAGGAGGGGAGAGCCCGCTCCGTGGTGGTGGCGGCTCCCGCCGATGCCTCGCCGCTGATGCGGCTAAAGGGGTGTGAGACGGCGCTGGCCATCGCCGAGTATTTCCGCGATCAGGGGCTTAATGTGCTGCTCTTGATGGACTCCCTCACCCGTTATGCCCAGGCTCAGCGGGAAATCGCACTGGCGGTGGGCGAGCCGCCAGCGACCAAGGGCTATCCACCGTCGGTATTTGCCAAATTACCGGCGCTGGTGGAGCGGGCGGGTAACGGCAGTGACGGCCAGGGCTCCATCACGGCATTCTTCACAGTCCTGACTGAGGGGGATGACCTGCAAGATCCCATTGCCGATGCGGCGCGAGCGATCCTCGATGGCCACATAGTGTTGTCGCGCGAGCTGGCCGATGCGGGCCACTATCCGGCCATCGACATCGAGAAGTCCATCAGCCGGGTCATGCCCATGGTGACCTCGCAGGAACATATGGATCTGGCGCGCACCCTCAAGCAGTTCTACTCCCTCTATCAGCAGAACCGGGATCTCATCACCATCGGCGCCTACAGTCAGGGTTCCGATCCGCGCATCGACCGTGCCATCATTCAAAAACCCTATCTGGATCAGTTCTTGCAGCAGGGGATGCGCGAGGTCATTCACTACGATGATGGCCTGCAAGCCTTGCAGATGGTGGCGATGCCATTGATGCGCTGATGATGGTCGGTAACAGAGAGGTCGACGATGAGTAAAGGGTTGCTATTGTTGGCCGATCGGCTGGTGGAAGCGGAGCAGCAGTGTGCGCTGGCACTGGTGAAGGCGCAGCAGGATCTCAAGCTGTTCATGGATCAGCAAAATGCCCTCAACCAGTACCGCCAGATCTATCACCAGCAGTGGACCGATCGCGGCCTGCAGGGGATTTCGCCCCAGCAAAATACCCAGTATCACGCCTTTATCAACAAGCTCGAACAGGCAGCGACCCAGCAGTACGAAGGGGTGTTGCAGGTGCGTCAGGCGCTGGAACAGCGCCGTGAAGAGTGGCTGGCGGCCCAGCAGCGGCGCAAGGCGGTAGAGCTGTTGCTGGAGAAGCAGGCGAGCCGCGAGCAGCAGAAAGCCCAGCGTCAGGAGCAGAAGATGCTGGATGAGTACGCCATGTTGCGACGTTTTCATCAATCTGGCCTGTAACTTGCTTTGATATGGACATTGTCGGCGGCCATCTCTTTGGGGGCCACCAGAATTCAGGGATCCCATCATGATGCAGACACTGTTGACACAAACGCCTTCGGCTCCGGCCAACGGGTTGGACAAAGCGCCTCTGAGCGGTTCCGTCGAGAGCAAAAGTATCGATGGGGGAACCGGTAGCGACAGCAAGGGTGATTTCGCCACCCTGATTGCCAAGGCCCGGAACAGCGAACAGGGCGCCGCCGAGGCCACTCAGGGCGGTAACCATGTCCGATCAGCCAAATCTTTGGCGACCGAAAGCGCCTCTCCCAAAGAGGAGACCGGCAAGGAGCAGGATCCTGACGCCGACAACAAGGTGGAGGAGGTCCCTGCCACCGACTTTCTACTGCGCCTGCAAGACTCCCTCAAGCTCGATACCTCGCTAGTGACACCCCAGCTGGCGGTGGCGGCCCAACAGAGCGCCACTGCGGTAGACGGCAATCCGTTGCCGCAAGAGGGTGATCTGGAGGGGATTGCGCTTGATGACGGCGAGCAGACCCCTGCCGCTGCCAGAATTGCCAGCCAGCTTGCCGGTCAGAACGGGGCGCAGTCGCTTCTGGCTACGACTGGTAAATCTTCCCTTGAAACTCCGGTTTCACTCTCTGCAGGAGGAGTGATTGAGCAGGGCGACGCCTCGACCGCCGTACTGTCCTCCGCTCCCAACACTTCTGAGGGGAAGGATGCCGCCGCCACCCAAGATGGTCAGCCCGGGGAGAAAGTCTCTGCCAAGGGTGAAACTCTCGGGGCAGATGGCAAGCTCACCAAGCTCCTTACGGGGGCTGAGCGGATGGCCCAACTGGCCAGGGTGTTGCCGGTTGAGGCGTCCGCCAATGCGGCAAATAGTGGTGAGTCACCCGCAGTGAAAGAGGGAGATGACAGCAAATCCGACCCCGCTGCCAGCAGCGTCGTGACCGGCAAGGGACAAGCTGCTCAAGCCGCGATTCAGGGGGCGGTGCTCAAGGCATTCGGTGAGGGGGGCAAACAACCAGATGCGGGTAGCTCAACCACTTCTACTGCCGTAGAGAGCATCGCTAATGGGGCTGGCAAGGGAGCTGATAAGAGTAGCGCCGAGGGGGGACAGCAGGCAGCGACAACCACATCCTCCAATCCAGGTGCGGCGCAAGTGACGACAGTGCAAAGTGCCACAGCCCAGAGCAGCGTGACGCCAAATGTGACGACTCAGACCGATAGCGCTGCCGCACCCGTGATGGTGGCGCCGCAGCAGGTGTTGGCGCAGGCCGAATCTCAGGGGCCGCAAGCACCGCTGTCGAGCATTTCAGCCGGGATCAGGCAGATGGAAGTGACGGGCACCGACGAGGTGCGCAAAGCGGTTTCGCTTGAGGTAAAACCGAAGGCCGGTGAGTCTGAGAAGAGTCTTGTCGCTACGACATCGAGCAGCGAGAGCAGCCAGAGCCAGACTGTACAGCATGGCCAGAACAGCCAGCCTCAGCCCCAGGTGGCCGACAGCCGGGCGCCCGCCGCTGAGGGCACGTTGCGCCGTGAACCGCAGAATTTACCCCATTTGAAACTGTCTAGTCAGGAAGCACCCGCCGAATTGCACCAGAAGGTAAACCTGATGCTGGCCGACAAGCTGCAGCAGGCCGAGCTTCAGCTAGACCCCATCGGCCTTGGCAAGATGAAGATCAAGATCCAGATCGACGCATCCAGCCAGGCGAGCGTCCATTTTGTAGTCCAGCACGGACAGACCCGTGAGATGCTGGAGCAGGCGATGCCCCGTCTGCGTGAAATGCTGGCGGGGCAGGGGATCCAGCTTGGCCAGACCCAGGTGCAGCAGCAGTCACAACAGTCACCGCAGCAACAACAGCAGGGTCAGTCGGCGTTTGCCGGGCAGGGACAATCAGGAGAGGGACACTCCGGTCATAGCCATCTTGACGGGGAGGTCACTACGACCAACCCCAATTTGTCGGTGGAATCGACAAACGGTTCAGGAATAGATTTCTATGCTTGATGCAATCCCGAGTAAGTTTATGATATCGAACAAGTTTGAGACTAGGGTGGACAAGGGATGGCTGACGATAACGAATTGACGCTAAAAGACCCGGCTGCGGGCAAGAAAAAGAAGCTGATTATTATCATTGCCCTGGCGGTCATTTTGCTGGGCGGTGGTGGAGCTGGCGCCTGGCTTATGCTGTCCGGCTCGGATACCCCCCCTGCCGAAGCGGCGGAGGGCGCCGAGGCCAAACCCAAGGTGGAAGCACCCCAGCCATCCCTTTATGTCGGGATGCCGCGTCCCTTTGTCTTCAACGTCGCGGGAGCCCAGCGGGATCGACTGGTGCAGATCAAGATCCAGCTGATGGTGCGCGGCACCGCCGACGAGACGCTGGCCAAACAGAATATACCCCTGATTGAAGGCACCTTGCTGCGGGTGTTCAGTGCAGCCAGTGCCGAACAGCTGATGACCTTTGAAGGCAAGGAGAAGCTGCGCAAGGATTCACTGGAAGAGTGCCGTCGGGTGCTTAAGGACCTGGTCTCTTCCCCCGTTATCGAACAAGTGCTGTTTACCGGCTTTGTAATGCAGTAGGTGAAGCGTGAGCGATCTGTTAAGTCAGGACGAAATTGATGCCCTCTTGCACGGTGTCGATGATGTCGAAGAGGAAGAGATAGGCGGCGCCGGAGACCCCGGCGTTGCCCAGTTTGACTTCTCCTCCCAGGACCGCATCGTCCGTGGCCGGATGCCGACCCTGGAGCTGGTGAACGAACGTTTTGCTCGCCACATGCGGATCAGCCTGTTCAACATGATGCGTCGTACCGCCGAGGTCTCCATCAACGGGGTGCAGATGCTGAAGTTTGGTGAGTATGTTCACACCCTGTTCGTGCCGACCAGCCTCAATATGGTGCGTTTCCGGCCATTGAAAGGAACCGCACTCATCACCATGGAGGCACGACTGGTTTTCATCCTGGTGGAGAACTTCTTCGGTGGTGACGGGCGCTACCACGCCAAGATTGAGGGGCGCGAGTTCACGCCGACCGAGCGACGGATCATCCAGATGCTGCTCAAACTGGTGTTTGAGGATTACAAGGATGCCTGGGCGCCGGTGATGGACGTAGGGTTCGAGTATCTCGACTCTGAAGTGAACCCGGCGATGGCCAACATCGTCAGCCCGACCGAAGTGATTGTGGTGAGCTCGTTTCACATCGAACTCGATGGTGGCGGCGGCGATTTCCACGTGGCCATGCCCTACTCCATGCTGGAGCCGATCCGTGAACTGCTCGATGCCGGTGTACAGAGTGACAAGGGTGACACAGACGTGCGCTGGAGCAAAGCACTTCGTGACGAGATCATGGATGTAAAGGTCGAGTTGAGGGCCAAACTGCTGGAGACCGAACTCACTCTGCGTGAACTGATGGAGCTGCAGCCGGGAGATATTATTCCGGTCGACATGCCCGAACATTTGCTGGTCTACGTGGAAGATTTGCCCACCTTCCATGCCAAGATGGGGCGGACCAAGGAGAATGTGGCACTCAAGATCACCGACAAGCTCAAGCGCCCGGAAGGGGTCAAGACCGAGATGCATCTGGTGACCCGGGGTGGTGTACGTATCGATGGTGAGGCCGAGCTTGAAGAGCTTGAGCGCAGCATCGAAGAACAACAGCGTTAATCGACGGTTTGCAGTTATTGATCGTCACGAAGTGGCATAAGGAAACAAGATGAGCGGAACAGAGGAAGAGGATCTGATGGCTGATGCCTGGGCGGCAGCACTGGAGGAGCAGGTGACGGCGGAAGCCAAACCGGCCCCGCTGGAAGAGCTCAAGGACGATGCCCCTATCAGTGCCGAGGAGCGGCGCAAGCTTGACACCATTCTGGATATTCCGGTCACCATCTCGATGGAGGTCGGTCGCAGCCAGATTAGCATTCGTAACCTGCTGCAGCTCAACCAGGGCTCGGTCGTGGAGCTGGATAGGGTGGCGGGCGAGCCCCTCGACGTGCTGGTTAACGGTACCCTGATCGCTCACGGCGAGGTGGTGGTGGTGAACGACAAGTTCGGTATTCGCCTGACCGACGTCATCAGCCAGATTGAACGGATTAAGAAACTCAAATGATGCGTCTGCTGCTGTTGTGGCTGCCATTGCCGGTGTTTGCCGAGGTGGGGGGGGCCGCCAACCCTCCCAGCCTGAGTTCCTGGCTGCTCTCCAGCCTGATGGTGCTCGGGCTTATTCTGGTGCTGGGTTTCTTGCTCAAGAAGAGCAAAATTGCCACCGCCATGGGGGGCGGGCAGATGAGAGTGATTGCTACGCTGCCTGTGGGCTACAAGGAGAAGTTGCTGGTGGTCAAGGTGGGTGAGCAGCAGCTGCTGGTCGGCGTAACGCCGCAGCAGGTCAACTTTCTCTATCGGCTGGAGGAGCCGCTGGACGAACAGCAGCCGCAGGCATTTTCCCAGCAGCTGGGTAAGTTGATGGGCAAACATGAAAAAAACTAACGGCTTGTTGTGGCAAAGCGGATTGCTGGCCAGCCTGTTGATTTCGCTGCTTTGCGCCTGGCCTGCGTTGGCGCAGGACGGCATGTCGGCAGTGACCGTCAAGACCATGGGGGATGGCTCTCAGGAGTACAGCCTGACCCTGCAGGTGCTGGCGTTGATGACGGCACTTTCATTCCTGCCGGCAATGGTCATCATGATGACCTCGTTTACCCGTATCATCATAGTGTTGGGTATCTTGCGTCAGGCGATCGGTCTGCAACAGAGCCCCTCCAATCAGGTGTTGATCGGCATAGCCTTGTTCATGTCGTTCTTCATCATGTCGCCTGTGCTGGATCGCATAAATGACGAGGCACTGCAGCCCTATCTGGCCGAAACCATTGAGGCCAAGGAGGCGCTGGAACGGGCTGAATTGCCCATCCACCAGTTCATGCTGGCCCAGACCCGGATCAAGGATCTCAATACTTTTATGGAGATCGCCAACGTGCAGGTGGAGAAGCCTGCCGATGTGCCGCTGCGGGTGCTGATCCCGGCCTTTGTCACCAGCGAACTGAAAACAGCCTTCCAGATTGGCTTTATGCTGTTCTTGCCGTTTCTGGTCATCGATCTGGTGGTCGCCAGTATCTTGATGGCGATGGGGATGATGATGCTCTCGCCGATGATCGTCTCGTTGCCTTTCAAACTGATGCTGTTTGTGATGGTGGATGGCTGGAACCTGATCCTGGGTTCGCTGGCCAACAGTTTCGGACTGGGTGCCGGTTAACCGGTCCCATGCAAGGAGCCCGAACATGAGTCCAGAAACCTTTGTCGATGTATTTCGTGAGGCGCTCTGGCTGGTCAATATCATGGTCAGCGCCGTGATCCTGCCCAGCCTTGCTATCGGGTTGGTGGTAGCCATCTTTCAGGCCGCCACCTCCATCAACGAACAGACCTTGAGCTTTCTGCCCCGTCTCATCGTGACCCTTTTGGCCCTAGGGATTGGTGCTCACTGGGGAATGCAGAGTCTGATGGACTTCTTCATCCTGATGGTCAATCAAATTCCCGAGGTGGTGGGGTGACCTATACCACCGCTCTGATCATGGAGTGGTTGTCGTCCATTCTCTGGCCACTGGCTAGAATAAGCAGCCTTTTCATGGTGATGGCGGTATTTGGCAGCCGGCTGGTCGCCGCTCGGATCAGGTTGGGGCTGGCGGTAGCCGTGACGTTTCTGGTTGCTCCTCTGCTCCCTCCCATGCCCCCAGTGGAGCTCTTCTCTGCCGGCAGTTTTCTGGTCTTGGGCCAGCAGCTGCTGATCGGTATTGCGCTGGGGTTGATGACCCAGTTTCTGATGGAAAGCTTCGTGATGGCGGGGCAGGTGATAGCCATGCAAACCAGTCTGGGTTTTGCCACCCTGGTGGATCCGATGAATGGCCAGTCGGCCCCTGTGGTCGGTCAGTTTTATCTGATGCTGGCGACTCTGGTATTTCTGGCGCTTGATGGTCATCTGGTGATGCTACGCCTGGTTATCCTCAGTTTTGAGACGCTACCCATCTCCGATAGCGGTCTGTCACTCTCTTCTATGCAAACCCTGAGCGCGTTCCTGGGGGTCATGTATCAGGCCTCGCTGGTGATGGCCCTCTCTGCCATCGTGGCGCTGTTGCTTATCAACTTCGCTTTTGGCGTGATGACCCGGGCAGCCCCCCAGCTCAATATTTTCAGTATCGGTTTTGCCGTCAGCATGATGTCGGGTTTGCTTATCCTCTGGCTTACGATCGGCGGGTTCCTCGGCCATTTCGACACCTTGTGGGAGCGGGTGCAGGAGGTCAGTTGCGAGCTGATTGACACCCAATGTTTCGGAGGTGTCAATGGCTGATACCGACCAGGAACGTACCGAACAACCCACGGGCAAACGACTGCAACAGGCCCGTGAAAAAGGGCAGATTGCACGTTCAAAGGAGCTGGGAACAGCCAGTGTGCTGTTGTCAGCCGTATTTGGCCTGCTGTTTATCAAGGGTTACCTGGCGAACGCCATGCTCAAGGTGGTGACCATGGGCTTCACGCTGAACAGAGAGCAGGCTTTCGATCCCAATGCCATGGTTGCCATGGTGCCGGCGCTGCTGGGGGAACTGGTGTTTCCGCTCGGATTGCTATTCGCTCTGGTCGCTATTGCAGCTTTTATCGGCAATATCCTGATGGGGGGGATGAACTTCTCCACTGAAGCAATGATGCCGAAATTCAGCAAGATGAGCCCCATCAGCGGGTTCAAGCGGATGTTTGGGGTGCAGTCACTGATTGAGCTTGTCAAGTCCATCGCCAAGGTGGTGTTCATCACCCTGTTTGCCTGGTGGATGCTCTCCAGCCAGTTTGATCATCTGCTCAACCTCTCCATGGAGGGATTCCCCGGCGGGATTATAGATGCCCTCGACCTTTTTTTGTGGATGCTGATCATTCTTTGCTGTGCCCTGTTGCCTATTGTGGCCATCGATGTGCCGTTCCAAAAATGGAACCATATGCGTCAGCTCAAGATGACCAAGCAGGAGGTGAAGGACGAGTTCAAGGATAGCGAGGGTAAACCCGAGGTAAAGGGCAAGATCCGCCAGTTGCAGATGCAGATGGCGATGCGCCGGATGATGGGGGATGTACCCAAGGCTGATGTGGTGATCACCAACCCGACTCACTACTCGGTAGCGCTCAAGTATGATGCGGGCAAACCCGGTGCCGCGCCCAAGGTCTTGGCCAAGGGAACTGATGAAATTGCAATGAAGATCAGGGAGATAGCTAGAGAATACGAGATACCCATCATGCCGTCACCGGCCTTGACCCGGGCTATCTACCACTCTACCGAGTTGGGCCACGAGATCCCGGAAGGGTTGTTTGCGGCGGTTGCCCAGGTTCTGGCCTATGTCTTCCAGCTCAAGAAATTCCGCCGTGGCCAGGGGCGCCGTCCTCAGCCGCTGGCTAAAGATCTGCCCATTCCGACCGAATATCGCAAATGACAAAGTTCTGACGTTGTCAAAATAAATTCATTGTATTTCAATGTGTTGCATTATTGGCTTAATGTTTGCTTTAATCTGGCACCAGCAGGTTGACATTGAGAAGAGCGATGGAATTCAAGGCAGTATTGGGCCAGTTAAAACAGTCTCGGGGAGTATTGAGCAAAGGCCTTGGTACCCCTCTGCTGGTATTGGCCGCGCTCGGCATGGTGGTGTTGCCCATCCCGCCACTGATGCTGGATGTGCTCTTCTCCTTCAACATTGCGCTCTCTATCGTGGTGCTGCTGGTATCCGTCTATACCCGGCGCCCCCTCGAATTTGCTGCTTTCCCGACCGTATTGCTGCTGGCCACCTTGCTGCGGCTGGCATTGAACGTGGCCTCGACCCGGGTGGTGTTGCTGGAAGGTCACAATGGCAGTGCAGCGGCAGGCCATGTGATCGAGGCATTCGGTAATGTGGTGATCGGCGGTAACTATGCAGTCGGCATCATCGTCTTTACAATCCTGATGATCATCAACTTTGTGGTTATCACCAAGGGGGCCGGGCGGATCGCGGAAGTAAGTGCCCGTTTTACTCTGGATGCGATGCCGGGCAAACAGATGGCCATCGATGCCGATTTGAATGCCGGCCTCATCAACCAGGAAGAGGCGAAGAAGCGTCGCCAGGATGTGACCCAGGAAGCGGACTTCTATGGCTCTATGGATGGTGCTTCCAAGTTCGTCAAAGGGGATGCCATTGCGGGCATCATGATCCTCTTCATCAACATCATCGGCGGCTTTATCATCGGGATGATGCAGCATCATCTTACCTTCAGGGAGTCTGCCGAGATCTATACCCTGCTGGCGATAGGTGACGGTCTGGTGGCGCAGATCCCCTCCCTGTTGCTCTCTATCGCCGCCGCCATCATAGTGACCCGTCAGAATACCGATCAGGATATGGGCACGGCGGTATTGGGCCAACTGTTCGACAATCCCAAGGCCTTGATCATCTCTGCCGGTATCCTGCTGATGATGGGACTGGTGCCGGGGATGCCGCACTTCGCCTTCCTGAGTCTGGGGGCGATCGCTGCCGCTGGAGCCTGGTGGCTGCTGCGCCGCGAGAAGCTGGCGGTAGCCAAAGCAGCCAGCGGCGAGTTGATGCCGACCAGTACTGACCAGCCATCGCATGAACAGAAAGAGTTGAGCTGGGACGATGTGATGCCGGTAGACATCATCGGGCTGGAAGTGGGTTACCAGCTAATCCCGCTGGTGGATCGCAATCAGGGGGGCGAACTGCTCAACCGGATCAAAGGGGTGCGCAAGAAACTCTCGCAAGAACTGGGCTTTCTGGTGCCTGCCGTCCACATCCGCGACAACCTGGATCTGGCACCAAATCAATATCGCATCACCTTGATGGGAGTCAGTACCGGCGAGGCCAGCGTCTACCATGATAAAGAGATGGCCATCAACCCGGGGCAGGTATTCGGCCAAATTCAGGGGATTGCTACCCGGGATCCCGCGTTTGGACTTGAAGCAGTGTGGGTAGCCAAGGAGCAGGTGTCACAGGCGCAGACCCTGGGGTATACAGTGGTGGATACTGCGACCGTAGTTGCCACCCATTTGAGTCAGATCTTGACCAACCATGCCTCACTGTTGCTCGGCCATGACGAGGTACAACAACTGCTCGACATGATTGGCAAACACCAGAGCAAGCTGGTCGAAGGGCTGGTGCCGGAAGTGATCAGCATGGGTAACCTTGTGAAGGTATTGCAGAATTTGCTCAATGAAGGGGTGCCAATCCGCGATATGCGCACTATCCTGCAGACCCTGGTTGAATACGCGCCGCGCAGTCCGGATCCGGAAGTGCTCACCGCGGCTTGCCGGATTGCCCTGCGTCGTCTGATTGTGCAGGAGATTGCCGGCCCAGACCCAGAGCTACCGGTGATAACATTGGCACCTGAATTGGAACGTATATTGCATCAATCCCTGCAGGCAGGTGGAGGTGATGGTGCCGGTATTGAGCCGGGTCTGGCGGAGCGAATGCAGCGCTCGCTGGTGGAAGCCACTCAACGACAAGAATTGGAAGGCCAACCGGCCGTGCTTCTGACATCGGGGATCTTGCGCAATACCCTGGCAAAATTTGTCAAGAATGCCATTCCTGGGTTGCGTGTTCTGTCTTATCAGGAAGTGCCCGACGACAAGCAGATCCGCATCGTCAGTGCGGTAGGGCAGAACTAGTTAGCGGAGACGATGGGTGAAGATTAAGCGGTTTTTTGCCAAGGACATGCGAACGGCTCTGGCCGAGGTCAAGGAGACGCTCGGGCCTGACGCTGTCATCATGTCCAACAAGAAGGTCACCGGAGGGGTAGAGATAGTCGCCGCAGTCGATTATCAATCCCAGGTTCCGGGGCCCAAAGATGCGCCGGTTCGCCGTCAGCTGAACGATGAGAGTGTCAATATTTCGTCTGCTGCTCGGCAGATGACCCGCCCCGAGCCCACAAAGGTTCAGGAACAGAACGAACATTATGCCGATACCCTGGCAGCCTTGCTGGCGCGCCAGCAGAAGCTCAAGCCGGGCAATGGGGCGCCAATGGGCAATACCCAATCGGCCGGTCTGGCCGCTGCCAATGCAGCGCCCAGAACATTGGCCGAGCAGGGGCAATGGGGCGCCGCCCCGGAACCTGTCAAGCCCAAAGCCCGGGTTGCCTCCGCCCAGCGTTCTTCTCAACCTGCTCAGCGGGATCAGGAGATGGAGGGGATGCGCAAGGAGATGGCCAGTATCCGCAAATTGCTGGAGCACCAGATCTCCGGTCTGATGTGGCAGGAAGTTGAGCGACGTGAGCCGATGCGGGCTCTGCTGATCAAGGAGCTCAAAAAGATGGGCTTTGACGATGCGTTTGCCGATCAACTGGCGGGGCTGATCCCTGAAGACATGCCCATCCATCAGGCGATGGCCCAGTTGGCGGAAGTGTTGACGGCTCAGCTCAAGATCAGCGAGGACGAGATTTTACGTCAGGGGGGCGCCGTTGCCCTGCTGGGGCCGACCGGGGTGGGCAAGACCACCACCATCGCCAAATTAGCCGCCCGTTTTGCCATGAAGTATGGTGCCGAGCAGGTGGCCCTTATCACCACTGACAACTACCGGATCGGTGCTCATGAGCAATTACAGACTTATGGCCGGATCATGGGCTGTCCGGTGCGGCAGGTGCGTGATGCCGAAGAGCTGGCCAATGCCCTCTATCAGTTCCGCCACCGTCGGCTGGTATTGATCGATACGGCAGGCGTGGGGCAGCGGGATATCCGGCTGACCGAGCAGCTCGATACCCTGGTCAAGAATGCCAAGGTGAGGATCCGCAGCTATCTGGTGATGTCGGCAACCTCCCAGCGTCGGGTAATGCAGGAAGCGGTTGACCATTTCCGGCGCATTCCCTTGAGCGGCTGCATACTTACAAAGTTGGATGAGAGTCTGAATCTGGGCGAAGTAATTAACGTGTGTATCCAGAATGCCTTGCCTATCAGTTACATCACGGATGGGCAGCGGGTTCCGGAAGATATTCAGGTTGCCAATGCGGCGCAGCTTGTCGGCGCGGCCATGGGCTCGCTGGAGCGAGAAACAGAAGAGCCCTATTTCTGGGGCACAGGCTTTGGCGAGACCGAAGATTCGGAGTTTTATGAGTAACATGTATATGGATCAGGCGAGTGGTCTGCGCAAAATGCGTCAAAACAATCGAGTAAAAGTGATCGCCGTTTCCGGTGGTAAAGGTGGCGTGGGCAAGACCAACGTGACCCTGAATGTGGCGGGAGCCATGGCGGCCCAAGGCAAACGGGTAATGGTGCTGGATGCTGACCTTGGTCTGGCCAACGTCGACGTCATGCTGGGGCTGCGGGTTCATCGCAATCTCTCTCACGTGCTGGCAGGTGAGTGCACTATCGACGACATTATCGTTGAGGGACCGTATGGCATGATGATTGTGCCTGCAACCTCGGGGACCCAGTCCATGGTCGAGCTTTCACCGGTACAACATGCCGGACTGATCCGCGCCTTCAGCGAGATGAAGACCCAGGTCGATATTCTGATGGTGGATACGGCGGCGGGGATCTCGGACATGGTGTTGAGTTTCACCCGTGCTGCGCAGGACATCATGGTGGTTGTGTGTGACGAGCCGACTTCCATTACCGATGCCTATGCCCTCATCAAGATCCTCTCCAAAGAGCACGGTGTATTTCGCTTCAAGGTAGTGGCAAATATGGTGCGCAGCCTGCGTGAAGGGCAGGAGCTTTTTGCCAAGCTGACCCGGGTAACCGATCGTTTCCTCGATACGTCACTGGAACTGGTTGCCTGCGTGCCTTATGACACCAATCTGCGTGCAGCCGTGCGCAAGCAGAAACTGATTGTCGAGGCGTTTCCCAAGTCGCCGGCGGCTTTGGCTTTCCGCGCATTGGCCAACAAAGCAGCTAGCTGGCCGGTACCAAACCAGCCTGGCGGTCATCTGGAGTTTTTCCTGGAGAATCTGTTGCAGACTCAGGCCACCACACAGGAAGGTTCCCGTGAATAAAGCCCAAGCGTACTTGCGTCATCAGGATTCCTATCTGCTGGTAGAGCGCCATGCTCCACTGGTCAAGCGGATTGCCCAGCATTTGCTGGCTCGCCTGCCAAGCAGTGTCTTGCTGGATGACCTGATACAGGCAGGTATGATTGGGCTGCTCGAAGCGTCACGGAACTTTGATGGTAGCAAGGGAGCCAGTTTCGAGACCTATGCCGGGATCCGTATCCGTGGTGCCATGCTGGATGAGATCCGGCGTGGTGATTGGGTGCCCCGTTCCGTGCATCGAAACAGCAGAGCGATTGCCGAAGCGATCGAAAATGTGGAGCAAGCCAATGGACGGGATGCTCGCGACGCGGAAGTCGCAGCGCAAATGGGGGTCTCTCTCGCTGATTATCATGTCATGCTGCAGGATGTCTCCTGTGGCAAGATCATCGGTATCGAGGATCTGGGGGTCAGTGAGGATGTGATCGGTAACCCTGATGAAGCTCCGTCAGGCTCGGGGTTTGATGAACTGGCCACAGAACGATTTCAAATTCAACTGTCGGAGCAAATTGGTCGCTTACCGGAGAGAGAAGCCCTGGTTCTCTCTCTTTACTACGATGAAGAGCTGAATTTACGTGAAATTGGCGAGGTTTTGAATGTGAGTGAGTCGCGCGTGAGTCAGATACATAGTCAGGCAATGCACAGACTACGCGCTCGTTTGAGAGATTGGCATCTATAAGTGTTTGTACTGGCTACACTGAGATGAAACTCTAAGGCATAATCCGCATGACACAACCCGTTTTTAGCATCATGTAAGTGAGCCACTGAGGTGGCTATTGAGGAGGGAATTTTGGACAAGAACATGAAAATCCTCATTGTTGACGATTTTTCAACGATGCGCCGGATTATCAAGAACTTGCTTCGCGACCTTGGGTTCAACAATACCCATGAAGCGGATGACGGCAACACAGCATTGCCGATGCTGAAAAATGGTGATTTCCAGTTTGTGGTTACCGACTGGAACATGCCAGGCATGCAAGGTATCGACCTGCTGAAAGCCATTCGTGTCGATGAAAAGCTCAAGCATCTGCCGGTACTGATGGTGACGGCAGAAGCCAAACGCGAGCAGATCATCGAAGCCGCGCAAGCCGGCGTTAACGGTTATATCGTCAAGCCTTTCACTGCAGCAACGCTCAAAGAAAAACTCGACAAAATTTTTGAACGCCTTGGCTAAGGAGCAGCAGGGATGATGGCCAAAACGAAAGCAATGATTTCGCTCGACCAGGCAAGGATGCTTGTTGCTCATCTGGAGCAAGGTGAATTCGAGCTGGCCGATGAACTGCTTGCCAATGTATGTGCCCCCAACGCAGCCGATCTGTTTGAAAAAGTTGGTCAGCTGACCCGACAACTGCATAACTCACTTCAAGAATTTCGTCTCGACCCCCGAATTCCCGATTTGGCCACCCATGACATTCCCGATGCGAGGGAGCGCCTCAATTACGTCATAGATATGACCGACAAGGCTGCTAATCGCACCATGGATGCGGTAGAGGCCAGTCTGCCAATAGCGGATCGCCTGAATGATAATATCCAGCTGGTGATGCCCAACTGGAATGCACTGATGTCCAGAGATATGAGCGTGGGGCAGTTTAAGTCCTTATGCCATCAACTTGATGATTTCATTAAGGCTTCTGAGTCAGATGCCGATAAGTTACGACAACTGCTGACAGAAATTCTGATGGCACAAGACTTTCAGGATTTGACAGGCCAGATGATCCGCAAGGTCATAAAACTGGTTCAGGAAGTTGAAACAAAATTAATAGAAATGCTGACTATGTTTGGTGAGGCTGCAGCTGAGCATTCAACTCGTACTCTCCCTGTGAACGGGATTGAAGCCGAAGGCCCAATCATGAATCCAGAGGCGCGTGCCGATGTAGTCAATGGTCAGGATGATGTGGACGATCTGCTGTCTAGCTTGGGATTCTAATGGAGTGACGCATGGCCTTCGAAGTTGATGAAGACATACTGCAAGACTTTCTGGTCGAAGCATCCGAAATATTGGAACAGTTGTCTGAGCAACTGGTCGACTTGGAAAAGCGGCCTGATGACAAGAATCTGTTAAATGCCATCTTTCGCGGTTTCCATACCGTAAAAGGTGGTGCCGGTTTCCTGTCTTTGGGGGAGTTGGTTGACGTATGCCACGGCGCTGAAAACGTATTTGATATCTTGCGTAATGGCAAGCGAACCGTGACTGCCGAACTGATGGACGTGATCCTGCAAGCGCTGGACGCCATAAACGTCATGTTCGCCCAAGTACAAAACCGTGAAGCGCCAAGTCCTGCGTCTGATGATCTGCTCCATGACCTCCACGAGTTGTGCAAGCCTGAAGGAGAAGAGCAACTCCGAACCGCGACAAGTGGCGCTATTGCCATGGAGCAGGAGGCTGTCACTCCTGTTGTTGAGGTTGTCTCCTACCCCGAGGTTGTTGAACCGATAAACCAGGCCAGCGATCCTGCTCCTGTTAACGGGGGCGGATCCATAGACGAGATTTCAGCTGATGAATTCGAGCGTCTGCTGGATGAGCTGCATGGCGTGGGGGGCACACCAACCAAGAGTGCGGCAGGAGCGACTGTTGCTGGCGAATCTGGCGATATAACCGATGATGAGTTTGAGGCCTTGCTGGATCAACTCCATGGTCAGGGACAGCACATGGGGGCGCCAGAGGTGAATCCTCTGAAGTCGGTGCAAAAAGAGGTGGACGAGCTTATCGATGATGATGAGTTTGAACGCCTGCTTGATGAATTGCATGGTCGTGGCCAAGGTCCTCAGAGTAGTATGGCACCTGCCGCACCTGCCGCACCTGCCGCACCTGCCGCACCTGCCGCACCTGCCGCGGTGACTGCGCCCAAACCGACAACACCTGTAGCCAAACCTGTACAGGCTGACCCCGCAAAACCTGCCGAAGCAGCCAAGGCATCAGCGCCTGCCGCCAAGGCTACGCCAGCTCCTGCCGAAAACAGTGCAGTGCAAAGCGATACGACGGTGCGGGTGGATACCAAGACCCTTGATGTCATTATGAACATGGTAGGTGAGTTGGTACTGGTTCGTAACCGGCTGGTGAGTCTGGGTATTGCCAGTAATGATGAAGAGATGTCAAAGGCGGTTGCCAATCTGGATGTGGTAACGGCTGACCTGCAAGGTGCGGTGATGAAAACCCGCATGCAGCCAATCAAGAAGGTATTTGGTCGTTTCCCGCGCGTGGTGCGTGATCTGGCCAGAACCCTCAAAAAAGAGATTGAGCTGGTGATGGTTGGGGAAGAGACCGACCTCGACAAAAACCTGGTGGAGGCGCTCGCCGATCCTCTTGTTCACCTTGTTCGCAACTCCTGCGATCACGGGGTCGAAATGCCGGATGTGCGAGAGAAAGCGGGCAAGCCGCGGCAAGGGACGATCACCCTTAGCGCCTCCCAGCAAGGCGATCATATCCTGCTTTGCATTGAGGATGATGGCGCCGGGATGGACCCGGAAAAACTCAAGTCTATTGCCATCAGCCGCGGTGTGCTGGATGCAGATACTGCCGCGCGCATGAGTGATAACGATGCCTATAACCTGATCTTTGCCCCCGGATTTTCGACCAAGTCCGAGATCTCCGATATCTCTGGCCGTGGTGTCGGAATGGACGTGGTTAAAACCAGTATTGTCAGCCTCAATGGGTCAGTGCACATCGATTCTACCTGGGGGAAAGGCACCCGTCTCGAAATCAAGGTTCCGTTGACGCTAGCCATTCTGCCGACCCTGATGGTTGAAGTGGGTGAGCAGACCTTCGCTCTTCCCCTTGGTTGTGTGAACGAGATTTTCCATCTGGATCTGAAAAAGGCCAATATGGTCGATGGTCAGCTCACCATCATTGTGCGTGATAAGGCGATTCCCCTCTTTTATCTACACAAGTGGTTGATCCGTGGTACCAACAAGCGCTCACGTCAGGATACCGGGCATGTGGTGATCGTGCAGATTGGCACTCAGCAAATCGGGTTTGTGGTCGACAGCTTGATTGGTCAAGAAGAGGTGGTGATCAAGCCGCTCGATAATCTGCTGCAAGGCACCCCGGGGATGGCTGGTGCAACCATTACCAGCGATGGCGGTATTGCCCTTATTCTGGATGTACCGAGTCTGCTCAAAGCATATGCGCGTAGACATTAATCGCTCAGGCCCAAGGAGTTAGAAAAATAACAATGGCAGTCAAGGTATTAGTTGTCGACGATTCGAGCTTCTTTCGCCGCCGGGTGAGCGAGATAATCAATCAGGATCCCATGCTGACGGTGATAGATACTGCTCAGAATGGGCGTGAAGCCGTAGACAAGGCCATGTCGCTGCGCCCTGATGTGATCACCATGGACATCGAGATGCCCGTGATGGATGGCATCAGTGCAGTGCGGGAGATCATGGCCAAGTGTCCAACTCCCATTCTGATGTTCTCCTCCCTGACTCATGAAGGCGCCAAGGCAACGCTGGATGCACTGGACGCCGGTGCTCTTGACTTCTTGCCCAAAAAATTTGAAGACATTGCCAGAGACAAGGACGAAGCGGTCAGACTGTTGCAACAACGGGTGAAGGAGATCTCCCGCAAGCGCTTCCTGATGACATCCGCTGCTCGCCCCAAAGCACCTGAACCGGTTGCTCGTGCTCCGCTGGGTAGCACTGCGCCCAGATCTTCAGAGCGTCAGCCTGACCTGCAACGCACTGTGCCAAGTGCCTCATTCAAGCGAAGTGGCAAGAGTTATCAATTGGTGGCGATCGGGACTTCTACCGGCGGCCCGGTAGCCTTGCAAAATGTGCTGACCAAGTTGCCAGGGGATTTTCCTCACCCAATATTGCTTATCCAGCATATGCCTGCCACCTTCACCGCAGCTTTTGCTGCCCGTCTAAACGGGTTATGCCAGATAGGTGTCAAGGAGGCCGAGGATGGAGACGTCCTCAAACCGGGCCATGCCTACCTGGCCCCCGGTGGCAAGCAGATGCTGTTGGAGGGTCGTGGTGCAGGCGCCCGTATTCGCATCGTTGATGGCAACGACAAGGTAAATTACAAGCCTTGCGTGGACATTACCTTTGCCTCTGCTGCCAAGACCTATGCCGACAAGGTATTGGCGATTGTGCTAACCGGTATGGGGGCTGATGGCCGTGATGGTGCCAGACTGCTGAAAGAGCAGGGCTCTACAATCTGGGCTCAGGATGAGGCTTCCTGCGTGGTATATGGCATGCCTCAAGCGGTTGCAAAGGCAGGTATTGCCAGTGAATCACTTCCTCTGGACAAGGTGGCCCAGCGTATTCTGGTTGAGTTGGGGCGCTAATCATGGGCTTGCTCGGTCTGCTCCTCGCACTGGGGGCTATTGCTATTGCCCAGCTGTGGCATGGTGGCTCCCTGTTGACGTTGTTGGACGGGCCTGCTTTTCTCATTGTTCTTGGCGGTACAGTTGGTGCCGTTACATTGCAGACCCCTGCCAAGTTTGTTTTGCTGGCATTGCGCCAGTGTCTATGGATTTTCAATCCGCCACGGCAGGATCTCTCTGCCCAGGCTGAACGGCTACAATCCTGGGCTGCCTTTGCACGCCAGCAGGGGCTGCTGGCCCTCGAAAATCAGGCTGAGCAGGAGGAGGACCATTTTACCCGCCAAGGGTTGAACATGATTGTCGATGGTGTCTCCACGGAGGATATTCGCATGTTGCTCGAAGCCGATATCGATATCGAGCAGGAGCGTAATGAACATGCGGCCCGGGTGTTCGAAGCCATGGGGGGATATAGTCCGACTATCGGGATTATCGGCGCTGTCTTGGGCCTTATCCAGGCCATGTTTCATCTTGAAGAGCCATCTGCTCTGGGGGCTGGCATCGCAGTGGCATTTGTGGCAACCATCTATGGTGTCGGGTTTGCCAACCTGATCTATCTACCGATAGCCAACCGGTTGCGAGCGTTTCACTATCACTATGCACTGTTTCAGGAGATGACCCTGGAAGGGCTGTTAGCCATTGCCCATGGTGAGAATGGTTTACAGGTTGAACGTCGGCTCAGGGCCTATTTGAAAGGAGAGTAGCCATGCGCAAGCGCTATCGTTTGCACTTGCAGGGGCGTGAACACCTTGACCGTTGGCTGGTCTCCTATGCCGATTACATGACGCTGATATTTGCTCTGTTTGTGGTGCTCTACTCTGTTGCGCTGGTGAACAAGGACAAATATCGTGCGGTGATAGATGGCATGAGTCAGGCGTTCAGTGTCATGCAGTCTCGCAGTGATGGTCTGCTGGAGGGGCAGGGCAATTCACTGTTGGAGAATGCTGTTTCTGCCTCCCCCTCGTTGCTGGAAAGCGCAACGTCCCCCTCTCCTTCACTTGCCCCCATTTCTGGTGTCCCTGTGCTGCAAGATGGCACGACACTTGCCAAACTTGATATGCAGTTGCAAGAGAGCATGGGGTCACTGGTGGATGCCGGGATAGTCAAAATGACGCAAGACGAGAACTGGCTGACTGTGGAACTCAGTTCAGGTCTGCTGTTTGGCAGTGGCAGCGCCTTTATGGGACCGAATGCTGCACCGGTAATCAATACTCTTTCAAGTATTCTCAAACCGGTCGATAACTATATAAGGGTCCGAGGATATACAGATAACCAACAGATAAATAATGAAATTTATCGTTCTAATTGGGCGCTTTCTGCTGCGAGGGCCGAAGCGGTGCTCAATGGCTTGATTGCTGATGGCATCGCACCCCAGCGTCTGGCCTTTGAGGCATATGGCGAGTTTTCCCCTTTTGCCGATAACAGCACTGAGCAAGGCCGGCTGCAAAATCGCAAGGTTGTGGTCGCAATTTCCAAATTCGCCTGGGTGCCGCCAGCTCCTGTGGCGGTAAAGCCCCCGGTGGTTGCCGAACCGGTTCCTGTGGTGCAGCAGGCGGTGGATGCTGGAGAGATAAAGGTTATCTCTTTGCCCGGTGGCGGCATACGTATAACAACAAGGCAGGATTGATACAGTGATTGTTTGGACGGTTGCCAACCAGAAAGGTGGTGTGGGTAAAACCACCACAGTGGTCTCGCTTGCCGGGATCCTGGCCCAGCGTGGTCAGCGAGTGCTGTTGATTGACACCGATCCTCACGCCTCGCTGACTGCATATCTTGATTTTGATTCAGATCGTCTGGATGGAACCCTCTATGAGTTGTTTCAAGCTGTCAAACCGACAGCCGAGCTTGTCAATAAACTGACGCTCAAGACCAAGTTCGAGAATATCAATTTACTACCCGCATCTATTACCCTGGCGACTCTTGATCGGGTAATGGGAAATCGTGAGGGAATGGGGCTGGTGCTGAAGCGGGCGCTGCTGCGCATTCAGGATCAATATGATTATGTGCTGATCGACTGCCCGCCTGTGCTTGGGGTGATGATGGTCAATGCGCTGGCTGCCTGCGATCGTATTCTTGTGCCGGTTCAGACCGAGTTTCTCGCTCTCAAAGGATTGGAGCGGATGATGAAGACATTCGAGATCATGCAGCGTTCCAAGCGTGACAAATTCCGTTATACCGTGATCCCGACTATGTTCGACAAGCGCACCCGTGCCTCTCTGATGACCTTGAAGTCGATCAAGGATCAATATGGAGATTCAGTGTGGAATGCTGTGATCCCTATTGATACCAAGTTTCGGGATGCCAGCTTGCTGCATATCCCCCCGTCTATCTATTCTCCCGGGAGTCGTGGAACCTATGCCTATGAGACGCTGCTCAACCATCTTGATGCCCTTGAGCGGCAACGGGTTCATGAGGTGACGGCATGAGAGATACCATTCAAGTACGGGCGATGGATGACTATTTCCACTCCCTGCTGCTCGATGAGCCGCTGGTGCTGGATGAGGTGGAAGAGGTTCAATCCGCCCCTGTTTTACAGTTGCAACGTCAGCCCCACAGCGTCCCCGAGGTGGTTGCTGCACCTTATTTGGAAAGTGATCCACGCCTTGCCCAGCTTGGCGAACTGTTGGCTCAGGTGGGACAAGTTCAGTTTGAAAATGATGCCTTCACCCAGGAGGTGACACTGACGGCCCCATTGGAGATTGTGGCCGAGGAGTCATTGTTGCCGGTAGAGCCTGAATGGCCTGAGGAGGTGCTGCTGCCCGAAGTTGCAGAGCCCCACACCACCATCTTGACTGAAACTGCGCTGGAGGTTGCTCCGGTAGAAGCCACTGAACCTGTCACTTGGGAGAATATCGATACCGGTAAAGAGTTTCAGGCCCTCTTTTTTGAAGTCGCGGGCGTGACGTTTGCGGTGCCGTTGACCGAGCTTGGTGGTATTCACCAGTTGGGCGAGATCACCTCCCTGTTTGGCCAGCCGGGCTGGTACAAGGGGATCATGACCTCTCGCGAGCAGAAGATGAATGTGGTCGATACCGCCCAGTGGGTCATGCCGGGTCAGCATCTCGAGATGGATGATTACAAGTATCTGATTATGCTTGGTGAATCGCCGTGGGGATTAGCCTGCCACCATCTCAAAGGGACTGAATTGTTACACCGTGACCAGGTTAAATGGCGCCATCAGGAGGGCAAGCGCCCTTGGTTGGCGGGCATGGTCAAAGAAAAAATGTGTGCCCTGTTACACGTTCGTGAACTGCTCTTGTTGCTGGAGCGTGGGGTTAACATAGAAGGTCGCTGATAACTTCTGCAATCGAGCTGTTTTATTGCTAGTTTTAGCAGTAGACGTTTTCATAAAAGGAATAAAAACATGACAGAAAAGCGCAATATCGCACAGAATCTGGCCGAAGATGAAGTGCTGCAATGGGTAACCTTCCAGCTGGAAAACGAAACCTACGGCATCAATGTGATGCAGGTTCAGGAGGTGTTGCGCTACACCGAAATTGCACCGGTGCCGGGTGCGCCTGAGTACGTACTGGGGATCATCAACCTGCGTGGCAATGTGGTGACTGTCATCGATACCCGTTCCCGTTTCGGTCTGCCTTCCGGCGATGTGAGCGAAAATTCCCGGATTGTGATCATCGAAGCCGAGAAGCAGGTGATTGGCATCATGGTCGACAGCGTGGCAGAAGTGGTATATCTGAAATCTTCCGAAATCGATGCTGCTCCAGCTGTAGGTACCGAAGAGAGCGCCAAGTTCATTCAGGGGGTCAGCAACCGTGATGGGCAACTGCTGATCCTAGTTGACTTGAACAAGCTGCTCTCCGATGAAGAGTGGGAAGATATCGGTTCCCTCTGATAAGTAAGGTGATGTTTTGATAATCGAGATGGTTGCCTTGGGGTTGTCCCTGATTGCCTTGGCGTTTGCCTCTTATATCTGGTTCAAGAGCAAGCGTAGCAAGCAGGAGTCCGAGGCTAGTGTGGCAACGCTGCAAGGTCAGTTGGAAAGCTTGCGCAAGCAGATGATGGAGCTTCATACCGGCGCCATCGGCATGGGACAGCGGTTACAGTCGGTAGAAGGGGCGATGCAGCAGGTCAATGAACGCCAGCAAGAATTGACCATGCAGGATCCCGAGCGACGGCTTTACAGTCGAGCGGCCAAGATGGTCGAACTGGGCGCCGACCTTGATGAGGTCATGAGTGAGTGCGAGTTGCCAAAGGCAGAAGCCGAGCTCTTGATATCGTTGCGAAAAGGCCGCTCTTGATGATTCAGGAAGGCAACTTGCCTTCCTGAATTTTTTCTGTTGCATGTATGGCGCTCTTTCATGGAGCGCCATGTACAGTGATCGAGAAGAATAGTTATTTGCTAATACTGGTTTGTTATGAGGTTTCCAGTTTGATCTATTTGGATGCCTTTGATTGTCATCATTTTCCACGCCTATTTTTCCTTGTGCGCGATCTTCTCCACAAAAACAGTGGATGAAGGGCATCTTGGAAAAGACGTATTCCAATACTGTGTTAAGATGCAAGCCGCTTCATTTTCTCTGAAAAAATCTCCATGCTGCTTCAAGTTAACAATCTGAGCTGCGTGCGTGAAGATCGCACTCTGTTTGAACATCTCTCCTTTGCGGTAGTTCCCGGTGATCTGGTGCAAATTGAAGGTCCCAACGGGGTTGGCAAGACCAGCCTGCTGCGTCTGCTGACTGGCCTGTCTCAGCCGTTTTCCGGTGAAGTGTGCTGGAATGGTGAAAATATTCGCCATTGCCGTGATGAGTACCATGCCAATCTGCTCTATCTCGGTCATCAGCCCGGGGTCAAAGCTGCCTTGACTCCGCTCGAAAATCTCGCCTTTTATCAGAAGCTGCATCATGTATCCCGGCAGACAGTGGATTTGTGGCAGGTGCTTGCCCAGGTTGGGTTGGCCGGTTTTGAAGAGAACCCGACCGGACAGCTCTCGGCAGGTCAACAGCGTCGGGTGGCTCTGGCCAGGCTCTGGCTCAGTGACAAACCGGCTCTCTGGATCCTGGATGAGCCTTTTACCGCCATTGATAAGCAGGGGGTCAAGGTGCTGGAGAGGTTGTTTCTGGCTCATGCCGAGCGGGGGGGGATGGTGATCCTCACCACTCATCAGGATATGACGCTGATGCAGGGTCGACTGAAAACACTCTCGCTTACGCCCTTGCTGCAGGAGTAGTTTCGATGTTGCGTGCCGTCATGTATTTGATCCACCGCGAGTTATTGATGGCCCTGCGCCAGCGTGCAGATATTCTTAACCCGCTCTGGTTTTTCCTTATTGTCATCACCCTGTTCCCACTCGGTATCGGCCCTGAGCCCAAGTTGTTGGCTCGCATTGCTCCCGGCATCATCTGGGTGGCAGCCTTGCTGGCGGCCATGCTGTCGCTGGAGCGACTGTTTCGCGACGACTTTGGCGACGGTTCGTTGGAGCAGATCATGTTGATGCCCCATTCACTCGGGTTGCTGGCGCTGGCCAAAGTGATTGCTCACTGGTTACTGACTGGATTGCCGCTGCTGCTGATTTCGCCCTTGCTGGCAATTTTGCTATCGCTGGATATGAACAGTTATCTGGCGGTAGTCGCCACTCTGGCACTCGGCACACCGGTGCTGAGCCTGCTCGGTGCAGTCGGGGTTGCCCTGACGGTCGGGTTGCGCAAGGGCGGAGTGCTGCTCAGTCTGCTTATCCTGCCGCTCTATATTCCGGTACTGATTTTTGCCACCTCTGCAATTGATGCGGCGGGGATGGGCTTGCCCTATGGCGGACAGCTTGCCATTCTGGCCGCCATGCTGGTTGGTGCCCTGACGCTGACGCCGTTGGCCGTTTCGGCCGCATTGAGGGTCAGTCTTAACTGATGATCTATTGGTAGAACGCAACATGGTTTCGCATGGGGCATTCTTTTCCAGAAATAAAGTTGCGATGGATCAAGCGGATTGCCGCTTATTGCTTTCGAGGTATTTGATGTTATCCCGAGGTCAGTATGTTAGGCCTCGCCAAACAATTAATAACAAAAAGGTTTGTGAGTTATGTGGAAATGGTTGCACCCTTACGCTAAACCCGAACGGGCCTATCGGCTGGCTGGGACCCTGTTGCCCTGGTTTGCTGTGATAAGTCTGCTATCGTTCATCATCGGCACTGTCTGGGGACTGGCTTTTGCCCCCGCCGATTATCAGCAGGGTGACTCCTTCCGGATCATCTATATCCATGTTCCTTCCGCCATTCTTTCGATGGGGGCCTACTCCACCATGGCAGTTGCCGCCTTTATCGGGCTGGTATGGCAACTGCGGATGGCGGACATGACGGTGGCGGCTATCGCACCTGTCGGCGCTGTGTTCACTTTTATTGCACTGTTTACCGGTGCCGCCTGGGGCAAGCCCATGTGGGGAACCTGGTGGGTGTGGGATGCACGGCTCACCTCTGAGCTGATCCTGCTGTTTCTCTATCTCGGCGTGATTGCCCTCTACAACGCCTTCAGTGACAAGGTGGTTGCTGGCCGTGCTGCCGGCATTCTGGCACTGGTGGGGGTGATCAACCTCCCCATCATTCACTACTCGGTGGAGTGGTGGAACACCTTGCACCAGGGGGCCACTATCACCAAGTTTGACAAACCCTCCATCTCTCCCGAGATGCTTTGGCCACTGCTCATCATGATCTTGGCGTTTGTTGCCTTTCTCGGGGCCCTTACCCTGATGCGTTTTCGAAACGAGCTCTTGATGCGGGAGTGGCATCGTCCCTGGGTTCAAGAGATTGCCGAACAGGAGAAGTAAGCATGCACTTTGCCTCATTCAGTGACTTTTTGGCGATGGGCGGTTACGCCTTCTACGTCTGGCTCTCCTTCGGTCTGACCCTGCTCTGTCTGGTCGGTATCATCATTTCTACCCGCATGAAAACCCGTCGTCTGTTTAATGAGTTACGCAGCAAGCAGGCACGCGAGAGCCGTCGCAAGGCGGCCCGGCAGATGGAGAACACCCTATGAACCCGAGACGCAAAAAACGCCTCACCATCATTCTGGCCATCACCCTGGGCCTCGCCACCGTGAGCGGCCTGGTGCTTTACGCCCTCAGTCAGAATATCGACCTCTTCTATACCCCGAGCGAGCTGGTGGAAGGGAAGGGGCCGGACAAGATCAAACCGGAAGAGGGGCAGCGCCTGCGCATTGGTGGTCTGGTGGTCCCCGGCACTGTCAAGCGCGATCCGAACAGCCTCAAGGTTAGCTTCAACCTGATCGACAATGGTGGTCATCAGGTGATGGTGCAATTTGATGGCATCCTGCCGGATCTGTTCCGCGAGGGGCAGGGGATTGTGGCGCAAGGAACTCTCAAGGATGCCACCACGGTCGAAGCGTTCGAGGTACTGGCCAAACACGATGAAAACTACATGCCGCCAGAAGTGGCCGATGCCACCAGTGGCATGCACTTCAAACCTGAATACACCGATGCGCAGTTGAAGGGGAATAAGCCATGATCCCGGAATTAGGACAGTTTGCGCTGATCCTGGCCTTTGCCACCTCCCTGTTGCTGGGTAGCTATCCGCTGCTTGGCGCAAGTCGGGGGCGTCTTGGCATGATGTCGGCGGCTCGTCCGCTCGCCTATGCCCAGTTTTTGTTGCTGCTGCTGTCGTTTCTCTGCCTGACCTGGGCCTTTATCGATAACGACTTTACCGTGCAGTATGTGGCCACTAACTCCAACAGCCTGCTGCCGCTCGCCTATCGTATCTCGGCGGTGTGGGGGGCCCACGAAGGTTCCCTGCTGCTGTGGGTACTGACCCTAGGTGGCTGGACTGCGGCGGTAGCCATGTTCAGCCGCCGTCTGCCGCTCGATGCGGTGGCGCGGGTGCTCGGCGTGTTGGGGCTGATCTCGGTCGGTTTCACCGCGTTCGTGCTGTTCACCTCTGATCCCTTCACCCGCACCTTGCCCTATTTTCCGGTCGATGGCCGTGACCTCAATCCGCTGCTGCAGGATCCGGGTCTGATCTTCCATCCGCCGATGCTCTACATGGGTTATGTAGGATTCTCGGTGGCATTTGCCTTCGCCATAGCCTCATTGATGACCGGTCGTCTTGATGCAACCTGGGCCCGCTGGTCGCGCCCCTGGACCATGGCGGCCTGGGTATTCCTGACCCTCGGCATAGTGCTGGGCTCCTGGTGGGCCTACTACGAGCTCGGTTGGGGCGGCTGGTGGTTCTGGGATCCGGTAGAAAATGCCTCCTTCATGCCCTGGTTGGCGGGTACCGCTCTGCTGCATTCGCTGGCGGTGAGCGAGAAGCGCGCCACCTTCAAGGCGTGGACCGTGCTGCTGGCCCTTTCGGCCTTCTCGCTGAGCCTGCTTGGTACCTTCCTAGTGCGCTCCGGCGTGCTGGTGTCGGTCCATGCGTTTGCCTCCGACCCGACCCGCGGCCTGTTTATTCTCGGCTTCCTGCTGGCGGTGATCGGTTCATCCTTGCTGCTGTTTGCCTTTAAAGGTTCGCAGGTGAAAAGCCACGGCAAGCATGAGCTGTGGAGTCGCGAAACCCTGCTGCTTTGCAACAACATCATGCTGGTGGCTGGCCTGCTGACTGTGCTGCTCGGCACCTTGCTGCCGCTGGTGCACAAGGAGCTGGGGCTGGGGAGCATCTCTATCGGTACTCCCTTCTTCAACCATATCTACAGTTGGCTGATCATTCCGTTTGCCCTGCTGCTGGGGGTTGGTCCGCTGTTTCGCTGGCGCCGCCAGGAGCTTGGCGAGCTCAAGGGCAAGGTGATTCTTGCGCTGGTGCTGAGCCTGGCAGCAGCCCTGCTGTTGCCGCTGATCTTTGCCGAAACCTTCAAGCCGTGGGCTGCGGTGGGGATTGGTCTTGGGGCCTGGGTCATCGTTACCAGCCTGCAGGAGACCTGGGTGCGCGCGACCCACAAGCACAGCTTTGCGGTCGGTGTGCGCAAGCTTGGCAACAGTCACTGGGCTATGATCCTTGGCCATGTGGGGCTGGCAGTCAGCATCATAGGTATCGCCTGCACCCAGAACTACAGCATCGAGAAGGATCTGCGGATGCAGGCGGGTGATCGGGTGCACTTTGCCGATTACGAGTTCGTTTTTGCCGGGATCAAAGAGAAGAACGGCCCCAACTACGATGGCTTCAAGGGCGTGCTGGAAGTGCACAAAAATGGCAAGCAGGTCGCCCTGCTCAAGCCCGAGAAGCGGATGTACACAGTGACCCGGATGCCGATGACCGAAGCGGCCATCGATGCCGGTTTCACGCGAGATCTTTATGCGGCCCTTGGCGAGCAGCTAGACAACAATGCCTGGGCAGTGAGGATCTACTACAAGCCGTTCGTGCGCTGGATCTGGTTCGGCGGCGTCTTTATGGCTATCGGTGGCGTGCTGGCGATGCTCGACAAGCGTTACCGTTTCGGCCGTCGTGAGGAGGAAGCCAAGGCATGAACAAAAAGCTCTGGTTGTTTTTAATTCCCTTTATCGTTTTTTTGCTGGGGGCTGTGTTCCTGTTCAAGGGGCTCTACTCCGATCCCACCAAGCTCGAATCTGTGATGGTGGGCAAGGAGGTACCGGTGTTTACCCTGCAGGACATTTACGATCTGAACAAACAGCACGATCGCAGTATCCTGACCGGTCGCCCCATGCTGCTCAACGTTTGGGCCACCTGGTGCCCGACCTGCTACGGCGAGCACACCTACCTCAAACAGTTGGCAGGGCAGGGCATTCCCATCATCGGCATGAACTACAAGGATGAGCGCGACAAGGCGATCAAATGGCTGGCGGAGCTGGGCAACCCCTATCTGGTCAATCTCTATGATCCGGACGGCATGCTGGGACTGGATCTTGGGGTGTACGGCGCGCCGGAGACCTTCTTTATCGACAGCAAGGGGATCATCCGTTATCGCCACGTGGGGGATATCAATCCCGAGAACTGGGTGTCGACCCTCAAACCCATCTTTGATGCCATGAAGTGAGGGGCGTGCTGATGAGAGTATTTATTGCTTCCCTGCTGCTGTTGCTGGGATGGGTGGTACAAACGCCGGTCATGGCTGCTATCGATGTCTACACCTTCGACAACGACAATCAGGAGCAGGTCTTTCGCGAACTGACCAAAGAGCTGCGCTGCCCCAAGTGCCAGAACCAGGATATCGCCGATTCCAATGCGGGGCTGGCCAAGGACTTGCGTGACAAGACCTACCAGATGGTGCGCGAGGGTAAGGATAAAGAGGAGATCGTGGACTATATGGTTGCCCGCTATGGCAACTTTATCCTCTATAACCCGCCCCTGATGGCATCGACCCTGATCCTCTGGCTTGGCCCGCTGTTAGTGATCGTTATCGGCATCGGCGTGGTGGTGATACGTAGCCGACGCTCTGCGGCAACGTCAGAGCCTGTGGAAAGCACCCTGAGCGATGAAGAGCAGCGTCGCCTGGCCGAGCTGCTCAAAGAGGAAGAGAAACAATGACCGCCTTTTGGATTGTGATTGCGGCCCTGCTGGTGCTGGTGAGTCTGGCTCTGGTGTTACCGTTGTGGCGCAGTGAGGGAAACCAGAGCATCAGTCGCTCGGCGCTCAACAAACAGCTCTATCGTCAGCGCTTGCTAGAGATTGGCGAGGAGCGAGAGCAGGGTGTGCTTGCCGAGGAGCCCGAATCGCTGGTCGAGTTGCAGCGCAGCCTCTTGGATGATATTCCCGATGTGGAGCAGACAGCCCGCAGTGGCAAGAGTCTGAGCTGGATCCCAGGTGTGCTGGTGCTGGTGGTGGTGAGCCTGGGTATCTACTACAAGCTGGGTTCATGGCAGGAGGTGAGCCGCTGGCAGGATGCCAGCAGCCGTCTTGGCGAGCTGAGCAACCGCATTCTGGTGGAGCGGGATGCCCAGGTAACCGAGCAGGATCTGCTGGACTTCACGCTGGCACTGCGTACCCGCCTAAAGGATGAACCGAACGACTACCGCGGCTGGTTGCTGCTCGGACGTTTGGCGCTGGATGGCAATGATCCCGAGATGGCCAACGATGCGCTGTCGCGTGCCTACAAGCTTGCTCCCCAGAAATCGCTGGTGGCGGTGCCCTATGCCCAAGCGCTGATGATGACGGGGGAGGAGGTGCAGGCCGATGCACTGCTGCGTGCAGCCATCGCGCAGGAGCCTGATAATATCGAGGCGCGCTCCGTCTATGCCTTTATGGCGCTGCAGAAAGAGGACTTCCAGACCGCGCTGTCTCGCTGGCAGGCGATGTTGCCCTTGATGGAAAAAGGCTCTCCCCGTTATGTGATGGTTGAGCGCTCCATGGAGTATGCCCGCACGCAGCTCAAGCAGCGTGGCATAGAGGTGACGAATTCAGGCGCAGCCAAAACGGGAACAGAGCAGGTAAAGCAGTCTGACGTTAATGAGGGAGAGTTCCCCATCCACATCACGCTGGCTGCGGGCATCCAGATGCCGGAAGATGCTCACCTCTTCGTCTTTGCCGTGGTGCCCAACGGACCACCCATGCCCATCGCGGTGAAACGTATCGCTGGGCCAACCCTGCCTGTCACCCTTTCACTGGGGGATGGTGACGCCATGATGGAGGGCAGCAAGCTGGAAGCGTATCCAGAACTGCAGTTCAAGGCACGTCTCTCCCGCGGTGGCAATGTGATGAACAAGGAAGGAGCCTTCGAAGGGGTATCCGTGCCGGTCAAGACGGCCGAGACCCCTACTGCTCCGATTGACATCCGTATCGATCACGCCCTCTAATATGTCCTTTGAATAACCCGGCTCCTTGATAGGGGCCGGGTTATCTATACTTCTGATAAATCAAAATAAAACGTCAGGACAATCATATGTATCTTCGTTCAGGGGCCATACTGGCAGCCCTCTTGCTGGCTGGTTGTGCCGGTGGCCCGCCCAAGCCTGGCCCAGAGAGTCTGGATCTCAATCCCGGTATGAATCGTCCGGGCGCCACCAGTACGGCGGCCGACCCGCGTGATCCCTTCCAGGGAGCAAACCGGGCCATGTGGGCGGTCAATTATGATGTGCTGGAGCCCTATGTAGCACGTCCTGTGGTACATGCTTACGCTCGCTATATTCCGGTGGGGGTGAAGGATGGCATTGCCAACTTTGTTGCCAACTTTGATGAACCGAGCAGCATGGTGAACCACCTGATCACCGGTGATTTGAAGGGGGCGGGGACCAACCTGGGGCGCTTTACCCTCAACACCACCGTCGGTCTGCTGGGTATCTTCGATGTGGCCAAACATGCCGGTCTCGAGCGCAACAAGCTGGAGATGGACACAGTGCTGGGCAGGGCCGATATCGGTAATGGTGCCTACATCATGGTGCCTGTCTACGGCCCGACCACCACTCGGGAGCTGGTTGGTGACACCATTGACACCATCTACTTCCCCTATGCCTTGCTGACTATCCCGTTAAGGGTTACTCATTGGGTTCTGGATGGCTTGGGCAATCGCGCCAAGCTGATCGATCAGGAGCGGATCATCGACAACTCCCTCGACCCCTATGCGCTAACCAAGGACTTCTACCTGCAATATAACCAGGGCAAGGTGACGGGCAAGCAGACCGAGCTGAAAGCGTCTCAGCAAGAGCAGGCCGACGATGCCAATCTGGATGAATACATGGACGAGCTGGACCAGTAAACTGGCTATCTCGATATGTAAAAGGCGCCTGCGGGCGCCTCTTTCATTTACGCAGCCATCTAGATATAAAAAAACGCCCCGCAGTGCGGGGCGTTTTGGCAAGCGAGGCTGATTAGGCAGCCAAGTTCTTGGCCACGAATTCCCAGTTAACCAGAGCCCAGAAGGTTTCCATGTACTTCGGACGCAGGTTGCGGAAGTCGATGTAGTAGGCGTGCTCCCACAGGTCAACGGTCAGCAGCGGGGTGGTACCGGCTTCAGTCAGCGGGCAGCCAGCGTTGGAGGTGTTGACGATAGCCAGAGAGCCGTCAGCTTTTTTCACCAGCCAAGTCCAGCTGGAACCGAAGTTGCCGATGGCTGATTTGGTGAAGGCATCTTTGAACTCGGCGAAGGAGCCGAATGCCTTGTTGATAGCATCAGCCAGGGCGCCAGTCGGCTCGCCACCGCCATTCGGGGAGAGGCAGTGCCAGTAGAAGGTGTGGTTCCAGATCTGGGCGGCGTTGTTGAAGATGCCGCCGTTGGAGGTCTTGATGATCTCTTCCAGAGACTTGCCTTCAAACTCGGTACCCGGCACCAGATTGTTCAGGTTGACCACGTAGGTGTTGTGGTGCTTGCCGTGGTGATATTCCAGAGTTTCCTGGGAGATGTGCGGTTCCAGAGCGTTGATTGCATAGGGCAGAGCGGGAAGTTCGAATGCCATTTTCTACTCTCCATTGGCTGGACCGTGCGAAGGCGACGGTTGCAAGACATTGCGTACTCTTTTCTATATGTGAAAAGAGTTGTTTTTAAAATGATGGGGCTGGGTAGCCCAAAGCCAAGGGATTGTAGCAGTATCAAAGATGGCCTAACAACTCTTGATTGGCGCCATGATCGCGATCAATCCTGTGTGGGTTCTTTGCACAATTCGAGCCGGGTCACCCCTTTGTCAGTTTGTGCTCGGGCAAGATTGCAGTAGAATGGCCGCCGAAATCGCTCTAGTGAGGCACCTATGGAAACTATTGAAAAGATTAAGCAGCAGCTGGCTGACAACCCCATCATCATCTACATGAAGGGCTCCCCCAAGCTACCCAGCTGTGGCTTCTCTGCCCAGGCCTCCCAGGCTCTGATGTCCTGCGGCGAGCCGTTTGCCTACGTTGATATCCTGCAGAATCCGGATATCCGCGCCGAATTGCCAAAATTCGCCAACTGGCCGACCTTCCCGCAACTGTGGGTTGAAGGTGAGCTGATCGGTGGCTGTGACATCATGATCGAGATGTTCCAGGCTGGCGAGTTGCAGGCTCTGATCAAAGAGACTGCTGCCAAGTACAAGAAAGATGATGCAGCAGCCGAGTAATCGGTCCTGTGTTGTCGATAGGGAGCCACATCGGCTCCTTTTTTATTATCCCGGTTCTGGCAGGCAAGCAACTGATTGTCGGTTGCAAAAAGCAACGCGTTCGCCCTGAAAAATCTAATCTTTGCCGCTTTGTTTTGGAGTTGTTAACCATATTGATTTCCCAATCTGCGATTACTTTTTTTAATCATTTTGGATTCAAGTGTTGCTGCCATCACATTTTTTGATAATTTCACCGTGACGCAGTCTCTTTGTAGATTTTTTTGTGTTTATGCTCACATTAATTGCAAGTGATAGAACCTAGTATCGCTTCGCCCTGTGAAATAAAACCCTACAAATTAATAAATAAAAAGAGATTTGCGATGAAGATGTATAGCAATCTGCCCATTGGTCTTCATGATATTACCGAAGCCAAAAAAAGACTGACCAACCATATATACAAGACCGCGCAATTACCCTCTAACTACATCAGCGAACGTTGCCATGGCGAGGTTTACCTCAAGCTTGAAAACATGCAACGTACAGGCTCTTTTAAAATTCGCGGTGCCTTCAACAAACTCAGTTCATTAAGTCTGGAGGATCGTCAAAAAGGTGTTGTCGCCTGCTCTGCCGGTAATCACGCGCAGGGGGTATCTTTGTCCAGTGCCATGCTGGGAATTGATGCCAAGGTGGTCATGCCTTGCTGTGCACCAAAATCAAAAATTGCTGCAACCAGCGATTATTCGGCGGAAGTTATTCTGCATGGCAATAGTTTCAATGACACCATTGCCAAAGTCAGCGAAATCGTGGAGATGGAAGGCCGCGTATTTATTCCCCCCTTTGACGATGCAAAAGTGATTGCCGGTCAGGGCACCATTGGCCTGGAAATTATCGAAGATTTGTATGATGTCGATAACATCATAGTGCCGATCGGTGGCGGTGGTTTGATTGCCGGTGTTGCCATGGCTATCAAATCTATTAATCCGACCATCAAGGTGATTGGTGTGCAATCCGAGAATGTGCACGGTATGGCGGCCTCTTTCTATGCCGGTACCATGACCAATCACAGAACCAGCAGCACGCTGGCCGATGGCTGTGATGTGGCAAGACCCGGTTCACTGACCTTCGAAATCGTCAAACAATTGGTGGATGATATTGTACTGGTCACCGAGGATGATATTCGTCATAGCATGGTTGACCTTATTCAGCGCAACAAGGTGATTACCGAAGGGGCGGGAGCTCTGGCCTCGGCAGCGCTGCTCAGTGGCAAGCTGAAACATTATGTCGAAGGTAAAAAGACCGTCAGCATTATTTCGGGTGGCAATATTGATCTGACCCGGATCGCCGAAATTATCGAACAGAACAATATTCGTCATTTTAGCCTGTAAGGAATGCAGTCATGATATTAGACAGTGTTGTCACCGGCAGTAAAGAGAATACGCGTGCATGGCGTAAATCGGATACCACATGGGGATTAGGTCTGTTCGGTACTGCTATCGGGGCGGGGGTCTTGTTCTTTCCAATCCGGGCCGGATATGGTGGCCTGATACCTATATTAATCATGTTGGTGCTGGCTTACCCTATTGCATTTTATTGCCACAGGGCGTTGGCCAGATTATGTCTTTCTGGCAGCAATCCATCGGCAAATATTACCGAGACCGTTGAAGAACATTTTGGCAAAATGGGTGGGGTAGTGATTACCTTCCTCTATTTCTTTGCCATCTGCCCACTGCTGTGGATATATGGTGTGACGATCACCAATACCTTTATGGCATTCTGGGAGCATCAACTGCAAATGGCGCCGCTTAATCGGGGTGTTGTCGCCCTTGGGCTGCTGCTATTGATGGCATTTGTGATCTATTTTGGTAAGGATCTGATGGTTCGCGTAATGAGCTATCTGGTATTTCCTTTCATCGCCAGCCTAGTGGTCATCTCTCTCTCCCTCGTTCCGTACTGGAATAGTGCCGTCTTTGATCAGGTCAACCTTAGCGAGATATCCATGTTCGGTCACGATGGTATTCTGGTCACCGTCTGGCTGGGGATCTCCATCATGGTTTTCTCCTTCAACTTCTCGCCGATTGTCTCCTCTTTCATCGTCTCCAAGCGGGAAGAGTATGAGCAGGAGTTCGGTCGTGATTTTACCGAGAAGCGCTGCTCGAAGATTATCTCCGGTGCCAGCATGCTGATGGTGGCCGTGGTGATGTTCTTTGCCTTCAGCTGCCTGTTTACCCTGTCGCCGCAAAATATGGCGGAAGCCAAGGCCCAGAATATTCCGGTGCTCTCCTATCTGGCCAACCACTTCTCCTCGATGACGGGCAGCAAGTCTGCGTTTGCCACCACTCTGGAGTATGCGGCGTCCATTATCGCGCTGGTTGCTATCTTCAAATCCTTCTTCGGCCACTATCTGGGGACGCTGGAAGGGTTGAACGGCCTTATCCTCCGCTTTGGCTACCAGGGCGACAAGAGCAAGGTTTCCAGTAAAAAACTCAATATGGTCAGTATGTTGTTCATCATGGGCTCCACCTGGCTGGTCGCTTATGTGAACCCCAACATCCTCGACCTGATTGAGGCAATGGGGGCGCCGATCATCGCTTCCCTGCTCTGTCTGCTGCCGATGTATGCCGTCAACAAGACACCGGCACTGGCAAAATATAAAGGTCAGGCCAGCAACCTGTTTGTCACCATCATAGGTGTGCTGACCATCCTGAATATTGTTTCCAAGCTGTTCTGAAAACCTTTTCTGCAAGTCATCAGCCATTCAGATCCCCTTGGCGGGGTCTGCATGGCGTAGTCAGAAGCGCGCAATAACCGGTTCTTGGTTGGCCCAATTATTTGGGCCGAGGGCAAGGCTATCCGTTATTTGGCCACTAAACACAGTGGTAAATATGTTCTGACAGCAGTGACTCGACAGCATAAATATCGAGGCGATGTAATGAAGTTTGATTCGTTGGTTCTGGTTATCAATTGCGGCTCTTCGTCGGTCAAATTCTCGGTACTGGATAGTAAAACCTGCGAGGTGGTGATATCCGGTATGGCGGATGGTATTGAGACGGCCCATCCCCAATTGCAAGTGGGTAAAGAGCCCGCAATGTCATTAGCTGAAAATAACCACACCTGTGCATTGGCTGCCATCGCGGCGGAATTGAAAAAACGGGATCTGCTGGATGCCATTGCACTGGTGGGTCATCGCATTGCTCATGGTGGCAGTGAATTTAGCGAAGCCGTGATCATTGATGAACATGTATTGGCCAAAATAAAGCAGGTGTCACCCTTGGCTCCCCTGCACAATCACGCCAATTTGAGTGGTGTGATGGCGGCTCGTCAGCTATTTCCCACACAACCCCAAATTGCGGTATTTGATACCGGTTTTCACCAGACCCTGAAGCCGGAAGCCTATATCTATGGGCTGCCTTACCAATATCTGCAGGATTATGGCGTGCGCCGCTATGGCTTCCATGGCACCTCCCATCGCTATGTCGCCGAGCAGGCGGTCTCCTTCCTTGGGTTGAATGGCCACGATGCCGGTCTGGTCATTGCTCATCTGGGTAATGGCGCCTCTGTTTGCGCAGTACAGGATGGCAAGAGCGTCGATACCTCGATGGGGATGACGCCGCTGGAGGGGCTGATCATGGGCAGCCGCAGCGGTGATATCGATTTTGGCGTGCTGGCCTATATCGCCAGCAAGACGGGGCAATCCATCGAGGATATCGAGCGGGTATTGAACAAGCAGTCCGGCCTGCTGGGTATTTCGGGGCTCTCCTCCGATATGCGGGTATTGGAAGCTGCCTATCACGAAGGACATCCCGGGGCAAAATTGGCCATTCACGCTTTTGTCCATCGTATTGCCCGCCATATCGGCGGCCATGCCACCTCATTGCGCCGGCTGGATGCCGTTATTTTCACCGGCGGGATCGGCGAGAACTCGGCCTTTATCAGAAAGCTGGTATGCGAACGACTTCAGGTATTTGGCGTAGCGATCAGTGAGCCGTTTAACCAGCGTCCCAATAGCGAGGGCTGCCGGGTGATTTCGGCGGCAGAGTCCATGGTGCTGGCGGCGGTTATTCCCACCAATGAAGAGAAAATGATCGCACTGGATGCCATTCGTCTGGGGCAGCTGGTTCGTCAGGCCGAGTGCGTCTGACATCTTCCACTGTAGTGTCATGAGTAGTGAATGAGGTTTATTTGATGAAAGTTGATATGCAATTGGATCAGGATAAATTCCGTCAGGCATGGCAAGGGTTTGCCGGTGAAAACTGGAAGCACGAGATCAACGTCCGTGATTTTATCCAGCAGAACTACACCCCCTATGAAGGTGACGAGCAGTTTTTAGCAGATGCGACCGAAGCGACCACCACTTTGTGGAATAAGGTGATGGAGGGGATCCGCATCGAGAATGCCACCCACGCGCCGGTCGATTTTGATACCAATATTGCCACGACCATCACCGCCCACGGGCCGGGCTATATCGAGCAGGGGCTGGAAAAGATTGTTGGCCTGCAAACCGACAAGCCCCTTAAAAGAGCGCTGCACCCGTTTGGCGGCGTAAATATGATCCGCAGCTCTTTTGAAGCATATGGCCGGGAGATGGATCCCGAATTTGAATATACCTTCAGCGAATTGCGCAAAACCCATAACCAGGGCGTGTTCGACGTCTACTCTCCCGAGATGTTGCGCTGCCGAAAATCAGGGGTATTGACCGGTTTGCCGGATGGTTACGGCCGTGGTCGCATTATCGGAGATTATCGTCGGGTGGCGCTCTATGGCATAGATTATCTAATCCGTGAACGGGAGCTGCAGTTTGCCGATCTGCAACCGGCTCTCGAGCGGGGAGAGCAGCTGGAGCAGGTGATCCGCCAGCGCGAGGAGCTGGCCGAGCACAAGCGGGCACTGGTGCAGATCAAGCAGATGGCGGCCAGCTATGGCTTTGACATCTCCGGGCCGGCACGCACTGCCCAGCAGGCGGTGCAGTGGCTCTACTTTGCTTATCTGGCGGCGGTGAAGTCGCAAAATGGTGGGGCCATGTCCCTCGGTCGTACCGCTACCTTCCTCGACATCTATATCGAGCGGGATCTGAAGGCGGGGCTTATCAACGAGCAGGATGCCCAGGAGCTGGTCGATCACTTCATCATGAAGATCCGCATGGTGCGCTTCCTGCGTACTCCCGAGTTTGACTCCCTCTTCTCCGGCGATCCCATCTGGGCCACCGAGGTGATCGGCGGCATGGGGCTGGATGGTCGCACCCTGGTGACCAGGAACTCCTTCCGTTATCTCCATACCCTCAAGACCATGGGGCCGGCGCCCGAGCCTAACCTCACCATCCTCTGGGCGGAAGGGTTGCCACGTGCCTTCAAGACCTATGCGGCCCGCGTCTCCATCGATACCTCATCCCTGCAGTATGAGAATGATGACCTGATGCGCACCGATTTCGAGAGCGATGACTACGCCATCGCCTGCTGCGTGAGCCCGATGGTGATCGGCAAGCAGATGCAGTTCTTCGGTGCACGCGCCAACCTGGCCAAGACCCTGCTCTATTGCATCAACGGCGGCGTGGACGAGAAGCTGAAGATCCAGGTTGGTCCGAAAGTGGCGCCCATCATGGACGAGGTGCTGGATTACGAGACCGTCATGGCGAGCCTCGACAGCTTTATGGATTGGCTGGCGGTGCAGTACATCAGCGCGTTGAACCTGATCCACTACATGCACGACAAGTACAGCTATGAGGCCTCGCTGATGGCGCTGCACGATCGCGACGTCTATCGCACCATGGCCTGCGGCATTGCCGGTCTGTCGGTGGCGGTCGATTCGCTGGCGGCCATCAAGTACGCCCGGGTCAAGCCGGTGCGTGATGCTGACGGGCTGGCGGTCGATTTCGTAATTGAGGGGGAGTATCCCCAGTACGGCAACAATGACGAGCGGGCCGACTCCATCGCCTGCGATCTGGTCGAGCGCTTTATGAAGAAGATCCAGGCGTTGCCGACCTACCGCAATGCTGTGCCGACCCAGTCGATCCTGACCATCACCTCCAACGTGGTCTATGGTCAGAAGACCGGCAACACCCCTGATGGTCGCCGTGCCGGTGCCCCGTTTGCACCGGGAGCCAACCCGATGCACGGTCGGGATCGCAAGGGGGCGGTTGCTTCACTCGCCTCGGTGGCCAAGCTGCCGTTCAAATACGCCAAGGACGGGATCTCCTACACTTTCTCCATCGTGCCGGGGGCGCTCGGCAAGGAGCCGGCCAATCGCGAGAACAATCTGGTGGGGCTGATGGATGGCTACTTCCATCATGAGCGGGATGTGGAAGGGGGTCAGCACCTCAACGTCAACGTGATGAACCGCGAGATGCTGCTGGATGCCATCGACAATCCGGACAAGTACCCCAGCCTGACCATCCGGGTCTCCGGTTATGCGGTGCGCTTCAACGCCCTGACCCGCGAGCAGCAGCAGGACGTCATCTCCAGAACCTTCACCAACATGATGTAACTCTCATGCCCGGGGTGAGCAGGCTTGCTCCGGGCCTACTTTTTGTTTGTCAGCACGAGGAAGTAACAGATGCGACAGGTTATCACGACCAGGGCGGCGCCGAGCGCCATCGGCCCCTATGTGCAGGCCACCCGGATTGGCAACATCCTATACACCTCCGGTCAGATCCCACTGGACCCGGTGAGCGGCGACGTTGCGGAGGGGATCGAAGCGCAGACCCTGCGCTCCCTGCAAAACGTACAGGCGATTGTCGAGGCGGCAGGCGGCGAGGTGCGCAACATCTTCAAGACCACGGTGTTTGTCTCGGATCTGAACGACTTTGCTGCGGTGAATCAGGTCTACAACGACTTCTTCACCGAGCACGATGCCATGTATCCGGCGCGCTCTTGCGTGGAAGTGGCCCGCTTGCCGAAGGATGTGAAGATCGAGATAGAGGCGATTGCTGCGCTGTAACCCCATCGGGAGTGTGTCAGCAAGCCAAAACAGAGCGGCTGCCAATGGCAGCCGCTTTTGTCTATATGGTCATCGGGCAGATCAGGCGATCCGTTCGATACGAGCCATGTAAAAGCCGTCGAAGCCGGTTTCGGACGGGCTCACGGTGTGATCGTCACGCAGACGGAAGTTTTCGTTGGCGGCGAGGAACTTGTCCACCTGCTGGCGGTTCTCCTCGGGCAGGATGGAGCAGGTTGCATAGACCAGCAGGCCGCCGACCTTCACCATCTGGCTGTAACGCTGCAGGATCTCTTCTTGCAGCGCGACCAGTACCGGCAGACGCTCGGCGGTATCACGCCACTTGGCATCCGGATTGCGCTTGAGGACGCCCAGACCGGAGCAGGGCACGTCCAGCAGTACGCGGTCGGCGCTCTCTTTGAGGCGCTTGACGGTCTTGCTGCTGGTGATGACCCGGGTCTCCACGTTGTGGGCACCGGCGCGACGGGCGCGCTGCTTGAGGTTCTCCAGCTTCCACTCTTCCACATCCATTGCCAGCAAACGGCCTTTGCCCTGCATCATGGCGGCGATATGCAGGGTCTTGCCACCGGCACCTGCGCAGGCGTCGATGACGCGCATGCCTGGGGTAACCTCCAGAGCCGCTGCAACCAGCTGGGAGCCAGCGTCCTGCTGTTCGAAGCAACCATCGGCAAAAGCCTTGGTACGGAACAGGGCGGCGTCGGAGGTGACCTGCAGGGCTGTCTCCACACCTTCAACCGGAATGGTGGTGACATGCTCTTTGGCCAGCATGGCTTGCAACTCATCACGGGTACACTTGAGGGTGTTGACCCGCAGGTAACGCTTGGGCATCCAGGCCAGCGCTGCACGCTCGGCCGGCCAGGCTTCACCCAGCTGCTCGCTGCCCAGTTTCTCCAGCCAGCTCGGGCAACCATCCATCAATACCGGGTTCTTCTTCGCCTCGGTCAGACGGCGGCGGAATGCTTCTTCATTGAAGCGATCCAGGGTCGGGTGGTTGGGCTGGGCAATTTTGTGGAAGGCGTGCCAGCTGTGCAGCAGTGGCCAGACATTCTTTTCGGCCTGACGCACCTGAATGCCGGTGAGGAAACAATAGAGGCTGAGACGGCGCAGCAGGTCGCCGGTGACCAGAGCAATCCTTGCCTGTTCTTGCGGTTTGAGTTCGATGCCGGAGAAGTGACGGGCATAGGCGCGGTCGAGGGTAAGACCCTGACCGAGCACATCGTCAACAATGGCAACGACCAGATCCCCGAAACGGGGCAACAGTGGGGATTTGAGCATGAGATTAACCTTGGCCAGATAAAGATGAACCGCACCTTTGTGAAGAGGAGCAGTTCTAAAATTGACAAATCCGCGCAATGATAGGGGTTAGACGGGGTTGGCGCAACACTCCCACTCGGGAATGGTGGAAAGGGTTGCTTCAGCTTTGTATTGATGTGGCCGAATAAAAATAAAGTACAGGCCGCAATTCAGGCGATTGCATTAATACAAGGACTAAAAACAATGCATGTGACGAAATACTCTAGGGTGGCCTTGCTGGTTGCCAGCATGCTGGGCTCAACCAGCCTGATGGCCAGCGAGTGGAGCACGGTAGCCGCCAGAGCGACTGCGGAGCAAGGTTATGAGGTGCGGGCCAATCAGTTTCGAGTGGCCAAGGTGCCGCTCGACTATTTTGCCGGACTGCAAGCCGGGGTGAGTGAGCTGACCCTGCCGCTGCCCGATGGGGGGGAGGTCACCTTTGCTCTGGAAGCCTACGACTTGCTGCCTGCAGATCTTGCCGCCAAGTATCCGCAGATCCGCACCTTCAAGGGGTACAACCCGGCGCATCCGATAGAGACGGGGCGCTTCGATCTGGGGCCACAGGGTTTCCATGCCATGTTCAGCCATCAGGGCAAGATGGTGTTTGTCGATCCGCTGCGCAATGCCGAAGGGTATGCCGTCTATTACCAGCAGGATGCCCATAGTCGCCTGGAGGATGAGGCGGACAAGGTGCTTGGCCATGATGCCGACAGGGCGTTGCAGCAAAGGGTGCAGGTGGATGGTAATGTGCGTAAGCGCTACACCATCGCCATTTCGGCGACGGGGGAATATACCCGATACCACGGAGGCTCCAGGGTTCTGACCATGGCGGCCATCACAACCCTGCTCAACCGAGTGAATCAGGTCTATCAACAGGATGTGGGGGCCGAGTTTGTATTGGCCAGTGGCAATGACAACCTGGTCTTTACCGATCCGGCCAGCGATCCCTTTGATAACACCAATGCGGATGCTGATCTGAACGTAGATGTGCAGGCTCAGGCGTTTGCTGCCGGGGATGTGGGGGCATTTGATATCGGCCATGTCCTCAATACTGGAGGCGGTGGTTTGGCGAGTTTGGGGGTGTTATGTGTTGATACCCTGCCACCCTATTACGCCTATGGCGCCAAGTCATCTGGCATGACGGGTTCAAAAGAACCAGTCGGTGATGCTTTCTTTATAGACTATGTGGCCCATGAAATTGGCCACCAGTTTGGTGCCGAGCATACCTTCAACGGCACGACCGGCAATTGTGGTGCGGGTAACCGTGCTGAGGAGCAAGCTTGGGAGCCGGGCAGTGGCAGCTCCATCATGGCCTATGCCGGCATCTGCGGTGAGGAGAATATCCAGCCACACAGCGATCCCTATTTCCATAGCAAGTCCATCGAGCAGATGCGAGCTCATATGGCGAGCGTATCGACCTGCGGAACCACGCTCGCGTTGAGCAATAATGCTCCGCAGGTTGCGGCCGGCAACGATTATGTGATCCCGGCCAATACGCCCTTTGCCCTGAAGGGGGCGGGGGCGGATCTGGATGGTAACCCTCTGCTCTTCAACTGGGAGCAGATCGACAAAGGCACCGAATCGAGCAGCGTCGCTACCATGGTTGACGATGGCTCCCGGCCGCTGTTTCGTTTTGTCTCTCCCACGGCATCGCCGGAGCGGATCCTGCCGAGTTTGCCATCCCTGCTCTCCGGCACGCTTGCCAAAGGAGAGGCCTGGCCGACCACCAACCGGGATCTCAATTTCAGACTGACGGTGCGAGATGGTCAGGGTGGCGTTGCCAGCGATGACATGAAGGTGCAGGTGGTCAATACCGGCACAGCATTTCGCATCACCAGCCCAATTTCCGGGGTCACCCTCACGCCCGGGGGGAGTCAGGCAGTGGCATGGGATGTGGCGGGCACAACTGTGGCGCCGATCAGTTGCAGCAAGGTGGACATCTCGGTGACCCAGGATGAGGGCGCAAGCTGGACAATGCTCGCCGCCGGACAACCCAATAACGGCGCAGCAACGGTAACGTTGCCTGCCGATCTCACCAGCAGTGTCAGGCTGAAAGTGGCTTGTAGCGACAACATCTTCTTTGCCATCAGTCCCCTCAAATTGCCTCTGGTGCAAGGTGGCTCTAATTCAGGTGGCGGTGGTGGTGGCGGGGTGCTCGGATTGTGGACGCTAGCACTGGCGCTGCTTGGCTGGCAACGGAGGCGCAAATGAAGGGAGTCCCTCTGTTGCTGCTTGCCATGCTCGGCGGTTGTCAGGCCGATGCCAGCACCCTGGAGCAGGAGCTGAGTGCAAACCTCGCCAGGCAGGATTACCGCCTGATAGTGATAGCTGGGCGGGGAGAGTTCGCCCCTGGTATTGCAGCCGAGCAGCAGGCAGAGGCCAAGGCGCGCTGTGGCAAGCGTTATCTGGATGGATTGGGCGATGTGATAAGGCCCGGCCAGCACGAAACGCATGCCAAACTGAGTGCCTACGCCAGCGAGTTTAACCGGCGCATGGTGATTCATTGCCCGATAGCATCGGGCGCGGATAAGCAGTAATACGCCAACGAACCAATCCAAATGGGGGGATATTCAGCCTCCTATCTATCCGTGAAGGCGCCAATGGCGCCTTCACTTTTTTCCGTTGTTGAATGGGGTCAGTCTGTATCGCCTGAGATGGGGAGCGTGGGTGTAGCACGATGTCTCAGCGTGACAGAAGTTTTGTGCGAATTTTCTTTTCTGTCTGTCACGCAGATCGTCAATTGACGCTGCACCATACTTGTTGTCACCAAGGTAGGGCAAGGAGGCTCTATGAAGCATGGCATTGCGGTGATTATCACCAGTTTGTCTGTTCAGGTTGCAGCAGAACCACAGTGGACCTTCATGGATGAAAACTTGGAAAGGGGAGGGATCTATGATGTGCGAGCTGAAAAGGTCAGAGTGGTGGTTCCTGACAAGCCTTTTGAACCCGGGCATCTCGCCAGTGTGTTGACTTTGCCACTGCCGGATGGCACTACGGTGCAGTTTGATGTTCATCCCAATGCCTTGCTCCCGGAGCCTTTGGCCCAGCGTTATCCATCTATCAATACTTACAGTGGGAAGGCTATCGATCGGGCGGCGGATACAGGCCGATTTGATGTCACCATACATGGTTTTCACGGTATGTTTACCCATCAGGGGCGTACCTTTTATGTCGATCCGCTTCAGAATGGTTTCTCCTATGCCGTTTATGAACAGCAAGATGCCTGGCGGCGACAGGATGTGGATCAGGTGATTGATCCTCATGGTATCGAGCGTGAGCGAGCTGTGCTGGTCGATGGCAATTTGCGCAAGCGCTATACCATCGCCATCTCGGCAACCGGAGAATATACCCAGTATCATGGTGGTACCAAGGTTGCTGCACTCTCTGCTATTGCAACACTGCTTAATCGGGTCAATGAAGTCTATCGCCGTGATGTGGGGGCCGAGTTTCAGCTTGCAGCCGATACAGACAAGGTGATTTTCACTGATCCGGCGACGGATCCTTTCACCAACTCGACTCAGGATATTGCCATCAATCAGGTCCAACAGGATTTGCTGTTGAATCCATCCTTTGATTTGGGCCATCTGCTGGCGACATCAGGCGGCGGGGTGGCGACCCTGAGATCCCTCTGTAACCCGTTTAGCCGTTCACGGGGCATGACCGGAGGGTCACAGCCTATCGGCGATGCATTCTTTATTGATTATGTGGCTCACGAATTGGGGCACCAGCTGGGGGCCGAGCACTCCTTCAATGGCATGGCCGACAGTTGTGCGACAGGTCGCAAGGCTAGCTCAGCCTGGGAGCCGGGCAGTGGCTCGACCATCATGGCCTATGCCGGGATCTGTGGTGAGGAGAATCTGCAGGTTAACAGCGCACCTTTCTTTCACAGCAAGTCGATCGAGCAGATGCGTACCTTGATGGCCTATTTACCCTCCTGCGGCACCGACCTAGCACTTGCCAATAATGCGCCGGTCGTGGATGCGGGTGTTGATCGCGTGATCCCGGCCAATACCCCTTTCACCCTTGGCGGCAGCGCGCTGGATCTGGATGGGGATGCCTTGAGTTACACCTGGGAGCAGGTGGATCTGGGCAACGCATCCAGCAGTTTGGCCACCATGGTGGATGATGGGTCACGCCCGCTGTTTCGCTTTGTCTCGCCAACTTCGGATCCCCGCCGAACCTTGCCTGCCATGAGCTCGCTGATCACGGGTGTGCTGGCCAAAGGGGAGGCGTGGCCAGCGACCAATCGCAATCTCCAGTTCCGCCTTACCGTACGTGATGGTCAGGGGGCGGTCAGCAGTGATGAGATGGTGGTGCAGGTGATCAATACCGGCGCGGCATTTGCCATCACAGCCCCACAGATTGGCGCCATGGTGGCGGGTAGCACTCAGCTAGTGACATGGAATGTTGCCGGTACCGATCAGCCTCCTATCAACTGTCCCAGCGTGGATTTGGCACTGACACAGAATGGCGGTTCTAGCTGGACTACGCTGGCAAGCGGGCTTGTCAATAACGGTTCGGCCAGTGTGGTGTTGCCTGCACCGTTGATCAGCACGGCTAGGCTGAAGCTGGCATGCAGCAATAATATTTTTTTCTCTATCAATGGGATAAGAGGTAATGCGTCGGCCACTACGGAAAGTGCAACTGTCATTACCGACAACAATACGGGTGGCGGCGGCGGCGGCGGTGGTGGTGCGGTGAGTATCATTGTGATCATCCTGATGGGAGGTGCAGCCGGATGGCGCAGGTATTACGGTTAGCCGTCAGTTTGCTGTTTCTGCATATCTGCGCAGCGCCTGTTGTGGCCGCATCACTGACCGAGGCAATAGATGAGAGTCTTGCTGCTCAGGATTATCGGCTCATCGTGCGCGGCGGGCGTGGCGGCATGGCCCCGGGGGTTGTGGAGTCATTGCAAGCAGAAGCGAGAACCCGGTGCGGAGTCCGTTATCTGAAAGGGTTCGGAGATGTGATTGAGATGGGCAAGGAGGCGGAGTTTGAGCAGCGGATTGACTATGCCACCCGATATAACCGACAGATGCTGGAAAGGTGCATGCCGGAGGCGATTCAGAGGTAATAGTTTGCAGGTAAACACAGCGGGGAGGCAGTTGCCTCCCCGCTGTGTTATGGCTTGTCACTGACAGATGAGCGGAGCACAATGCCTGCGTCACTCTCTTGATGGTCGTGGAACCATTATTTATTTGAAGGAAAATCAAGATGATGGATGTTGCTGATCTGCGCCGTGAATACTCCCGTGGCGGGCTGCACCGGGCCGATCTGCCGGCCGAGCCGCTGGCGCTGTTCGAGAAGTGGTTGGCGCAGGCTTGTGAGGCCAAACTGACCGATCCCACCGCCATGGTGGTGGCGACGGTGGATGCCGATGGTCAGCCCTGGCAGCGCACTGTGCTGCTCAAGCACTACGACGCCCAGGGGATGGTCTTTTACACCAACATGGGCAGCCGTAAGGCGCAGCAGCTGGAAGGCAACCCCCGTATCAGCCTGCTCTTCCCCTGGCACACGCTGGACAGACAGGTTCATGTGACTGGCCGGGTGGAGAAGATGAGCACCTTCGAGGTGATGAAGTATTTCCACAGCCGCCCCAAGGATAGCCAGATCGCTGCCTGGGTCTCCAAGCAGTCGACCCGCATATCGGCCCGCGGCGTGCTGGAGGCCAAGTTCCTCGAGCTCAAGCAGAAGTTTGCCAATGGCGAAGTGCCGCTGCCGAGCTTCTGGGGCGGATTCCGGGTGGTGATCGAGACGGTGGAGTTCTGGCAGGGGGGCGAGCACCGGCTGCACGACCGCTTCTACTACACCCGCGACGGGGATGGCTGGCATATCGAGCGTCTGGCACCCTGAGCGCACTGTTCAATTCTGTTTTCACAAGGAGTGTGTATGCGTCTGTATGGTGATCTGCGTTCCGGCAACTGTTACAAGGTGTGGCTGCTGGCCCGCTGGCTGAAGCTGCCCCTTGAGTGGGTTGAGGTGGATATTCAGGCGGGGGATACCCGTACCCCCGCATTTCTGGCCAAGAACCCCAACGGCAAGATCCCGGTGCTGGAGATTGGCCAGGGCGATACGCTGGCGGAATCCAATGCCATCCTCTTCTATCTGGCGCAGGGCTCGTCTTTGTGGCCAACCGATCCGCGCCAGCAGGCCGAGGTGCTCAAATGGATGTTCTTTGAGCAGTACAGCCATGAGCCCTACATCGCGGTGGCCCGCTTTATCGTTCACTATCTCGGCCGACCCGAGTCGCAGGAGGCGCGGCTCGACAGTCTGAAAGCCGGTGGCGAGAAGGCGCTGGCGGTAATGGAGCAACAGCTGAAACAGAGCCCCTACCTGTGCGGTGATGCGCCGACCATCGCCGATATCGCCCTTTATGCCTACACCCATGTGGCAGAGGAGGGGATCTTCTCTCTGCAGGGGTGGCCCGCTATCCGTAGCTGGATCGCCCGTATCGAAGCCCATCCCCGTCACCTGACGCTGCCCGCGGCCTGTCAGGCCAGCTGATGGAACTGCTGATCGAGGCCAGTCTGTGGCAACCGCAGTGGGCTGCGCTGTTGCCGCACTGGCAGCAGCAGGGTCATCGCTGGCAGCTGCTACTGGGCAAAGAGGCGGCCGCCGTCCTCGATCAAACCGATGCTCCCTGGGCGAGCAGTCCTCCTGACGGGGTGCTCTGCCCGGGAGCCCTGCTGGCTGCCTGGCTCGATGGGGATCTGCTGGCGGATTTTCATGTTGATCCCAGCCGCCAGGTTCTGATCAGTGCCTCCACCTCGCTGCTGACCCTCGCCAGGGAACAGGGGCTGCTCACCCTTGGCCCTGTGGGGGCCGATCTGCCGCTCACCCCCGAGACCGATTTGGGCGCCGTGCTTAATCGCCTGCTGGCGCTCTGCGTGACGGTGCCGACCCTGGCTGAGGGGCATTTGCTATCAGGTGTCGTATTGCGACCACTGCAGGCCGCCGATGAGCGCGAGATAGTGCGCTACTGCAGCGACGAGGCGCTGGCGCGCTACACCCTCAATATTCCTCACCCCTATCCGCCGGAGGGGGCCCGCGACTGGCTGGCCCTCAGCTGGCGCAAGGCGGCGCTTGGCCTTGGCTGGAGCTGGGCCATCACCTTGCCAGAGGAGCAAGGTGCGGCGTTGCTTGGGGTGATCTCCCTGCACTGGAATGGCGAGCTCGCCTGGTGGGTGGGCGTGCCCTGGCAAAATCGCGGTCTGGCGACCCGGGCCGCCAGCTTGGTCAAGGGGTTCGCCTTTGACCAACTGCAACTGCCTGCGCTGACGGCTCGCCATATGCCAGACAATTTAGCCTCCGGCCGGGTGATGGCAAAAGTGGGGATGCACTATCGCGGGCGGCGCCATATCAGCGGTCGCCAGTCGTGTGAGGTGAGCTACTGGCGGCTGGATCGCCCCCTCTCCTTGCCAGCCCCTTTACTTGATGAGATTGATCATTGGCTGGCGGATGAGCGGATCGCCGTAGTGATCCTGTGTGATCCCGCAACGACCAATCGGCAGAGTGCCAACGGAAAGCAGGCTATCTCGCTCTTTGTGGATGAGAGGGGCGCGGGGGAGGAGTCCTGCTCTATTCGCTGCCCGCCGCATCTTGAGAGGTCTCTGGAGCTGCACTGTTACCCCGTCGAACTGCTGGAGCAGGCCGAACCGGAGCAGTTGTCCCATCTTGGCGGCGTCTTGCTGAAAGACAGGGATGAACAGGGGCTGGCGTGGTTGCTGCAACTGGCCGCGCTGCAGCGTCAAGGGCCCGAGCGGCTTAGTCGTGAGGAGCGCGCATCACGGCTCCACTGGTTCAACCAATTGATGGCGCAGGCGCTGGGTGGTAACTGTGACTCGTCGCAGATACGCTATCAGCAGTTACGGCTGCTAGTGGAGCTGCCGGAGCTGGTCGATGAGCTGGATGGTTGTTGGCATCAAACGCCCGAACTGACTTTTGAGCGGTTGGCGCGGGAGGCTCCCGCCCTTTGGCTGGCCTACCGCGAGGCGATGAACAGGGTCACCCCGGCGACGCTAACCGCCTTGCAGCAGCAGTTTGCAGCTCGTTTTCCTGAGTGCACCCTCCCATTTTTGGACAAAGGTACTCAGAGTGACCAGCCGTTATGTGGAATAATGCCTGCTCTGCTGTACGAGGAGTAATACCTGATGTTGAGAACCGAGCGCCCCGGTGACATGCTGCCGGTCTATGAGCTGCTGAGTGCCGCCTTCGGTCGTTCCGATGAGGCCGAACTGGTCAACCGCCTGCGCGAATGTGGTGCTGCCGTGGTGACCATGGTCGAAGAGGAAGAGTACGAGTTCATGGGGCACCTGATGCTAAGCCCGATCACCATTAACGGCATGGAAGGGCCTTGGCTCGGTCTGGCGCCGGTCGCGGTTCATCCCGACTGGCAAGGCCAGGGGATTGGCTCGGATCTTATCCGTGAAGGGCTTGATACGGCGCTCGAGATGGACTGGAAAGGGGTCGTTGTACTCGGGGATCCGGCCTATTACAGCCGTTTCGGTTTCCGCCCGGCCAGCGAGTTTGGCCTGCACTGCATCTATGAGGTGCCTGCCGACTGCTTTATGGCGATGGAGCTGCAGGAGCGCGGTTTTGCGGGTGTGCAGGGTGAGGTGCTCTATCACCCCCTGTTTGATGAACTCCCCGACGAGCTGCCGGACGCGCAGGCAGAAGTGTCCCATTTATAGCGAGACGTCGCAGCGACAAGCCATAACGAAAAAGCCCTCATCGAGGGCTTTTTCATCTTGTATTGGTCCCTGCCGGGCTTATTCGAGCAAATTGGCTCAGGCAATGATGTCGAGCTGGGTGCCCTTGCGATTATCTTCGCCCACCATGTCACCCATCTGCTGGGCGAGCGGGCTCTGCTGGAATTGCATGTAGTCGCTCAGATTCTGCTGGCGCTGGTAGCGATTGGCCGCCTGATAGAGTTCCGCAGTGCTCGGGCCCGACTTGCTGTCGCTCTCCTGACCGCTGGCCTCCAGGTAGCGCTCCACCACGGCCTTATCTTGCTGGTTGGCCGTATAAGAGACCGCCAGAGTTCTGCGAGCCGTTGCTTTCTCTTCGCTCTGCGCCTGCACTTCATCCTTCTTGGCCAGTGCTTCGTTACGGGCCTGACTGACCTGCTCGGGTGTGACAGTCGGAGAGGAGGGGTATTTGCCGTAATCGGGCAGCGGCATGGGTCGGGAGGTGATTTGCATGGTGGCGCTTCTCTTTTGAACAGGGACGGACGCATGATACTCATCGATCTTAGTTCAATAAATCACCACTTGTCGGTTCATCAAGAGTGGGTTCAGTTTCGCGCATCGATTGTTAATTGAACCGTATCTGAGTGACAAAAAAGGCGCCATAAGGCGCCTTTTTGTCGTTCAGTCATCGCTGGATCAGTTGAAGAACCAGTACCCGCGGTTGACGAGACGGGTCAGCAGTTGCAGGAAACCGGCCTGATCGGCCAGCTCCACCATATCGGCTTGAGTGATGATGTCTTTGTCACACAACAGCGAAATGGCGGCCGCGTCTTCGCTCTGCAGGGTCCAGGCTTCGCCGTCGATGAAGCACTGCTGGCTTTCGCCGCTAAACCAGACGGTGCGCAGACCCGGCACCTTGATGGCTGGCTCGCCCTGGGTCAGCAGGTCGGCCACTTCCTCGGCGCTGTAGTCCGGCTCCACCGGATTGACGTCCAGATCGTGCTTGGCCTCGGAGATCATGGTGCCGAACCACTCCTTGAACAGAGTCTCGTCATCGAGGGCCTGCTGCATCAGCTCGCGCAGACGGTGCAGCTCGTGGGGCTGGATCTCGCCGTGACGGGCGCGGGGCTTGAGATCTGCATCGCCGTAACGCTCGGTACGCACCTCGTTGTCGATCAGGTGATCGGCAAAGGAGGAGATAAGCGCCTTGGCATCCGGCGCGCGGAAGCCCACCGAGAAGTTCATGGAGGGCTCGATGGCGTAGCCTTCGTGGGGGAATCCGGGCGGAATGTAGAGAATGTCACCCGGCTCCATGATGACGTCGATGATCGCCTCGAACGGCTCGCAGTGCAGCAGGGCGGCGTGGGCGGCAAACTCGTTGAGCGGCTTGGCATCGCCAACCCGCCAGTGGCGTTTGCCCAGACCCTGGGTGATAAACACATCGTAATTGTCGATGTGGGGGCCGACACCCGCATGGGGGGTGGAGAAGCTCACCATCACATCGTCAAAGCGCCAGCCCGGAATGAACTGGAACGGCACCGCCAGCTCGTTCACCTCGGGAGCCCAGTGGTTGCAAGCCTGTACCAGAATGGTCCAGTTCTCTTCGCCCAGATGGTCGTAGGATTCGAAGGGGCCGTGGGCAGCATCCCACTTGCCGTCGAAACGGGTGACGAGGCGGGACTCTACCACCTCTTCCATGGCCAGACCCGCCAGCTCGTCCGGGCTGATGGGATCCTGAAAGTCCTTGAAGCCACCCTTGATAAGGAGCGGGCGCTTCTGCCAGTAGTGCTCAAGGAAGTGAGCGATATCCAGATTGAGTTCGTACATGCTGTTTCTCGTGTCTCGCAAAGAGGTTTTGCCCAAGGCAGGCTTGGGAAAAGCCACTCGGGATCCTGCCGTGGCAGGGAAAATAACAGGGGCCCTGTGGCGTATCGTGCACAGGGCCCCTTCGTCACTGCCGGTTGGCTTACTTCAGCAGATCGACCAGACGCTGGGCGTCACCGATGTAGTTGGCCGGGGTCAGCTTCTTCAGCTCAACCTTGACCGCTTCCGGCAACTCTAGGGTGTCGATAAAGGTACGCATCCCTTCGGCATCGACGCGGCGACCACGGGTCAGCTCCTTGAGTTTCTCGTAGGGCTTCCCGATACCGTAGCGGCGCATCACGGTCTGGATCGGCTCGGCCAGCACTTCCCAGTTGGCATCCAGATCGGCGGCCATGGCGGCGTCGTTGGCTTCCAGCTTGGAGATGCCCTTCAGGGTCGCCTGATAGGCAATCAGTGAGTAACCCACCGCCACACCCAGGTTGCGCAGTACGGTAGAGTCGGTCAGATCACGCTGCCAGCGGGAGATGGGCAGCTTGCTCGCCAGATGCTGGAACACGGCGTTGGCCAGACCCAGATTGCCTTCGGAGTTCTCGAAGTCGATGGGGTTGACCTTATGCGGCATGGTGGAGGAGCCGATTTCCCCCGCGATGGTGCGCTGCTTGAAGTGACCCAGGGAGATGTAACCCCACACATCGCGGTCGAAGTCGATCAGGATGGTGTTGAAGCGGGCCATGGCGTCGAACAGCTCGGCGATATAGTCGTGCGGCTCGATCTGGGTGGTGTAGGGGTTCCAGGCCAGACCCAGGGAGGTAACAAACTCCTCGGAGAACTGGTGCCAGTCCACATCCGGGTAGGCGCTGAGGTGGGCGTTGTAGTTGCCGACCGCACCGTTGATCTTGCCGAGGATCTCCACCGCCATGATCTGCTTGAACTGGCGCTCCAGACGGTAGGCGACGTTGGCCATCTCCTTGCCCATGGTGCTCGGGGTCGCCGGCTGGCCGTGGGTGCGGGAGAGCAGCGGCATATCGCGGTACTCGTGAGCCAGACGCTTGAGCTCGCTGATCAGCTTTTCGCAATAAGGCTTGATGACCTCTTCGCGGGCGGTTTTCAGCATCAGACCGTGGGAGTTGTTGTTGATGTCTTCCGAGGTGCAGGCGAAGTGGATGAACTCGCTGACAGCCGCCAGCTCCGGGTTCACTTCAACCTTCTCTTTGAGGAAGTACTCCACCGCTTTCACATCATGGTTGGTGGTGCGCTCGATCTGTTTGATGCGGGCGGCGTCACTCTCGTTGAAGTTGCTGACGATGCCGTCGAGCAGGGTGTTGGCGGCCGCGCTCAGGGCAGGGACTTCCGGGATCCCGGCGTGGCTGGCCAGTTTTTGCAACCAGCGCACCTCGACTTCGACGCGAAAACGCAGCAGGCCGAATTCGGAGAAGATAGGGCGCAGGGCATCGGCCTTGTCGCCATAACGACCGTCAATCGGGGAAACAGCAGTCAGCGCGGACAGCTCCATGGGGTGAACTCCTGATGATTTGTGTGGGGGATCCGTATCCACTCGCGCGTGGGGCTGAGTCGTTGTCAGGGCGGATGTGCGGCTGTTCACCCTGATGTTGACCTCGCTTGCCCGCGCGCGAGCCGATGATTAGTAACGCTTGGCCAGTTCCACCATCTTCTTGCGAGCGAAGATGATCTGGGTGCGGCTGCCACCGAGCTGACGCCACAGCACGCAGGCACGAATGCCCGCCAGCAGCAGGGCGCGCACCTTGTGCTGCACCAGCGGCTGTTGCAGGAACAGCGGGGTACCCGCCACCTGGATGCGCGGCCCGATGGGGCTGATAAGATCGCTGTAGATGCTCGCCATGTTGGCCAAAATCTGCTCGTCGAGCAGATCGAAGTGCTGTTGCTGGCGGCCAATCTGGCTGATCCGCTCACCCAGCATATTGAGAATGTCCTTGCGCTTGGCCAGCTTGCGCTCCAGTGCAATCAGGCTTACCACGTAGCGGGTCAGCTCGGCATTCTTCTGGCTGCCGTCGGCACCCAGCTGCTCGACCAGCGCACGGTAGCCGTCGCGAATGGCCAGATGGGTGTTGTTGAACACCTCGAGCGGCTGGCTCGGGTTGGTCACCAGAATGCTGGAGAGGCTCTCGCGCAGGGCAGCCTCGTCACAGCTGCCGTCTCGGGCCACCTTCTGCACCAGATACGCGGCCTGGCAGATGCCGGCAAAGGCCATTGTTCTGTCTTGGAATTTATCGCTCACGTCTGCTGCCTTCTGTTAAGGATTCAAACCGGATGGCTGAAACGTTGTTCGATGATGCCGCCGCCCAGACACACTTCCCCGTCGTAGAAGACGGCGGACTGGCCCGGGGTCACCGCAGCCTGTTTCTCGTCGAAGATGACCCGGATGGTCTCGTCGTCGATGGGCTGGATCAGGCAGGGGATATCCTGCTGACGGTAGCGGGTCTTGACGGTGCAGCGACGCGGCTCGCGAATGGGAGTGCGATCCACCCAGTGCAACTGGCTGGCAATCAGGCCATCGGAGTAGAGGCGAGGATGCTCGCCCTGCGCCACCACCAGCACGTTGCGCTCGACCTCTTTGTCGACCACATACCAGGCCTCTTCGGTGGCATCCTTTCGACCACCGATACCGAGCCCCTTGCGCTGGCCCAGGGTGTGATACATCAGACCCTGATGCTCGCCGATCACCTTGCCATCCACGGTCTCGATTTTACCGGGCTGGGCGGGCAGGAACTTGGCCAGGAAGTCCTTGAACTTGCGCTCGCCGATAAAGCAGATACCGGTGGAGTCTTTCTTCTTGGCGGTGATGAGATCCAGCTGCTCGGCGATGCGGCGCACCTCGGGCTTCTCCAGATCGCCAACCGGGAACAGGCTCTGACCCACTTGCTTCTCGCTCAGGGTATAGAGGAAGTAGCTCTGATCCTTGTTGGTATCGAGACCGCGCAGCAGGCGCGGGCGGCCGGTGCTGTCGTCACGGCGCACATAGTGGCCGGTGGCGATGTAGGTGGCACCCAGCTCTTCGGCGGCAAATTCGAGGAACGCCTTGAACTTGATCTCCTTGTTGCAAAGGATATCGGGGTTTGGCGTGCGGCCAGCCTTGTACTCTTCGAGGAAGTGCTCGAACACATTGTCCCAGTACTCGGCCGCGAAGTTGATAGTGTGGAGTTTCATCCCCAGCTTGTCGCAGACGGCCTTGGCATCAGCCAAATCCTGGGCGGCAGAGCAGTACTCGTCCGTGTCGTCTTCTTCCCAGTTCTTCATGAACAAGCCTTCGACCTGATAGCCCTGCTGCTGGAGCAGGTAGGCCGAGACGGAAGAATCCACGCCGCCGGACATGCCGACGATCACCTTGATTTGGCTGTTGTCTGTCATTAGTCGAAGTTACCAGTTCGTTTAAACGGGGCGTATTCTACCAGAGTTTTGCGCCCCCGGTCACATCTCCATGCCACTGTCCCCATCAGGAACCTTGCGACAGGAAATCGTTTTTCTTGTGGCGATTGCCAGCGGATGCCTGCTCTGTCCCTAGCTCTGGATAAAGGCCTTGAGCGCCGAGAGCGGCAGGCGTGTTCCCGCCAGATAATCCTCGATGCACTGCCACACCAGCGGGCTTCTCAGGGCCGGTTTGCACTCGGCGATCTCCTCCAGGGTGAGCCAGTGGCAGGCGAGGATATCGCCGTCAGGATCCTCTGGATGGTGCTGACCCGGCGCTTTTTCAAGGTCGAAGATGATGGCTGTGCGCACATAGGTGGCCTCGCTGTCGGCCGGTTTGTAGAGATAGGTGCCAAGCCAGGAGGTAGGCGTGGCGGTCAGCCCCGTCTCCTCTTTCAGCTCGCGGCAGGCGGCGGTGAGCAGATCTTCACCGGCCTCCACATGGCCGGCGGGCTGGTTGAAGCGGCGCTGGCCTTTTATCTCCTCTTCCACCACCAGAAAGCGGCCCTGCCACTGCACCAGCGCGGCAACCGTCAATCTGGCCTGCATGCGCTCATGCGGCGTTTTTTCCTGCGATGCAGAAAGGTTATCGCTCATAAGGACTCCTTGTCTCGTTACCGGTTTGGCCCCGGCCGGAGCGGGGGCTCGATTCAGCGCTGTTCTTTACTGTTCGATTGCCAGCGGGCTGCGCGTCACTTCGAGGGGTTGTTGCGGGCCGGTCGGCGCGCGGTACCACGGCCGCTGCTGCGATTGGCCGGGCGGGGGCTCGCGTCACGGCTGTCGCGCCGCTGGCCCTGACCATGCGGGCTTCGGGTCGGTTGGGAAGCGCGTGGATTGCTGCTGCCCGTGCCCTGACTGCGCGGTTTGTTGGGTGCCTGTGCCCTGCGCGGGGCTGGCGCCAACTCGGGAGCGGGCAGGGCGCGGCTCTCGCCGGGGGCCAGACCATCTAACGTCCAGTCGCCGATGGCGTAGCGAATAAGGCGCAAGGTGGGGTGGCCGATATGGGCGGTCATCCGCCGTACCTGGCGGTTGCGCCCCTCCACTATCTTGATCTCCAGCCAGCTGGTGGGGATCTCCTTGCGATCGCGGATCGGCGGATTGCGCGGCCACACCGCAGGTTCATCCATGATACGCGCCCCGGCGGGCAGGGTCATGCCGTCATTGAGCTCCACACCGGCGCGCAGGGCGGCCAGTTTCTCTTCGCTGGGGATGCCTTCCACCTGCACCCAGTAGGTCTTGGGGGTCTTTTCCCCAGGCTGGGTGAGGCGCGCCTGCAGCTTGCCATCGTTGGTGAGCAGCAGCAGCCCCTCGCTGTCGCGATCGAGCCGCCCTGCGGCGTAGATGCCGGGCTCTTTGATGTAATCCTTGAGAGTCTCGCGGCCCGCCTCGTCGGTGAACTGGCAGAGCACCATATAGGGCTTGTTCAGCAGGAGCAATTTGCGATCCTCTGGGGCCAGCTCCGGTTTGCGGGGGGATGCATGGCGGGGGGCGGCGGGTTTGGCCGCCGTGCGCGGGGCGTTATCGCGCGGCGCGCGGCTGACAGAGAGACGGGAGCGGGGAGATTTCATCGGATACACACTTCAGACAGACGATGGCAGCGAGTGTACCACAGGGTGCTGAGGGCAGGATGAATGGCTGGCGTTACAGCAAGCAGCGCCCGGAGCCAATTCGCCTAGCTCAGCAGGCTCTCGATCACGATAGCCTGACGGGCGGGGGGCGAGCCCGCCAACAGCAGGGCGTGGCTGACCACATCGTCGATCATCGCCTGCGCCAGTCGGGTGAGGGGGCGCAGGGTCTCCCGTCCGCTACCAACCGGCACCGCCAGCAGAATAATGGTCTGCACCGGCCCGATTTGAGAGCCCCACTCGATGGGCTCCTTGCAATTGAGCAGGGTCAGCGCTGGCTGGCTGATCCCTTCGCTCAATACATGGGGCATGGCAAGGCCGGGGCGGATGATGGTGGCTGAGACCTGCTCGCGCCGTTCCACCGCGGCGGTCAGTGTGGCGCGGTCGGTGATCAGCTCGGCGGGCAGCAGATCGATCAGATGCTCGAGGGCCTCGGCCTTGCTCAGCGGTTCGGGGCTGTGGGCCAGCTGGCGCAGGGCAAACTGGTAGTCGGGCAGGGCGTTGGCCAGTCGCAACTCCGCCAGTGCGGCGGTGTGCGGGCGCACCAGCGGTTGACCCAGCTCCCCGCACCAGCAGGTGAAGGCCATGTGGGCGAGCTCGGCATCGCACCCTTCGATCTGCAACTGGCAGAGATCGCCGGGTTGGGTGGCGAGGGTCAACAGGGAGAGCTGGTTGCTGGCGGCAACGGTCTGGCGCCGGGTGAGGTTGGCGCAGCGGATGGTGGATTTGAACATCCCCGCCAGCCGGTTCAACTGCTTGGCCTGGGTGATGCTCAACCCCTGCTGGCAGTAGAAGGTGATTTCGCGGGTCAGCATCAGGCCGGGATCGGCAGGGCCTTGAGTACGGCGTTGGCATCCAGCAGCACGGTTTCCAGTCTCACCTGATGGATGGTGCAGCCGAGGAAGCGCTCTTTCTGCTCAATCTCGATATCGGAGGCAATCAGCACCAGGTCGGCGCTGGCAATATCGCGGGCGGTCAGCATGTTTTCCATGCCCATGGCGCCCTGTGTCTCGACCTTGATCTTGAGTCCCAGCCCAGTGGCGGCTTTTTGCAGGGCATCGGCAGCCATATAGGTATGGGCGATACCGGTCGGGCAAGCGGTGACGGCGACGATCTTCATCTGCTCTCTGTGATGCTGACAAGGGGGAGCAACAAGATAGCGCCAGCGGGGGGCTTTTACCAAAAGTCCATATGAAAAGTGGGATCTTGATGGGGATATGCCCGTCCCTTGAACGGCAATGCAGGCTGATATGGGCTAGTTGGGAGTGGGGTTTCCCAAAAAACAAGGGCCACCCCTGTGGGTGACCCTGAACAATCTGCGTCTGTTGTTATGGCTATCAGGCGGTCTGGGCAGCCAGCTCGGCGGCTTTCAGTTCGCGCTTGATGCGGCGGATTTTGCGCTCTTCGGCGACCGCGACACAACCCATCAGCACCAGACAGGCGGCGGCTGCGATGTCCAGCGCCGCGAAGGTGCCGGTCCAGCCGGTCAGGCCGAAGATGGGGGTGCCATCGGCGATCATGCCCAGACCCAGTTTGGCGAAGCTGTCACCAATCAGGTAAGCGAAGGTGCCCTTGACGCCATCGGCCACGCTGATGCCCTGCTTGGGGACGAAGCCCACGGCGGCCACGCCGATCAGCAGTTGCGGACCAAACACCAGGAAGCCCAGGGTGAACAGGGAGCCCAGGAACATAAACTGGGTGGTCGCATGCTGGTAGAGACCCAGGGTGGCGATGATCAGCGCCAGTGCCACGCAGGCAACCAGACCACGACGACCATTGGCCAGATCGGAGAGGTAACCCCACATCAGGGTGCCGACTAGTGCGCCCACTTCGAAGAAGGTAAAGCCCTGAATAGCCACATCTTTGGAGAAGCCCAGCTCCTGGTGGGCATAGACGGTAGACCACTGGTCGATACCGATACGCACCACGTAGAGGAAGATGTTGGCAAAGCAGAGCAGCCAGATCACCTTGTTGAGCAGCACATACTTCACGAAGATCTGCCACTTGGTCAGCTGCTGCTCTTCGGTAGCGATATCCTCTTCGCTCGCTACTTCGTCAAACAGCTCTTCCACCTTGCCAAGGCCGTAGGCTTCCGGTGAATCGCTACCAAAGCGCAGGCCGATAAAGCCGACGATCAGCGCGATGATGGAGGGGAAGATAAACATGCCGAGCACGTTGCCATCAAACAGGTAGTTGGCACCGAACAGCGCCACACCGGCTGCACCGGCACCGCCCACGTTGTGGGAGAGGTTCCACATGCCCAGATAGGTGCCGCGCTTGTTGCGAGGGGTCCACTTGGTGATGGTGGAGTAGCTGCAGGAGCCACCACAGCTCTGGAAGAAACCGCTCAGGGCATAGAAGAAGATCATGAAGTAGAGGCTGAAACCGGTGCCGCCCATGCTGGCACTGAAGCCCAGCATGCAGAGCGCGGAGAGGATCAGCATCAGCGGCAGGAATTGCTTGGTGTTCTTGCCGTCGGCGTAGTAGGAGACGATGGTCTTGCCCACCCCGTAGGTGATGGAGAAGCCAAGGCCGATCATGCCAAGCTCGGTCATGGAGAGACCGTACTCCTGGATCATGTCATTTTGCGCAATGTTGAAGTTCTTGCGGATCAGATACATGGTCAAATAGCCAATAAATACAACCAGATAAGATTGCATAAACGGCTTGAACCAGAGCTTGCGCCGGGCTTCGACCGGCAGGTCCAGGGTGGGGACCCGGACCTGTTGGAGCAATTTCAACATCTTCGTTCATCCTCTGCGAGATAGACGGTATTTCCGCCGCGCCCCTCATTTGTAGATAGGTTGTTCGAGGTCACGCCACGGAAGGGGGAACGGAACATCGGGGCTGTCAGCCGTTGCAGCGCTCGACGCTCCATCCATATAAACCCGGGCCCGGCACGGGATGACGGGGCACATTGCCCGTCGCGGTGCGGGTCACGACATCAGGTGAGGTGACTCTAATAAGAGGGGCAAAAAATGGCTTGAGAGCCATCCCTAGTGGGGCTAGGAAATTTTCCTAGTTTTTGCGCTTTCGCGGACAAAGCGTGAGAAACATCACACCGCTGATGCCGGATTGCTGCCATTTCAGCCAGTTTGGCGCTTTGTGCGAGTGCTGGGCTGGGCTGGGCTGGGCTGGGCTGGGCTTGGCTGGGCTTGGCTTGGCTGGGATGGGGAGGTGGGATGGATTGGCCAGAAGGTAGCCAGGGAAAGGTAAGGGGAGAAGTTAAGGGAAAAGTGAAGGGAGAGGGCTGATTGACCACCAATTCTCAGGTGGCGATATTGGGGAAAGGCCCGTCAGCCATCCCAAAAACAAGAGGCCACCCCGTGGGGTGGCCTCTTGTCATGTTTTACGAGCCGCGATGGCGAGGGGGCACTCAGGCCGCCTTGGCCAGAGTTACCTCATCACTCTTTTTGACCCGCAGTTTTTTCAGGGCAACCGCCACCACGCCGGTGACGATGGCACCGCAGATCATGCAGAGCAGGGCCAGCAGCGGCTTGTTGACGGCACCCAGCAGGGCCACAATGGGGCCACCGTGAGCAACGCTGTTGGTGATGCCAAACAGGAAGGCCATCACGGCTGCGGTCATGCTGCCCAGCACGTTGGCCGGAATGACGGCCAGCGGGTCACGGGCGGCGAACGGAATCGCACCTTCGGAGATACCCACCAGACCCATGGCACCGGCGGCTTTGCCCGCTTCGATCTCGGACTCGTCAAAGATGCCGAGCTTGCGACCGAGCACGGTCGCAAGCGACATGCCAAGGGGCGCGGCCGGGATGGCGCAGGCCATGGCGCCCATAAACTGGGTCTGGCCGGAGGCAATCATGCCGACGGAGAACAGGAATGCCACCTTGTTGACCGGGCCACCCATATCAAAGCCGGCCATACCACCCAGCACGATACCCAGCAGCACCAGACTGCCACCGCTCATGGAGAGCAGCATGGCGTTGAGGCCGGTCATCATGTCGGCAATCGGGGCGCCGATGATGAAGATAAAGACCGCAGCGATAAACAGGGAACCTACGATAGGGGCGATCAGGATAGGCACCAGCGGTTGCACCATCTTGTGGTACTGACGGGTGGCAATCCAGCGCACCAGATAGCCGACCAGCAGGCCCGCGATGATGGCACCGATAAAGCCGGTACCGGCGTCAGCGCCGTAGAAGCTGCCGTTGTTGGCGATCCAGCCACCGATAAAGCCCGGTGCCAGCGCCGGACGATCACCGATGGCGTAGGCGATATAGCCCGCCAGAATGGGGATCATCAGGGTGAAGGCGGCCACGCCGACGTTGAGGATCTGGTTCCACATGCTCCCTTCCGGGATCTGCATGCCGCTCGGGGTCGGGTTGCCGCCGATGGCGAGTGCCAGCGCAATCAACAGACCGCCGGTCACCACGAACGGGATCATGTGAGAGACGCCGTTCATCAGGTAGCGATAGAGATCGGAACTGCCGCCCGCGCTCTTCTCTTCACCTTTTTTATCTTCTTTGCCAGCCACATAGGCGGGGGCTTTCAGGGCCTGCTCGATCAGACCCTTGCCATCCTTGATGGGGGCCTTGACGCCGGTCTTGATGAGGGGCTTGCCGGCAAAGCGGGCCATATCCACCTGCTTGTCACAGGCGACCACGATGGCGCTGGCGCGAGCGATCTCGTCCGCGGTCGGGCTGTTCTTGACGCCGATGGAGCCGTTGGTCTCCACCTTCACCTCATAACCCAGCTCCTTGGCGGCGCGCTCCAGCGACTCGGCCGCCAGATAGGTGTGGGCGATACCGGCCGGGCAGCCGGTGACACCGATGATAAAGCCCTTGCTGGTGGTCGGGGCCGCGCTCTGCTCCTCTTTCTTGGTCAGCAGCAGCGCCAGCGCATCGGCCGGGGTTTTTGCCGCCAGCAGTTTGGCGATAAAGCCCTCTTCGATCAGCTTGCCGGAGAGCTCGGCCAGCACTTCGATATGGTGGTTGGCGCCGCCATCGGGGGAGGCGATCATAAAGAAAATGTGGGACGGCTTGCCATCTTCGGCGCCGTAGTCGATGCCGTTGCGACTGATGCCGATGGCGACCGCCGGATTGCACACCGCCGCACTCTTGGCGTGGGGCAGGGCCACGCCCTCTTCAAAGCCGGTGTTACCCAGATCTTCGCGGGCCCACAGATCCTTGATAAAGGCCTGCTCGTTGCTGACCTTGCCTTGCGACGCCAGCAGGCGGGCCATCTCGGTGAAGACCTCTTCCTTACGCGTCGCTTTCAAATCGAGGTTGATCAGATGTTCATTGATCAAGGTGGTGATCATGGCGCTCTCCCCGCTTCCGGTGACGGAAGCTATGCGTGAGTACGTATCGACGTACTGGATAAAAATGACCTGATCATTATCGCGGCTCGTCCACTCCCTCCCTATCGGACAAATGTGCCAATAACTGGATTTTTGTGCGCAGTAAAACGCGATGTGATGAAGATCCCGTTTTCAGGCAGGACTCGCCATTTTCAGATGTTCACACATTTTTTCTTTAAAAACAGATAAATGGATTATGGTTAGGCTCGCCGTCAGGTTTGCAATGCGCCATATCAATAAATTAATCATCAGCGGGGTCTGGATTTATATGTGGTTTTAAGGCGTTATTAGATGTGACCCTTCTCACAAAAAGTCGCAGTTTCGTCGGGCGGATTAGGATTTTTATGCGCCTGATGGCGGAGGCCAATCGCATTGGCTGGGCGAGCGCAGAGGGGCGTTGTTTGGGAAGAAAGTGTGGTGGCAAGAGAGGGATGGCTGAAAAGAGAGAGGTGATAACACGAACGTTCGAATACGCTGCGCTATTCGAACCTGCGGATTACACAATATGCGCCACCGACCCCAGCCAGTTGGGAACTTGTTGCCGATACCACTCCAGATATTGCTGTGCCTGCGGCTTCTCCCTTCTGGTCAGCAGATTGGTGACCTCAATAATCAGCCAGCACTTGGCCATGACGAGATGGCGCAGCAACCGGTTGCCAGAGAGCAGCGAACTGTGGCGCAGATAGCGTTCAATGATGGTTTCATACTCAGCCAGCGAACCCATCCGCGGCACCAGCGGGGCTAGATCGATGGCCGGACTGCCATAACCAAATCGCTCCCAGTCAAATAACACCATCTCACCATTGTTGCGGGTGCCCCAGTTGCCCTCATTGCTATCTCCCGAAATCAGGCATGACTCCTCGAATAGTTCGTGACCAAGTTGCTGGATATGGCGGATCTTCTCGTTTACCGCTTCCGGCAAGCAGAGTACAGAGAGCGCCTCGTCGGTGTCGGCGAGCGACCAGCCGTGAGTTTTCACCGCAAAGTCGGGCTGATAGTTGGCGTTATGCAGGCAGGCCAGCTGAGCAAAGGTCTGTTCGTTGTGGTGCAGCTGCGTGAGCGTGACCGGATGAGGGATCTGCTCAAGGAACAGGGTCTCCCCTTCGACCTTGAGCAGGGCTGGAGTGTTGAGCCCGCTCAAATGCAGTGCGGCGCGTTGGTAGAAATGGCGCTCGACAGGCGATGCGCCGCTTTTTCTGATACAGGGTTTGCCATCCAGCAGCTGGATACTTACCGAAGCGCCCCCCATTTTCGCCAGCTCCTGTTGCGTCATCCTCTACCCCGTTAGCTATGAGTGGTCAGTTGCGTGAGATAGCTATGTACCTCTGTGCGAGTCGTGAAACGGTGCTTGTCGTTTGGGAATCGATCAAACAGCTCGTGATGGAATTGGCGGGAGCTTTTGCCGGCTCGCTGCCCATATTCCGATGCCCACACCAGCAGTTGTTGAAAGCTCTCTTCGGCTGCTACGGCATCCCGTTGCCTGGCACTTTGTGATCCGCGCGATAGCAGTGAATCACGGCATACTGACCAGTCGAGATCCAGAAAAAGCAGGGTATCGGCGGCATCAAGCAGTTGCTCGGCCAGGGCACCAAATACCCCTTCGACCACCCATGATGGCTCTTGAGCAAGTGTTTGAATGGCATGATCAATCTCATGCTGGGGCCGTTTTTGGTTAAACCCGCCCGGTTGCCAGACGATGGTGTCCAGATTGACCTCGCGGATAGTTAACCCCTCAGCCAATCGAGCTGCCAACCAGCTCTTGCCCGACCCAGAGTTGCCAATAATCAGAATTCGTTTCATCTATGAGCGCTCTTTTCTGGAACAGATATCTGGAGGCTGGAAAGTAGGGGGCAATGCGCAGCTCTGCGGGATCGGCCTCCAGCAGCAGCGCTAGCGGCAGTTGGTCGGGGTTCGTCTCGACAAACGTCATCTTTATTTCTCTTTTATCCCGCTCTGACGGTCCGTGGTGCGCCGTCCTCTGGGCCTGATGGTCACTCAATATTCCAGAAACTTCTCGCCGCAGCGCTCGCAGATCAGGTGCTTTACATGGGTGGCCTGGTAAGCCAGCGTTTCGCCAAACGCCCAGTTGGTAATGCTGCTGGAAGTAAAGGCTTGCCAGAAGGCTTTGCGCGGATCCTTGGGCATGATGTCCTGGCTGTGATCGCGGGCGACCAATACCACGAGATGGCGGGTACGCTCCCTGCATTTGTCACAGCGATGGATTTCACTCGGCGGGTTCTGGTCGTGCGGGTTGCTCATAAATGGGCTCGTGAAGTGAGGCAGGCGCCCATCATATTCCTCTCCACTTGGCTCTCAATCTCTCCTTGCTGACGCAGTGAGCAGGCTCACATTTTTGCGCCCCCTCTTTGTTATTTTCCCGCGCGCCGCAGCCGTGTGCCTCTGGTCGATGCCCGCTTCTGCGGTTTGCTGGTGAGTGGTGATGATATGGCGGGTGGGGTGAGCTCGGGCTTGTCCAGCCAGCTCAGGCCGACTCCCGTTTTTGCAGATTGGGGGTGATGATATGGCGGTTGGGGGCGAGCTCGGGTTGCTGCATCCGGGTCAGCAGTCGTTTTGCCGCCTGACGGCCGATTTCGCGGGCCGGTGAGCTGACGAAGGTGAGGGCGGGGGAGGTGAGTTCGGCCTCCGCCACATCGTCAAAGCCGAGCAGGGCCACCTGCTGGCCGATGTAGTTGTCCTTGCCCACGGTGCGGCCGCTCGCCTCGACGCCATAGATGGCGCCGAGCGCCACCTCGGGGTAGTGGCAGAGCACGGCGGTCACCTTGGGATGCTGGTGCAGCAGCTGGGCGATGGTGTCGGCGGCGCTGCGCTGGGTGCGCTCGCACTCCAGTACCCACTCCGGTTTGAAGGGCAGGCCATATTGCAGCAGGCTGGCGCAGTAGCCGCCGATCCGCTCGGCACGGGTGAGGGAGTCGGCCCGCCCGCCGACATAGGCGATATGGCGGTGCCCCTGCTCGATAAGGTAGGTGGTGGCCTGCTTGGCGGCGTGGGTGTTGTCGGGGCCGATAAAGTCCACGTCATCCCGATAGTAGGAGCGGGCGGCGCACACCACCGGCAGCTCGGAGTCGAGCAGGGTTTCCAGGGTTTTGGCCGCCGCGCCGCGCACCGGATTGAAGATGATGCCCGCCACCCCTTGGCGTGACAGGGAGTGGATGCTCTGCTGCAGCCGCTCCGGGCTGTGGCCGCACTGGGTCAGAAACAGCAGATAGCCCTGCTGCTCCAGCACCTCGCTCACCCCGGCGGTCACCTCGGTATAGAAGGGGTCGGTGATGTCGCGCAGGATCAGCCCCACCAGATTGGACTGCTGGCTGCGCAGGTTGGCGGCGGCGCTGTTGGGCACATAGTCGAGCTCTTTTATCGCCTGTTGCACCCGCTCGGCGGTGGCCGGGGAGATACGTCCCTTGCCGTTGAGCACCATGGAGACGGTGGTGACCGACACTCCCGCCCGCTGGGCGACATCGGTGATCTTGGTGGCTTTGGCAGAGAGGGATTTGGGCGACATAGGGCGAATGGACGACGGACAGTTGAAAGCGAGGCCCCAGCATACCTGCTCATATGCCCAAGTGAAACGTTACATCACCATCTGGCCGATCCGGCTCACAAATTTGGATCCTGCCGTCAGCCAGCCCCCTTATTCTGTGATCCTGTCGGCACTTGTAAATTGATAAAACGTTTTATCATCCAGCAAAACCTGATGCTGACCCGCGCCTTTTGCTTCGAGATTGCCTCGAGCGGGGGAGGGCAGCCGCAGATATTGCTGTCTATTCACAAGGAGCCGTTTCATGGCCAAGCCTCAAGCCAAATCCACCATCTGGGAGTTCCTGCAGAGCCTCGGCAAGACCTTTATGTTGCCGGTCGCCCTGCTGGCCTTCTCGGGCATCCTGCTCGGTGTCGGCAGCTCGCTCACCAGCGATGCGGTCAAGCAGAGCATGCCCTTCCTCGACAATACCGTGCTGCAACTGCTGTTCCTCTGGATGACCAAGGTGGGGCTGGTGGCCTTTATCTACCTGCCGGTGATGTTTGCGGTGGCCATTCCGCTCGGGCTGGCGCGAGAAGAGAAGGGGGTCGCGGCCTTTGCCGGTTTCGTCGGCTATGCGGCGCTCAACCTCTCCATCAACTTCTACCTCACCGTGGCCAACGTCATCGGTGACGCGGCGGCGGAGAAGGCCTACGGGGTGAAATCGATCCTCGGCATCAGCTCCATCGACACCGGGATTCTGGGGGCCATCATCGTCGGGGTGATCGTCGCGAAGCTCCACGCCCGTTTCTACACCTACAAGATGCCCGATGCGCTCGCCTTCTTCGGCGGTGCCCGCTTCGTGCCCATCATCACCGCGCTGGTGCTGGGTGTAGTCGGTCTGGTCGTGCCGTTCGTCTGGCCCTGGTTTGCTGCCGGCATCAATGGCATCGGGGCGCTCATCTCCCACGCCGGTCCCTTCGGCCCCTTCCTGTTCGGTACCGGTGAGCGTCTGCTGCTGCCGCTCGGCCTGCACCACATTCTGGTGGCGCTTATTCGCTTTACCGAAGCGGGCGGCACCCAGCTGGTATGTGGTCACGAGGTGAGCGGCGCCCTCAATATCTTCTACGCCGAGCTCTCTTGCGCCGACACTTCCGGCTTCTCGGTCTCTGCCACCTCCTTCCTCTCTCAGGGCAAGATGCCTGCCTTCCTCGGCGGCCTGCCGGGTGCGGCGCTCGCCATGTATCACTGCGCCCGTCCGGAAAATCGTGGCAAGATCAAGGCGCTGCTGGTCTCCGGTGTGGTGGCCTGCGTCATCGGCGGCATCACAGAGCCGCTGGAGTTCCTGTTCCTGTTCGTGGCACCGGTACTCTACGTCATTCACGCCATCCTGACCGGTCTGGGCTTTATGACCATGGGGCTGCTCGGCGTCACCATCGGCAACACCGACGGCAACCTGATCGATTTTCTGGTGTTCGGCGTGCTGCAAGGCACCGCCACCAAGTGGTATCTGGTGCCGGTCGCGGCCGCCATCTGGTTTGCCATCTACTACAGCGTGTTCCGCTTCGCCATCGTGCGCTTTAACCTGAAAACCCCGGGCCGCGAGATTGAAACCAGCGAGACTGCCCAGCCCGCAGGCAAGAAGGCCGGCAACAGCGGTTACAACGGTGAAATCATCCTCAACGCCCTGGGCGGTGCCGATAACATTCTGGCGCTCGATAACTGCATCACCCGCCTGCGGATGTCGGTGCAAGACATGAGCCGGGTTGATGACAAGGTATTGAAGGCAAACGGCGCCATCGGGGTGATCAAGCTCGACGAGCACAACCTGCAGGTGGTGATCGGCCCGCAGGTGCATCTGGTGAAAAACCAGCTGCAGAGTCTGATGGGGGCCTGAACCGGCCAATAAGATCCGAACGGGGGGCGCAAGCCCCCCTTGTTTGCCTCTCTCAATATGTCTCCTGTTTATGGAGGGAGAAACTTCATGCACGATATTTATGACTTCGACCATGTGGTCGACCGCCACGGCACCTACTGCACTCAGTGGGACTATGTAGCCGACCGTTTTGGCCATGCCGATCTGCTCCCCTTTACCATCTCCGACATGGATTTCGAGACCGCCCCCTGCATTCGCCAGACCTTGGCAACTCGCCTGGAGCACGGGGTATTTGGCTACAGCCGCTGGAATCACGACGACTTCAAAGGGGCGGTGAGCGACTGGTTTGCCCACCGCCACGGGGCGAGCCTCGACCCCAAGACGCTGGTCTACGGCCCCTCGGTCATCTATGTGATTGCCCAGCTGGTGAGCCTCTGGTCGGCGCCGGGTGAGGGGGTGCTGGTGCATACCCCCGCCTACGACGCCTTCGGCAATATGCTGACTGCCAACGACAGGGTGCTGCTGCCCTGTCCGCTCAAAAAAACAGAGGGGAGCTACCAGATCGACTGGGCCTGCTTCGAGCAGCAAGCCGCTCGTCCCGATTGCCTGATTTTGCTGCTCTGCAGCCCCCACAACCCCACCGGCCGGGTCTGGACGCGGGATGAACTGGGCCGGATGGCCGCCATCTGTCAGCGCCACGGGGTCAAGGTGATCTCGGACGACATCCATATGGATGTGAGCTTTGCCCGCTACCTGCCGTGGAGCGAGGTGGCACCGGACGATCACTGGGCGCTGGTGAGCTCGGGCTCCAAATCCTTCAATATTCCCGCCCTTGGCGGCGCCTACGCCTTTATCGCCAACGCCGCGGCGCGGGCCTCCTATCTGCAGCGGCTCAAGGCGGCCCATGGCCTATCATCGCCGCCCATTCTCGGGGTGCTGGCCCATATCAGCGCCTATCGGGACGGGGCTGCCTGGCTCGATGCGCTCAAATCCTACCTGCACGGCAATCTCGCCCACGTAGCGGCGCGCCTCAACGCAGCCTTCCCCGCCATCGACTATCGGGTGCCCGAGGGAACCTATCTCGCCTGGATTGACTTGAACGGTCTTGGCATCGACACCACCGAACGGATGAATGAATTGCAAACCTTGCTGGTGGAGAAATACCGGGTCGCCATCATGCGCGGCGACACCTACGGCCCCGAAGGCACAGGCTATATCCGCCTCAACGTCGGCTGCCCGCGCTCGAAGGTTGACCAGGGGCTCGACGCCCTGATCGGCGCGCTGGGGGAGGTGGGGTAGAGCAAATCCATTCAACATGAGAAACATAACGGGGCCATCAGTGATGGCCCCGTTATGTGGGGAAATATAAAAAACCGCCCCGGATTTACGGGGCGGTTTTTTATTTTGCGATACCGAGATGAGTCGTGGACGACACAAGGGCTCAGCGATAGCGGCCACGTACCGAGCTGCTGGCACGGCCGGCCATCTTGATCAGGCTCTGGCGGGTGTGCAGGTGGCAGAGCGCGACGCCGAGGGCATCTGCTGCATCCGCCTGCGGGGTGGCGGAGAGTTTCAGCAGATGGGTCACCATATGCTGCACCTGCTCCTTGGCGGCGCCGCCAGTGCCGACCACCGCCTGCTTGATCTGGGTGGCAGAGTATTCGCTCACCGGCAGATAGGCGTTGACCGCGGCGACGATGGCGCTGCCCCGGGCCTGCCCCAGTTTCAGGGCCGAGTCGGCGTTGCGGGCCATAAAGACCCGCTCGATGGCAAACTCGGTGGGTTTGAACTGGGTGATGATCTCGCATACCCCGTCATAGACCTGCTTGAGGCGCTCCGGCAGCTCGCCGCAATCGGTGCGGATGCAGCCAGAGCCAAGGTATTCGGCCTTGCCGCCCACGACCCGGATAACCCCGTATCCGGTGATCCGCGAACCCGGATCGATGCCCAAAATAATGCTCATGGGTGTTGATTGCTCTAAACGCGAGTGATGGCCGCCAAGATAGCAAACTGTGGCCCGTTTGGCTGTATGTCCCGGGTCAAGCGGGCAAAGATTGGCCAGCTTGACCCGGGCGTGGCTACCCCTTGAACAGCGCTATGGTGTCGCCATCCTGCAGGCTGCCGGCGCCACGCACCACCACCCGATCCCCCTGCTTGAGGGAGCCGCTCACCGCCACCTGCTGGCTGTCGCCAAACAGCACGGTGACCGGCACCCGATTCACCTTGAGCGATTTGCCGCTTCGCGCCACCTGATAGACCACGCTGCCATCGGTGCCGAGCACCAGGGCATCCCGGGGCAGCAGCATGCTCTGTTGCTCCCCCAGTGGCAGGGCAACCCGCACCGGCGAGCCGATGATGAAGGTGCCCGCTTCCGGTTTGAGGCGCAGCTCGATGAGGCGCGACTTGGGATCGGCGCTGGCGGCTCGCTGGTAATAGACGCCGTGACCGCTCAGCTGCTCCCCCTCCACCCGCAGCCGGGTTTGCGGCGCCAGCTGCTGGGCCCATAGAATGGGGGCCTGCAGGCGGATATCCGGCTGATCCGGGTTGACCAGCTCCAGCGCCTGCTCGCCCGCGTCCACATGCTCGCCGGGCTGGATGAAGTGGTTGTTCACCACTCCGTCGAACGGGGCATAGATGTGGCTGCGGCGCAGCTGTTCCTCAATTTGGTTCACCTGTATGGCGGCCAGCCGCTCGGCCAGCGCGGCCTGCTCCACATCGTAACTGGCCTTGTCGTATTGGCTCTGGGAGGCGCTCTTTTGCTGGTGCAGTCGGGTGATCCGCTGGGATTCGGCGCGGGCGAAGCGCAGGTTGCTCTGCCATTTCGCCTGCTCGGCGCGAGCCTGCTCCAGCGAGAGGCGCAGCGCCGCGCTGTCGAGGCGCAGCAGCTCATCCCCTTTTTTGACCCGGCTGCCAAATTCGGCGATCCACTCCACCCGGCCGCTCACTTCGGCGCTGAGTGCCGCCTGCTGGCGACTCGCCACCGTGCCGCTGACCCAGATATTGGCGGCCGCATCCCCTTGGGTCACATCCGCCAGGGTCACCATCTTGCCCTGATCGGCCAATACCGGTAGCGCACTGCCTGCAATCAGCACAGCGCCAGCCAACATTCGGGTAATCATGTGTGTCATCGATGAGCTCCTTGCTCAGGCCCGCTGGCGCAGGGGTTGTGGGATCGCCACCTGTTCCCCGAGACGCAGGAAGGCAGGCAACAGGATCAGGGTAAACAGGGTGCTGCAGCTCATGCCGCCGACAATGACGGTGGCGAGTCCGCGGTAAATTTCACTCCCTTCGCTCGGGCTCAGCATCAGCGGCAGCATGCCGAAGATGCTGGTGAGACTGGTCATGGCGATGGGGCGCATCCGGCTTTGCAGGGCATCGGCCACCGCCAGCTGACGGCTCATGCCGTCCCGCTCGGCGGTGCGGGTCTGATGCACCAGCAGGATGGCGTTGTTGACCACCAGTCCCAGCAGGATGACAAAGCCGATGATGGTGAGCAGATCCATCGGCAGCGGCACCAGCAGCCCGCTCAGTTGCAGCGCCAGTACGCCGCCAACCGAGGCTAGGGGCAGGGTGAGCAGCACCAGTAGCGCATCCTTGAGGGAGGCAAACACTCCCCACAGCAGCACCAGCAGGATCACCACGGCGAACAGGAAGATGGTCCCCAGATTGTCGAGAGCCTGTTGCAGGCTGTCGGCGTTGCCGGCAATGCGCAGCTCGCCACCGGCGGGCAGCAGGGGGCGGATGGCGGCAAAACTGCGGTTTTTCAGGGTGTCGATCACCTGCTCCATGGTCATGCCCGCCGGAGGTGCTATCTGCAGGCTGATGCTGCGCCGCCCATCGGCCCGGAAGATGCTGGCCGGGCCCATGTCGTGCTCCACCCGCAGCAGCTCGCCAAGGGGGACGATGCGCCCGGAGGGGGTGGCCAGCGGCACTGCCTTCAGTTCGTCCGGATTGGCGGAGCTCTGCCCCATCAGCATGATGTCGAGCCGATCCTCGCCGTCGAAATACTCGCCAACCCGCAAGCCGTCGCCAAAGGTCTGGATGATGGCGGGCAGGGGCGTGCGATCCCAACCCACTTCGGCGAGACGTCGATCTTGCGGCACCAGTTTGAGCTCGGGTGCGGTGAAGTCGAGACTAGGTTCGGGCCGGATCTGTGCTCCCGGCAGGTCCTTGCTGAGGATCGCCATGCTGGCACGGGCCGCCTGATAGAGCTCGGGCAGGTTACCCCCCTGCAGCAGCAGGGAGACGCCGTTTTCGCTGTCAAAGCCGCCAAACAGCGACCCCTGACCGCCGAACACCCGGGTGTCGGGAATACCCACCAGCAGCTGTTTCATCAACAGGCTCTCCAGCTCCTTGATGCGGTTTTCGTCCTTGGGGCGCACGCCAATCTGGGCCCCCCCCGGGTAGCGCAAGATGTAGTAGTTCTTGAGTGCAGGCTCTTTCTCCCCCTTCATGTAGGGGGCGAGGCGGGCGATCAGGGTATCGATCACCTCTTCGCGCTGGGCCTTGAGGTTGACCCCGGGGGTGAAGTTCATCCAGACATCCACCGCGTCCCGTTTCACGTCCGGCAGATAGTCCATCTTGGGCAGCAGCGCCCAGGTGGCCAGTGCCGGCAGACTCATCATCAGGGTAATGACCGTCCAGCGCTGGCGTGAGGTCGAGGTCCAGCGGATCACGTGACGGGTAGTGCGCTGCCACAGCGACTCATAGGGATCGGTCAGTGTTTCATGTCCCATCCAGCGCGCCGCCACCGCGGGCAGCACGGTGACGGCGACCAGCATGGAGACCGTCACGGCGCAGGCGATGGTGAGCGCCAGATCGGCAAACAGCTGACCCTCCACATCGTTGAGCAGCAGCACCGGCAGGAAGATGGCGACCGTGGTGAGGGTGGAGGCGACCAGCGCCGTCCACACCTGACGGGTGCCTTCGAGCGCCGCCTCCGCCTTGCTCAAATCCCCCCGCTCGTGGCGCCGGTAGATGCTCTCCAGCACCACGATGGCGGCGTCGAGCACCATGCCGACGGCAAAGGCGATGCCCGCCAGCGAGATGATATTGAGGGTGCGATCCATCACCTTGAGCAGGCAGAAGGTGAGCATGATGCTGATGGGGATGGCGAGGGCAATCATCAGGGTCGCCTTGAGCTGGCGCAGGAAGAGCCAGAGGATGGCGCAGGAGAGCAGCACCCCGAGCCCCAGGTTGGCGGTGACCATGCTGACGGCGTGATTGATGTAGAGGGAGGCATCGAACGACTGCTCCATGTGCAGCCCGACCGGCTCCAGCACCTCGCGGTTGAGCTCGTTCACCCGGGCCTTGATCGCCTCAAGGGATGCCAGGGCGTTGGCACCGCTCTCCTTGAAGATCTGGGCGGCGATGGCGGTATTGCCGTTCTGGATCCGCAGCACCGGGTTCTCTTCCCGGGCCACCCTTACTTCTGCTACATCCCGCAGATAGATGGGCAGGCCATCGCGCCAGTCCACCACCTTGTCCCCCAGCGTCTCGACATCATAGCGACCGGCGAAGCGCAGCTTGTACTCCCAGCGACCAATGTCGAGGGTACCGGCCGACACGTCCCAGCCGGTGGTGGCGCGGCTGGCCAGCACCGGGATCTCAACTCCCAGCTCGGCGGCGCGGTAGGGGTCGAAGCGGATCTGGATCTGGCGCTCGTTGATCCCCTCGATTGCGACCGTCGAGACCCCTTCGATGCGTTCCAGCTCGGGTTTGACCCTCGCCTCGATCAACGCCTGATGATCATCGATCACCCCCTTGGCGCCGGGCAGCTGCTGGATGAAGAAGAAGGTGAGGGTATCGTTGCTGCTGTAGTTGTTGACGTAGGGGCCGCCAATCTTGTCCGGCAGTCCCGAGACCCGGTTCAGTCGCGAAATCACATCGAGTTGGGCCCGTTGCATGTCGGTGCCGAGGGCAAACTCCATGTCGATTTCGGTAAAGCCGGGATAGCTGTTGCTGACAAGGCTCTTGAGCCCTTGCACCCCCTGCATCTCCTGCTCGATGGGGTCGGTGATCTCCGACTCCATCTCTTGCGGCGAGGCGGAACGCCAGCTCACCGAGATGTTGAGGTGTGGACGGTCGATGTCGGGGAACAGCTGGATCGGCAGTCCCCGGATGCTGAGCAGGCCCAGCAGGAAAATCAGCACGATCGAGACCGCCACCCAGATGGGGCGTTCGATCGCCGTTTTGGCGAGGTTCATTCACTCTTCCTGAGTTGTTGTTATCGGCCATTCCGCTGGCCTTGCTTCCAAAGTCCCTGCAACAGGGACTCAAGCATTTAACTGGAATTCTCCCGGCTTGTAAATGCATGGTTAACAAACAAAAAAACCGGCCACGAGGGCCGGTTTGGTAATGGTTTGCCAGGGGATCAGGCGGCGTGCTCGACCTTGTTTGGCTGCTTGTTTGCTTGCTGGGAGAAGCCTTCCAGCTCGCCCGGGGCGAAGTTGTCTACCTGAATCGCTTCGTAGCGCAGGGCATCGGCGGCCAGCAGCTTGTCCGCTTCGTCCTTGCTCAGGATGGAACCGGCCAGCGCGGCGGCAACCAGCTCCGGCAGCGCCAGTTTGCGGGGCAGTTTGCCCTCTTTCTGGGCCTGCACCAGCTTCTTCTCGTAGGGCTGCACAGCGACCATGGCCTGGAAGGCGCGCTCCATCAGGCCGACCGGATCCGCCTCGTCCTTGCCTACATAGCAGAGGGCGGTCAGACGGTCGCGGAATTCGCCCGGCTTCATCATGGCCAGACAGATGGCGTGGCAGCGATCGTCGGCTGGCATCTTGTAACCGACGCCGAACGGGAACACCACGCGCTTGAGTACGGCACCCACCACCTTGTTCGGGAAGTTCTGGAAGAAGCCCTCGAACGCCTTGCCAATCAGGTAGAGGTTGCGCTCCACCGCGTACTGCACGAACGGCAGATCGGAGACCATGCGGCCCTGATCCTCGTAGTGCTTGAGGGTGGCGGAGGCCAGATAGAGGTGGCTCAGCACGTCACCCAGACGGGCGGAGATCATCTCCTTGCGCTTGAGATCGCCCCCCAGCATCAGCATGGAGACGTCGGCGCACAGGGCCAGCCCTTTACTCATGCGGGACAGCTGCTTGTAGTAGCGGGCGGTTTCACCAGCCACCGGTGCGCTGTTGAACTGACCCAGAGTCAGCCCCTGGAACAGGGAACCGAAGAAGTTGCCGGCGCCGAAGGCGATGTGCTTCATCAGCAGGGCGTCAAACTTCTCGAGACCGCGTTCCACGTCGGTGTCGGCTGCAGCTTCCAGCTCGGCAAAGACGTACGGGTGGCAGCGGGTAGCCCCTTGCCCGAAGATCATCAGGTTGCGGGTCAGGATGTTGGCCCCTTCCACCGTGATGGCGACCGGAATACCCATGTAGGCGTAGCCGGTGTAGTTTTTCGGGCCCAGCTGGATGGCACGACCGGCGTGGATGTCCATGGAGTCATCCATGATTTGACGCGCCATTTCGGTCATGTGGTACTTGGAAATCGCGGTGACGATGGCCGGTGCCTGACCCAAGTCCAGCGAACCGGCGGTCATACGACGGGCTCCTTCCAGCTGATAGGTGAGGCCGCCGATGCGAGCCAGCGCCTCTTGCACCCCTTCAAACTTGCCGATGGACATGCCGAACTGTTTACGCACGTAGGAGTAGGCGCCCACGGTACGGCTCGCCATGTGACCGCAAGCGGTGCCCAGCGCAGGCAGCGAGATGCCGCGACCGGCGGAGAGGCACTCCACCAGCATGCGCCAGCCACGACCGGCGTAATCCGGGCCGCCGATGATCCAGTCGAGCGGAATAAACACATCCTTGCCGAAAGTCGGGCCGTTCAGGAACGCCAGACCCATGGGGTAGTGGCGATCGCCGACGCGCACGCCCGGGTGGCTGGTGGGGATGAGGGCGCAGGTGATGCCGAGCTCTTCCTTGTCACCCAGCAGTTTTTCCGGGTCATAGAGTTTGAACGCCAGCCCCAGCACGGTAGCGCGCGGCGCCAGGGTGATGTAGCGCTTGTTCCAGTTGAGGCGAATACCCAGCACCTCTTCACCCTTGTGCATCCCTTTGCAGATGATTCCCTTGTCAGGAATGGCACCTGCATCGGAGCCCGCCTCCGGCCCGGTCAGGGCGAAGCAGGGCACCTCTTTGCCATTGGCCAGCCCCGGCAGCCAGAAATCTTTCTGGGCCTGGGTGCCATAGTGCATCAGCAGCTCGCCCGGGCCGAGGGAGTTCGGCACCATGACGGTGACCGCCACGCTCAGGCTCTTGGTGGCGATGCGGGTGACGATGGTGGAGTTGGCAATCGCCGAGAACTCGCGGCCGCCATAGGATTTCGGGATGATCAGGGAGAAGAAGCCTTCCTTCTTCAGATAGTCCCACACCGGTTCCGGCAGGTCTTTGGTTTCGTTGACGATCTTGAAGTCATCAACCATGGCGAGCAGGGTTTCGACCTGATTGTCGATAAAGGCCTGCTCCTCTGCGGTCAGTTCGGCCTTGCCGTAACCGTGCAGTTTTTTCCAGTCGGGGTTGCCGCGAAACAACTCGCCATCCCACCAGACGGAGCCGGCTTCCATGGCCTCCCGCTCGGTGGCTGACAAGGGCGGCAATATCTTTTTGAAGATGCCGAACACCGGACGGGTTACCACCTTTTTACGGATGGAGGGTACGCCGAGCACAACGGCTATCGCCAGCACCAGCAGGACAAGCAATGTGATCATACCGAAGTTCCTTCTATTTCACTGTTTCCGTTGATTTATAGTTGGTTGTTACACGGCCAGGGAGAGCCTGGTCGACTCCACGGGCGCCCCGACTCCGGACGCCAGATAAGGAATAACGTTGCGCACCAGCCCTTCCACATCGAGCTGCTGGCCAAAGTCGGCCAGGGCGATGTCGCGCAGGGCATCGGCAGAGGCCATGGTGAATACGACGGTGCCCAGGGTGAAGTGCAGGCGCCAGAAGAGATCCGCGGGCGACAGGGCCGGATTGGCCTTGGAGATGGCCTGGGTGATCCGCTGCAAAATGGGGCCATAGTGGGCGGTGATAAAGCGGCGCAGGTGGCCCTGGCTGTCGATATAGCCGCGCCCCAGCAGCTGCATAAAGATGGCCGGGCCGTTGGCTCGCACCGCCGAGAGTTTCATCAGTGGCTCTACAAAACTTTCAAACAGTTGCAGCAGGGTCAGCTGCTCTTGCTCCATCAGTACCCGCAGGCGAGCATCAAGATCGGGCATAAACAGGCTCAGATAGCGGTCGAGCACCGCCTGGATCAGCTCCTTCTTGGAGCCGAAGTGATAGTTCACCGACGCCAGATTAACGTCGGCCTCGCTGGTGATCAGACGCAAAGAGGTATCGGCGAATCCCCGCTCGGCAAACAGCACTTCAGCGGCGTCGAGAATACGGTTTTTGGTATCGATTTTACTCACTGGACACCTCACTTAAACGAATGTTTAAAAAGTACGTTTCATAACGTGAAGTGTCAAGAGAATGTGAATGAGTGTTAGCGGAATGTTTTTCGATGAAAAAAGCAAAGTGGGCGGAACTTAGTCAAAAAGCAGGACTCTATATCTATGCCACTGCAATTAAACATTAAGTCTCGCCCAACCTGCTCCATGCTAGTTGGGCTTTTTTTTTGCGCGTTTGTTACCGGTTTGCGGTTTGCAGGCAAAAAAAACCGCCGCAGGGCGCGACGGTGGGGAAAGTGAGTTCGCGTCATCCTGACGGCAAACTGTCGATGCGAGTTCAGGCATGTATCGACGGAGGCAGTATGCCAGCCAGAGCCCCTCAGACTATGTCAGCTTCGCGGTTTTTTGTGACAAAGTGTGGCAAGCACTGGCGTGGCCCAAGCTGCCGCTCTTTGCTATGCTGCCCCTTCAAAATATGAGGGGAGAGAAGATGAAGTACCCGGTCGATACCCACACTCACACCATTGCCAGCACCCATGCCTACAGCACCATCCACGACTATCTGCCGATAGCCAGGGCCAAGGGGATCAAGCTGTTTGCCACCACGGATCACGGGCCCGAGATGGCCGATGCCCCTCATGTCTGGCATTTTGCCAACTTGCCGATATTGCCAAGAGTGGTGGATGGGGTAGGGATCCTGCGGGGTATCGAGGCCAACATCAAAAACCTCGACGGGGAGATCGATTTTCCCGAGCGCTATGAGTCGCGCCTCGACATGATCATGGCGGGTTTTCATGAGCAGGTATTCCCTCCCTGCGATCAGGCCACCCATACCCAGGCGATGATCAACGCCATCAAGAGCGGCCGGGTCGATATGATCAGCCACCCGGGCAACCCCGCATTTCCCATCGACATTCAGGCGGTGGTCAAGGCGGCCGCTGACTATCGGGTAGCGCTGGAGATCAACAACTCCTCCTTCATTCATTCCCGCCCGGGGAGCGAAGGCAACTGCCGTGCCATAGTCGAAGCCGCGCGAGATCTGGGGGCCTATCTCACCTTCGGCTCCGATTCCCACGTGGCATTTACTCTTGGAGATTTTGACCACTGCCACCGTCTGGTGACCGAAGCGGGCTTCCCGCAAGAGCGGATCCTGGTGCGCTCTCCCCGCGCCCTGCTCGATTTCCTCGAGAGCCGCGGCCGCGCCCATATCCCCGAGTTTGTCGATCTGTAAATCGGGCTCTAACACCATGAGCCAACTCATAAAATCGAGCTGGCTCAATTGACTTGCCGGTCATTTTTTATGAATGTGGAGAGCAACAAGCCGGTATAGCTCAGTTGGTAGAGCAGCGCATTCGTAATGCGAAGGTCAGGAGTTCGATTCCCCTTATCGGCACCATATAAAACAAAGTGTTAGGTTTTTTCGTTAACGATTTTAGTGTGAGTTTATCGTCGGCGTACTTGTTGGCGTACTTGTTGTGAAGAGTATAGAATGGGTCGTTTCTTACTCTTGTCATACGCGCCTTATGTGTAAGGTCATCCACCTGTTCTCCCAATTTCAATACATCAACCCGGTTACCTTCTGTGTAGATGCTGGAGCCGTGAATAGTTAGTTGCACCATTTAGTGTTGCTGGCTTCATGGTCATAGCAACGATGATGGCTCGCTACCACTCATCAATAGTGGTATTTGCTGATTGATACAGTTGCTCAGGGGGGGGCAGATCAATCAGAAAACGCAGATTTCCCTTCCCCAAGTAGCAGTTACACTTTGGTTTGTGACCGGCTAGCCAAGACTATTCAGTTTGTTTATAGCGCTCACAACACCGTCATGTCCTCTACCTGAGCGTTGTATGTCGCAGATTGATTTTGCCCTTCATCAACTGCTTGAACCGATTCATCGCCGTCTCTGCCAGTGGGTTGAGCTTCGGCATCATGGACATTTTCCAATGACACTTCCACCGCCACGATATCGTGAGTGGCCGGGTCTACTGCCAGATGCAACTTGCACCGCACTTGCCGCCGTGTTTTTGACCTTCCACTCACCATCTCCAAATATCTTGAGGCCAGTCGAGTCGAACACTAGGTCGGTAATGCGTCCCTTTGGGGGCTGTCGATAGGCCACTGTTACTGTGCGTGCACGCTTGCTGACACAGCTATAGTCCGGTGAGCACGACGGCACATTTATCAACTCGAACAGGGAGTCGAGTAGTTCCTGAGTAGCCCGCAGAGTGAGGTTGAAAATTCCCTTGAGCATCAGGGAGGTACTGATGGTCTGGTCAGTGTAAAGCGGGCTGCGGTCCCGCCGTACATGAAGGTCGTAGCGAAACCAATTGCTCATGGCTTCGGCATCAATCCAGAAGGTGAGTTAGCCACTATTAATCAAAGATTTGTTGTATTTAGGTCAGTTGGCGATGGAGTGAGGCGACGTACCCATAATGCAGACTTGAAGAGGATGGTGGTGATCAGAACGCCAAATCCTCAGGTAGTTACATTCAAGCTGTATAGATTTGGGCAACAACGCCTCTGTAAGTAAGAAAGGCATGATAACGAGTTTTGATTGGGTTTTTGTTGGCGAAGTTTTATACAGAGCTGTTGAAAACAAGGCTACTCTATTGCAAGTTCAGCTATGTTCAGTACACCAACATAAGGATGGTTATTTATAATCGCTTATAAAATAGCTCTAATTATTTATAAGACATAATAATTGTCTGTCATTTCTATGTGGTTATTTATAAAGTCTAATAGAGTCAATGGCTTATTTCGTTTTCTCTCTAAGTTTTTCTTGTGTATTTTTATATATGTGATTTAATCCTTCTCAAACTAGAATGTGAGGGGTATATGGTATACGAGCAAGATATTCGTTTGATCAAGATGACTGAAGTAGTAAAAAAAACAGGCATGTCCAGGTCTACAGTTTATAGCTTAATAAGTCACGGATTGTTTCCACAACAGGTAAGTTTGGGGCCTCGCTCCGTTGCATTTGTAGAGGCAGAAATTGACTCTTGGATTAGAAATAAAATTGCAATTAGAAATCGTTGTAATGCTAATAGGTATACAGATTAACTCCAGCAATAATGTTTATCTATACCTTGATAGAGTGAAAAATAAACCACACGTCAAATGGCTTGTGGTTTTCTTTGAGATGCAACCGTTTACCTTTATCACGATACTGATAGTCCATTCACTGTGGGTACTTAGGCGCAGATCACCCCGTTGTCAGCCGACAATCGCTGTTTACCAGTGTCAAAATTCCATTTCACGATACCTGTAGTTGTTCAGGTCAGCGGGTACTCAGGTGCAGATCACTCCGTTGTCAGCCGACAATCGATGTTTGCCAGTGTCAAAATTCCATTTCACGATACCTGTAGTTGTTCAGGTCAGCGGGTACTCAGGTGCAGATCACTCCGTTGT